>DATMJI010000132.1:0-10314 GCA_035553895.1 Acidimicrobiales bacterium | reverse complement strand
GACCACGACCACGCCCAGCACCCTCCCCCCCATCACCATCCCTCGGCCCAGCCCGAGCACGACCGAGATCGTTCCCATCAACCCGGTGAGTGGGTAGCCCGGGACCCCGTGGCGGCTAGAGCGCGGCGGCGCTGATGTCGGCCACGCCGGCCGACTCGCTGGTGGCCCAGGCCTGCCACCGGCCCCCCACCACACCGAGGCGGTAGGCGCTCACCGCCTCGGTGGCGGCATCCAGGTCCCGGTGCAGCGGTTCCAGGCCGGCGCCGGTGAGCGCCGTTCTCAGGGAGTCGGCAAGGGGCGCCCGCGGGCCCTCGTCCAGGCGCACCAGGCAGGTGTTGGGTCCCAGCCACAAGGCGGCGGGCCACCACCCGTCGACCATCAAGGCGTCGCCCTCGGCGCCGTAGGCCGGATCGCCGGGCGGGGTCCGGCGGGCGGCGAATGCTTCCACCACCTCCGTCGCCGCCATCCGGCGACCCTACGAGCTGGCCACGCCGGCGGCGGACGCCGCCCGGGCCCGGGCGGCCTCGACGAAGGCGTCGAAGAGCACCTGCTGCTGGGGATCGTCGGCGGCGGTGATCTCGGGGTGCCACTGGACCGCCACCAGCCAACCGTGGCCGCCCGCCGGCTCCAGCGCCTCCACCAGACCGTCGTCGCTCCACCCCACCGCCACCAGGCCCCGGCCCAGCTGGTCGACCCCCTGGTGGTGCACCGACGTGCACGAGGCCAGGCGGTGGGATCCGGCGGCGCTCGCCAGCCGGCTGCCCGGCGTGACCTCCACCCCGTGGGTGACGAGGACACCCGTCGTCGGGTCGCCGTGGGACCCTCGGCCCAGGGGATCGGGCAGGTGCTGGTGCAACGACCCCCCGCAGACCACGTTGACCACCTGAAGGCCCCGGCAGATGGCCAGCACCGGGATGCCGTGATCGAGGGCGTGACGGGCCAGGGCCAGCTCGAGGTCGTCACGATCGGCGTCGATGCCGTAGACCCGTTCGTCCGAACGGGTGGCGTAGCGCCCGGGGTCGACGTCGCCGCCTCCGGCCAGCAGGAGCCCGTCGAAGGGCGCCAGCACCTCCTCCGGCGGGTCCGCCTCCCGCCCGGCCAGGATCAGCGGGCGGGCGCCCGCCCGGCGCAGGGCGGCCACGTAGGGCTCGGCCACCAGGTAGGCGTCGGGACCCCAGTTCTCGATGCGGGCCGCCTCCATGCGCCCGGCGGGCAGGGCGATGAGCGGGCGCATCCCGGCTGCCATCACGTTCCCGGGACCGGCACGGGGGCCACCGGCCGGTCGGTGCGCAGCTCGCTCAGCAGGGCATCGACCACGTCAACGAGGGAGGAGCCGCTGGCCACGAGGGCCCGCTGGCGGGCGTAGCTCGGGCCCTGGTCGATGACCGCCGCCACCGACGCCAGCTCCGCCTCGCAGCCGAGGCGCCTGGCCACCGGCGCCAGCCGGTCGACCAGCTCACCGGTGACCTCTCGTAGGGGGCGCAGGTCACCCTCGTCGTCGACGATGATCTCCGCTTCCATCCCGTACCGGGCCGCCTTCCACTTGTTCTCCCGAATGATCCACGCCCGGGGCACCGCCGGCACCAACCCCATGTCGAGGCCGGCATCCATGGACTCCACCAGGCACTGGGCCAGCGCCGCCAGGGCCGCCACCTCGCTGAGGCGGGGCACGCCGTCACAGACCCGCAGCTCCACCGTACCGAAGTCGGGGTGGGGTCGGATGTCCCACCACACCTCCCGGATCGAGGTGATGGCCTTGGAGCGCACCAGCGTGGTCATGAAGCCCTCGAACTCCTGCCAGTCGTTCAGCAGGTGGGGCAGTCCGGCCATGGGCAGGGATTCGAAGACCTTGGAGCGGGCCGAGGCCAGCCCCGTGTCCTCGCCCATCCAGTAGGGGCTCGACGCCGAGATGGCCAGGAAGTGCGGGAGGTAGGCGCACAGCCCGTTGGCGATGGCGATGGCCTTCTCGGCCGAGCGCACGCCGACGTGGACGTGGATGCCGAAGATGGCCAGGCGCCGGGCCAACCACTGCATCTCCTGCACCAGCTGGTGGTAGCGGGGGTTGGGGCTGACCTGCTGGGTGGCCCAGTCGGTGAAGGGGTGGCTGCCGGAGCAGATCAGCCCCGCCCCCCGGGCGGCGGCGTGCCCAGCCAGCTCGGCCAGGGTGGTCTCCAGGTCGGCCCGGGCCTCGGCCACATCGGCGCAGACGCCGGTGATGATCTCCACGGTCGACTCGAAGAGCTCGTGCTTGGCCTTGGGGTGCTCGCCTCCGGGGTGGCCCCGGCCCATGTCCGCCAGCAGCTCCCCGGCGGCGCCCACCAGCTCCCGGGAGACGAGATCGACCACCTCCAGCTCCATCTCGATGCCCAGGCTGGCCCGGTCGGAGGCGTTGAACTCGATGCGCACGCTGGCCCTCTCCTGGCTCGACCCAGCGACGGTAGCCGAGGGAGCAGGCGTGGTAGCGTTGCCCGGCCGGTGAGCCACTACTTCGACGCCGACCCCCTCGCCCCGTCGGATCGGCGCCAGGTACGCCTCGTCCTCCCCGACCTCACCCTCTCCCTCACCACCGACCGGGGGGTCTTCTCCCGCGATGGTGTGGACCCCGGGACCAAGCTCCTCCTCCTGGAAGCGCCCGCCCCGCCGGCCGAGGGAAACCTGCTCGACCTCGGGTGCGGCTACGGTGCCGTGGCCCTCACCCTGGCGGCCCGCTCCCCCGCCGCCACCGTCTGGGCCCTCGACGTGAACCGCCGGGCCCTGGCCCTGACGGCGGCCAACGCCGAGGCGGCCGGGTGCCCCCACGTCCGCCCCGTCACCCCGGAGGACGTTCCCGCCGAGCTGCGCTTCGCCGCCATCTGGTCCAATCCCCCGGTGCGCATCGGCAAGGCGGCTCTCCACCAGCTGCTGGCCCGCTGGCTGGGCCGCCTCGAGCCCGGGGGGCGGGCCCAGCTGGTCGTGCACAAACACCTCGGGGCCGACTCCCTGGCCGCCTGGCTCGACGCCCGGGGCTACCCGACCCGCCGCCGGCGCTCCCGCATGGGCTACCGGCTCCTCGAGGTCGCCTCCCCGGTGGGGCCGTGCGAAGCCTGAGCGACACCGAGCTCAAGCGCCTCCACCGCCGCTGGCGCCAGCGCCCGGGTGGCCGGGTCGCCCTGCTGCTCGACTCGGTACAGACGCCCTTCAACGTGGGCGCCATCGTGCGCCTGGCCGCCGCCCAGCGGGTCGAGCACCTCTACCTGGCCGGCGCCACCGTGGCCCCCGACCACGCCAAGGCCCACAAGACGTCACTGGGTACGGAGCGTTACCTCACCTGGAGCACCCATCCCGGCGAGGACGATGCGGTGACCGCCGCCCGAGAGGCGGGGTACTTCCTCCTCGGCCTGGAGCTGGCCGACGGGGCCGAGCCCCTGCACCGCCTCCCCCTGCCGGCCGACGTCTGTGTCGCCCTCGGCCACGAACACCGGGGGCTGTCGCCGTCGGTGCTCGGCGCCTGCGACGCCGTGGCCTACATCCCCCAGCTGGGCCGGGTGGGATCGCTCAACGTGGCCCACGCCGCCACCATCGCCGTCTACGAGTTGCGGCGCCGCGAGTGGACGGCCCTCCCCGACCCCCCGTGAGCGGCCGCAGCGGGCGCTGGCCGGCCTAGAGGCGGGGAGGATCGACCGCCACCCGGAGGAGCCCGGGCGGCCGGGGAGTGGCGGCCAGGGCGTCGCAGAGGGTGGCATGGTCGGCCGCCCGGACGAGCCAGCGGTCACGGTCGGGGCCGAGGACCTCGACACCGGGCTGGCCGGCGACGGCTTCGGCGTAGCCGGGCGCGGGCGGACCCGACACCACCGCCAGCGCACCGGCCGGCGGCAGGCGCAGCAAGGACCGGCGGTCCCGCTCGGCTGCCGCCACCCGCCCCGGGTCGGCGTGGAGGGCTCCGAGGACGACCTCGTGGCCCGGCAGGCGGGTCTGGAGGACCAGGCGCCCCCCACCGGTGCGGCCGCCGAGCAGCCGGGCCGCCCGGGCCAGCAGGGCCATCGCCTGTTCGGCCGCCCGGTACCGGGGAGCCAGCAACTCGGCGTCGAGGTCCAAGAAGGCGACCAGGCGGGGACGCAGGTGGCGGTGGAGGACGGCTTCGGTACCCACCACGATGGCCGCCGGCGGCACGCCCCCGTCGGCGGCCACGTCGGCGCTCACCTCGGCCACGGCCACCCCGGTGAGGTGCTCGAGGTCCTCGCGGGCACGGCGCACCCCCGGGCGCAGGCGCTTGAGGCGGGTGCTCCCGCACGCCAGGCACAGCGACGGCCGGACCGATCGGCACCGGCGGCAGACCAGGTCGTCGCCCTCCCCGGCGATCACCGCCGCCTGGCACCGCTCGCAGGCGGCCACCTCGGCGCACGAACCACACACCGACAGGGCGGCGCGCCCCTTGCGGTTGAGCACGCAGACGGCCTGCGGTCCCTCCCCGGGCTGGGCGGCTGCGGCCGCCCGGCGCAGCAGCTCGACCAGGTGCGGGGCGTAGAGCCCGGCCCGCATGGGCTCCTCCCGGCGGCGGTCGACCACGTCGACCACCGGCCACCCCCGGCGCTCCTCGGCCCGGGACGCCGTGACCAGGGGCGCCGCCGAGAGCGCCTCCAGCGAGGGGCAGGGCGATACCCACAGGCAACGAGCGCCCGCCCGGCGGGTGCGTTCGGCCACCACCTCCCGGGCGTGCCAGGTGGGGGCGGCCTCGCTCTGGTGGGCCTCGTCGTGCTCGTCGAGCACCACGGCGGCGCCCAGGTCGACCACCGGCGCCCAGGCCGCCGCCCGGGCCCCCACCACCACCCGGGCGCCGGCGGCCGCCTGGGCCCAGCCGCCGGGGAGCAGGGCCACGGCCTCGCCGGCCGAGCGCAGCCGGGTGGCCAGATCCGCGGCCCCGGCCAGGGAGGCCACCACGACCAGCGTCGACCCCTGCCGGGCCGCCGCCTGCACCACGGCCAGGGCGTCGGCAGCCGGCGGCAGCCGCAGCACGGCGTGGTGGTGGGACAACCCCTCTTCGGCCAGGGCCCGGACCCAGCCCACCTCGGGATCGCCACCCGGGGCGTGGGGGCGGGCGGGCAGGCCGACCACGGCGGTGCGCGGGGTGGCCGCCCGCAGGAAGTGGACCCGCCGGCCCGCCCAGCGCCAGGCGGCCCAGCCGGCCAGCTCGATCAGCTCGGGCCCCGGGCCCCGGCCGGTGATGCGCGCTACGGGGCGGAGTCCGACGCCGGCCACCGGCTCCACGCCGATGGCCACCACCCAACCCCGTACCCGCCGGCCGTGAAGGGCGACCCGCACGACCGTGCCCGGCTCGATCCGGTCGGCCAGGGTGGCGGGGACCAGATAGTCGAAGGGCCGGTCGATGGCGGGGACGTCGGGCAGCACCCGCACCACCAGCGGCGGCGGTCCCTGGTGCCCTCCCCCCTCGTTCTTTGTCGGCTCAGGCGTCGCTGACACCGCCCATCCGACAGAGAACGAGCTTGGGTGGGGGCAGTCGGGCCAGGGCGCTAGAGGTGGAGGGCTGACTTGACGTCGTCGAGGCGGGGCGTGGCCTCCCAGGTGAACTCCTTGTCGGAGCGCCCGAAGTGGCCGTAGGAGGCAGTGCGCCGGAAGACCGGCCGGCGCAGGTCGAGGTCGGCCAGGATGGCCGCCGGGCGCAGGTCGAAGATCTCCCGCACGGCGTCGGCGATGGCGTCGGGGTCGACCGTCTCGGTGCCGAAGGTCTCCACCAGTAGCGACACCGGATGCGCCACCCCGATGGCGTAGGCCACCTGCACCTCGCAGCGTCGGGCGGCACCGGCCGCCACCACGTGCTTGGCCACCCAGCGGGCGGCGTAAGCGGCCGAGCGGTCGACCTTGGTGGGATCTTTGCCGGAGAAGGCCCCGCCCCCGTGGCGGGCCATCCCCCCGTAGGTGTCGACGATGATCTTGCGCCCGGTGAGGCCGGTGTCGGCCGCCGGGCCGCCGAGCTCGAAGGTGCCGGTGGGGTTGACCAGCACGTCGATGTCCCCGTCGACGAGCTCGCCCGGGAGCAGCGGGTGGATCACGTGCTCCTCTAGGTCGGGCTTGATCAGCGTCTCGGTGTCGAGCCCGGGCTGGTGCTGGGTGGAGATGACCACGGTGCGCAGGCGCACCGGGCGGCCGCCCTCGTAGTCGACGCTGATCTGGGTCTTGCCGTCGGGCCGCAGGTAGGGAAGGATCCCGGCCTTGCGCACCTCGGAGAGACGATGGGCCAGCCGGTGCGCCAGCCAGATGGGGACCGGCATGAGATCCTCGGTCTCGTCGCAGGCGTAGCCGAACATCATCCCCTGGTCGCCGGCCCCCTGGCTGTCGAGGAGGTCGTCGGTGGTCGAACCGATCCGGCGCTGCTCGAAGGCGGTGTCGACCCCCTGGGCGATGTCGGGGGACTGCTCGTCGATGGAGACCATGACCCCGCAGGTGTGGCCGTCGAAGCCGAACGACTCTCGGTCGTAGCCGACCTCGCAGATCGTCTGGCGCACGATCTTGGGGATGTCGACGTAGGCGTCGGTGGTGATCTCCCCCGCCACCACGGCCAGCCCCGTGGTGAGCAGCGTCTCGCAGGCCACCCGACCGTAGGGATCGTCGGCCAGGATGGCGTCGAGGATGGCATCGGAGACCTGGTCGGCCATCTTGTCCGGATGGCCCTCGGTGACGGACTCCGAGGTGAAGGTCGAGCGGCTCATGGGCGGGGGTGCTCCTGTCTTCGCTGGACGACGGCGGCATCGAGGACGGCGCGGGCGATGTCGCGCTTGTCCCGGAGCCCTACATTCAACTCCATCCCGGCGGCGAGGATGGTCACGGCGTTGGTCTGGCCCTCGAAACCGGTGCCCGGCGCCGAGACGTCGTTGGCCACCATGAGGTCGACCCCCTTGGCCCGCAGCTTGCCGGCGGCGCCGGCGGCCGCGTCGCCCCACTCGGCGGCGAAGCCCACCACCGTCTGGCCGGGCCGGCGTTCGGCCACGACCGCCGCCAGGATGTCGGGGGTCGCTTCGAGGACGAGCTCGGGCACGCCGTGGCTGCGGCGCAGCTTGGTGGGCGCTGCCTGCTTGGGCCGGAAGTCGGCGACGGCAGCGGCCAGGACCACCACGTCGGCACCGCCGAGATGCTCGAGGACGGCCGCCGCCATCTCCTCGGCGGTCTCCACCGCCACCACTTCGACCCCGTCCGGCAGGTGGCGGTCGGAGGCGGTGACCAGGGTCACCGCCGCACCCCGCCCCACGGCCTCGGCGGCCACGGCGTGGCCCTGGCGGCCCGACGAGCGGTTGCCGAGGAAGCGCACGGGGTCGATGGGCTCGCGGGTGCCCCCGGCGGTGACCAGCACCCGCAGGCCGCTGAGGTCGCCCGCCGGCGAGGGGGCCGTGGGGCCGGCCAGGGCGGCGGCGCACGCCTCGACGATCTCCCCGGGCTCGGGGAGACGCCCCACGCCGGCGTCGCCGCCGGCCAGCGGCCCGGTCGCCGGGTCGAGCACGTGCACGCCCCGGCGGCGCAGTGTCTCGACGTTGGCCTGCACCGCCGGGTGCTCCCACATCTCGGTGTGCATGGCCGGGCAGACCAGCACCGGTGCCCGGGTGGCCACCAGGGTGGTGAGGAGCAGATCGTGGGCCAGCCCGGTGGCATAGGCGGCCACCAGGTGGGCGGTCGCCGGGACGACCACCACCAGGTCGGCCTCCTGGGCGAGGGCCAGGTGGGGACTGGGCTCCGGCTCGTCCCACAAGGAGGTGCGGGTGGGCTCACCGGCCACCGCCGAGAAGGTGGTCGGCGTGACGAAGCGCTGGGCGCCGCTGGTCAGGACGGGGCTGACGCGGGCGCCGGCGTCCACCAACCGGCGGCAGACCTCGACGGCCTTGTAGGCGGCGATGCCGCCGGTGACGCCCACCACGATGCGGCGCCCGGCCAGAGCGGCGAGCCCGACAGGGCGGTCAGGCGTCGGGAACTTCGCCCCCAGCGCCGTCGCCGGCCTCGCCGGCAGTGTCGCTCAGGGTGCCGACGGGGCCGAGGGTGCGCTCGACGGCCTCCTCGACGTTGTCCTCGTCGCCGGTGCCCGGTTGGATGCGCTCGTAGGTGATCTTGTCGGCGGCGATCTCCTCGAAGGCGATCGACAGCGGCTTGCGAGCAGTGGAAGCGATCTGGGGGGGCACGATGGCGCCCAAGCCCTCACCCAGCTGGTTGAAGTAGGCGTTGACCTGGCGGGCCCGCCGGGAGGCCAGGGTGACCAGGGTGAACTTGGAGTCCACCCGCTCGAGCAACTCCTCGATGGCGGGGTTCATCATGGTGTCGTTGCGCCAGACCATGGCGGCCACGCTACCAGGGCGGTGTACAGGTGGGGAGGCTCACGGTGCGCTCGAGGCCCAGGACCGTGCGCACGGGTAGCTCGGCCGGTCCGGCGAGACCACGAAGGCGATGGTACCGACCCCGGCTTCTGGCAGCAGGATCGGCTGGAATCCCGACCACTCCTGCTGCCAGAACGGGTCGGTACGGCGGTCAGGCCTGCTGTCGGCGGGCGGCGTCGATGAGGCCGGCGATCTCGGCCACCGCCCGGTCGAGGTCGTCGTTGACCACTTCGACCGCTCCCAGGGCGGCGGCCGCCTGGGCCTCCTCGGCCGCCTTGGCCAGGCGCTGGCGGGCCCGGTCCTCGTCCTCCCCCCGTTCCCGCAGGCGCCGCTCCTGCTCGGCCGCCGACGGGGGCGCCACGAAGATCAGGAGGGCGTCGGGCACCCGCCGGCGGACCTGGCGGGCCCCCTGGACCTCGATCTCCAGCAGGGTGTCGGTGCCCGCCGGGGGATCGGGCACCGGCGTGCCGTAGAGGTGGCCGAGGAACTCGGCCCACTCGAGGAAGCGTCCCTCGGCGATGGCCGCTTCGAACCGGTCCCGGTCGACGAAGACGTAGGCGTCAGCGGCCTCGCCGCTGCGGCGCGCCCGGGTGGTCCACGACCGGCTCAGCCACAGCTTGGGATCACGTGCCACGAGGCGGCGGACCAGGGTCCCCTTGCCGACCCCGCCGGCACCGGAGATGACGACCAGCAAGAAGCCTCAGCCGGGGAAGCGTTTGAGCAGGGTCTCCCGCTGCTGCACCCCGAGCCCGCGCAGGCGGCGGGTCTCGCTGATGCCCAGCTCCTGCATGAGGCGGCGGGCCTTGACCTTGCCCAGGCCCGGGAGCGACTCGAGCACCGTCAGGACCTTCATCTTGCCCACGGTCTCGTCAGTGCCGGCCATGTCGAAGAGCTCGGGAAGCGACGTGGAGCCCATCTTGAGCTTGTCCTTGAGCTCGGCTCGCAGGCGCCGGGCAGCGCCCGCCTTGGCGAGGGCGGCCTGGCGCTGCTCGGGGGACAGTTCAGGCGGCATCGGCATGGCGAGGACCCTAGTGCTCGGTGAGGGTGGCCACGAGGGTCTCGGCCGCCGCCCGGCGGTCGGGGGCGGCGGTGACGGCTCGCCCTACGACCAAGAGGTCGGCCCCGGCGGCCAGGGCGGCGGCCGGCGTGTCGGTGCGGGCCTGGTCGTGGGTGTCGCTCCCCGGCGGGCGGGTACCGGGCACGACCACGGTCAGCCGGGGCGCCAGCTGGCGGACGTCGGCCACGTCCGGGGCCCCGCACACCAGCCCGTCGCAGCCGGACTCCAGGGCGATCCGGACCCGCTTGGGAACGATGTGGGGCGGGGCGTCGGCGTCGCTGGTGAGCACGGTGACGGCCAGGGCCACCGGCATCTCCAGCCCGGCCCGGGCTGCGCCCCGGTGCAACCCCTCCACCCCGGCCCGCAGCATGGGACCCCCGCCCATGGCGTGGAGGGTGAGGTAGCGGGCCCCGTAGGAGCCGACCACGGCGGCGGCCCGCCCGACGGTGGTGGGGATGTCGTGGAGCTTGAGGTCGACGAAGACGTCGTAGCCGATCGAGGCCAGGGCGCTCACGGCATCGGGCCCGGCGGCGGTGAACAGCTCCAGACCGACCTTGGCCACCCCGAACCAGGGCTGCAGCTCCCGGGCCAGGCGCAGCGCCGGCACCATGTCGTCGACGTCGAGGGCCAGAGCCAGGCGGGATCGCAGCTCCTCGCTCACCCCGGCTGAGATCGTGTCGGTCATCGGCCCATCTCCGTCTCCCGTGCTCGCTCGGCGGTCCCCCGCTGGTGGACCGCCCCCACCACGTCGGCGACGCTAGTCACCCGGTGGCGTGCCGCCCAGCCCTGCAGCTCGTCGAGCACCCGGGCCGGGGCCTGCGGATCTCCGAAGGTGGCCGTGCCCACCTGCACCGCCGACGCCCCGGCCAGGAGCAGCTCGGCGGCGTCGGCGGTGCAGGTGGGCAC
>DATMJI010000131.1:0-2198 GCA_035553895.1 Acidimicrobiales bacterium | reverse complement strand
CACCGTGCCCTCCTGGTCGCGCACCACCGTCCCCTCCGGCACGGCCACCACCAGGTCGTCGCCGCCCCGCCCGTGGGCCCGCTTGGAGGTGCCGTGGGTGCCGTCGCCGGCCCGCCGGTGGGGGTGGTCACGGAACCCCAGCAGCGACGCCACGTTGCGGTCGGCCACCAGCCAGACGTCGCCGCCCCGCCCGCCGTTGCCACCGTCGGGTCCACCCCGGGCCACATGGGCCTCCCGCCGGAACGACACCGCCCCGGCCCCCCCGTCGCCGGCTCTGACGTGCAGCCCGCTCTCGTCGACGAAGCCGGACACCCGGTGAGGATACGGCGCCGCCGCCGTGCCCCCGCGCCCCACGCCCCGCGGCCCACGCCCTGCGGCCGCTTTGTGGTCACCAAGAGACCAGGGCGGTCTCTCCGTGACCACAAAGGTCGGGGGTGCGTCCTCCGGGCACTGTCCCAGGCCGTCGGTAGGGTGAGGGCGTGGGCCTGAGGACGAGCACCGGAGCACCCGCCGTGGCCCACCGGCCCGTTCCCGTGGGCCCGCCGCCGCTGCGCCTGGTCGACCGGGAGGCCCGGGAAGCGGCCGAGGACCTGGCCCTGGCGCCGGGGGCCACCCGGGCCGTCGGCGCGGGCAACCGGGCCCGACCCGAGGCGCCCGACCGGTTCCGCACCTGCTTCGAGCGCGACCTCGACCGCATCCACCACAGCCGCCCCTTCCGCCGGCTGGCGGGAAAGTGCCAGGTCTTCATCGCCCCCGACGACGACCACCTGCGCACCCGGCTCACCCACGCCATCGAGGTGGCCCAGGTGGCCACCTCGATCGCCCGGGGGGCGGGGCTGAACGTGGCCCTGGCCACCGCCGCCGCCACCGCTCACGACTGCGGGCACGGGCCCGCCGGCCACGCCAGCGAAGAGGCGCTGTCCGGCTTCGTCGCCGGCGGCTACCACCACGCCACCTACGGAGCCGACGTGGTCCTCGCCCCCCTCAACCTGTGTGCCGAGACCCTCGATGCGGTCCGCAACCACTCCTGGAACCGGCCCGCCCCGGCCACACCCGAGGGCGAGGTGGTGGCGTGGGCCGACCGCATCGCCTACGTCTGCCACGACTTCGAGGACGCCGTCGACGCCGGCATCGTCACCCCGGCCGACCTGCCCGACAGTGTCGGTCAGGTGGTCGGCACCACCCGGTCCCGCCAGCTCGGCGCCTTCATCGAGGCGGTGCTGGCCACCATGGCCGACACCGGCACCGTCGCCCTGCGCCAGCCGGAAGCCGATGCCCTGGCCGCCCTGCGAGCCTTCAACTACGAGCGCATCTACCTGCGCCCCGAGGCCAGCGAGCAGGCCCGCCGGGTGATCCGGCTGCTGCGCTCGCTCACCGAGTGGTTCATCGCCCACCCCCGCACCGACGAGGCGGTGCCGGCACCGCCGCCGGCCAGCCCCGAGGCGGTGCAGGCGGCGGTTCGCTACGTGAGCGGGATGACCGACCGCTTCGCTTTGAACCTGGCCGTCGAGTGCCTGGGCTGGGATCGGGCCTCGCTGCCCCGGGGCGTCTGAGCCCGAGGCCGCGGCTCAGGCCGGCGTCTCGCCCGGTGCCGGCGCCGGGCCGGGGGCGGTGGAGACGGCGAGGACGTCGACCAGCTTGCGCCCCTGGCGGGTCCCGAAGCGGACCTGGCCCGTCGAGGTGGCGAAGAGGGTGTCGTCGTTGCCCCGGCCGACGTTCTCGCCGGGGTGGAATCGGGTGCCCCGCTGGCGCACGATGATGGCGCCGGCCTTGACCTGCTGGCCGTCGTAGATCTTGACGCCGAGGCGCTGCCCCGGGGAGTCACGCCCGTTGCGGGTGGAACCCCCGCCCTTGGTCTTGGACATCTCTCAGCTCCCTGTGGTGATACCGGTGATCTCGATGGTCGAGTAGTGCTGGCGGTGACCCCACCGCCGGCGCTGGTTGCTCTTGTTCTTGTAGGTGAAGCCCCGGATCTTGTCGCCGTGGGCGTCGCCGAGGAGCCGGGCCGACACCGACGCCCGCTGCAGCTCGCCGGGGGCGGCCACCACGGTGTCGCCGTCGACCACCAGCAACGGGACGAAGCGCACCTCGTCGCCGATGGCGCCGTCGAGGCGCTCGACGTCGAGCCGCTCGCCCTCGGCCACGCGCGCCTGCTTGCCCCCGGTGCGGATCACGGCATACACGGCTCTCCACACTAC
>DATMJI010000130.1:0-5064 GCA_035553895.1 Acidimicrobiales bacterium | reverse complement strand
AGCCGGGGGCGCCGGGGGAGAACTGGCTGCTCCCGGGTGGGGACGAGAGCCGGGCCGAGCGGCTACCGGACAAGTGCACCATTTGTATGAAGGCCGGCGACGTGCTCCGGATGCTGACTCCCGGCGGGGGTGGGTGGGGTGAGCCACTGTCCTGATTTCGCTGCGACACCTCCGCGCTGTTGATTGAGTGGCTCGCCGAGCTGGAGGCGGAGCACGGTGTCCCTACCGTTGACCTGCACCGAGAACGCCCTTGGTCGAGGCGCAGGAGCCGGTTCCTGCCGTCGAAGGCTCGACCAATGCCTTTGGTATCCTCGTGGCATGCGGGCAACCATCGACAAGGCAGGCCGGCTGGTCATTCCCAAGCCGCTGCGCGATCGGCTCGGGCTCCGGCCGGGCGCGGTGGAGGTCACTGCGGATGGTGCCGCCCTGCGGGTCGAGGTGATCGCCGAGGGCGGCGTCGAGGCGGAGCGGGGCCGGCTGGTCATTCCTGCGGCTGGTGAGCCCATCAGCGTCGACGACGTCCGCTCGCTGCGCGATGACGACCAGCGCTAGGGCGCCTGACGTCCTCGTCGACACGAGTGTTGCGGTTGCGCTGTCGGTGGCCGGTCACCAGCTCCATGACCTCACGGTGGATGCCCTGGAGGGTCGGCGACTCGGTCTGGCCGGGCACGCAGCCTTCGAGACGTTCTCGGTGCTCACCCGGCTCCCACCGCCGGCACGGCGACCGCCCGGCGTCGTCGCCAGAGTGGTCCGGGAGAACTTTCCTGCCAGCCGGTTCCTCTCCGTGGAGGGAGCGGCGGTCCTCCTCGAGCGTCTGGCGGAAGGCGAGATCGCCGGCGGCGCCGTGTACGACGCGCTGGTAGGTGCGGCGGCCGTCGAGCACGCGTCGACGCTGGCCACCCTCGACCGCCGGGCGCTGGACACCTACCGGGTGCTCGGCGTCGAGGTCGAGCTGCTGGCGCCCGGTCGTGTGAGCGGGCAGTGGTGATCAACGCCGCAAGCGGTGCTAGCTTCCCGATGCCGGTAGCAGAGCGACGATCCACGAGCCACCGCGAGGTATCACTATGAAGGCCGCACGTGCCCGAGCCCTTGTCGTCGTCCTGGCCCTCCTGGTCCCTGTGGCCGGCGCCCCCGCGGCGGGAGCCCACGACCCGGATGACGCCAAGGCCGAAGCCTTCGCCGGGCGGGCCGGGTCAGCCGGTGCCACCGCCGCCCTGGCGGCCGTGAGCGGAGTCCCGTGCGTCGACGGCTCGGCGGCCGGCTATCCCTGCGAGAACGTCGATCTGGAGGCCTTCGTGCCGCTGTCCGAGCTGGGCGAGGGCCCGGGCCTCGAGGGCCTCGACATCTGGGGCTGGACCGATCCGGAGACCGGGCGGGAGTACGCCCTGCAGACCACCACCCGCGCCACGGTCTTCGTGGACATCAGCGATCCCCAGAACCCGGTCATCCTCGGTGCGTTGCCGACACAGTCGTCCGAGGGACTGCCGTTCTGGCGGGATGTCAAGGTCTACGGGAACCATGCCTACGTGGTGTCGGAGAACTTCAACCATGGCATGCAGGTCTTCGACCTGACCCGGCTGCGCACCACGTCTCCCACTCCCGAGGTCTTCGCTCCCGACGCCGTGTACCGCGGATTCGGGCGCAGCCACAACCTGGTCATCAACGAGGACTCGGGGTTTGCCTACGCCGTCGGCAGCGACACCTGCGCGGGGGGCCTGCACATGATCGATCTTCACGATCCGGCCGACCCCACCTTCGCCGGTTGCTACGCCGACGACGGCTACGTCCACGACGCCCAGTGCGTCATCTTCCACGGGTCGAACCGCCGGCTGCAAGGGCGCGAGCTGTGCTTCGCCTTGAACCGGGATGCCGTCACCATCGTGGACGTCACCGACAAGGGCCACCCCCGCCGCCTGTCTCGCACCGTCTATCCCAACGCCTTCTCCGCCCACCAGGGGTGGCTCACCCCCGACCATCGCTGGTTCCTCTTCGGCGACGAGGCCGACGAGCTGATCGGCTCGGTACCGGGGACCACCACCTACGTGATGCAGGTCGCCAATCCCTTGAACCCTTCCCGTCCCCAGGCCTTCTCGGCCGAGACCGCGGCCATCGACCACAACCGCTACATCCACGATGGACTGCTCTACGAGGCCAACTACCACGCCGGGTTGCGCATCTACGACTATGACGAGCGGTCGCTGCGCCGGGCCCAGCTCAGGGAGGTCGGCTACTTCGACATCTTCCCGGCCGACGACGATCCCGGCTTCCAGGGAGCGTGGAGCAGCTACCCCTACTTCGCCAGCGGGGTCGTGATCGTCAGCGGCGTCGACAGCGGGCTCTTCGTGCTCCGCCCCCGGCTCTAGAGCGAGCGGCCGGCCGCACCGGAGCGCCGGTCGTCAACCGCGGGCGTCGAAGAGCTCGGCCAGGGGGCTGTCGTCGAGGTGCTCGAGCAGATCACCCACGTCCTGGTAGACGGCGATGGCTCCGGCCCGCTCGAGGGCACCGCCGCCGATCCCGCCGGTGAGCACGCCCACCACCCGCAGGCCGCACTCGGTGGCCGCCTCCACATCCCAGACCGTGTCCCCGACCACCAGGCATCGCTCCGGCTCCAAGCCACTCTCCCGCATGGCCGCCACGAAGATGTCGGGGGCCGGCTTGCTCTCCTCGACGTCGTCCTTGTTCGTGCGGTGGTCGACGACACCGTCGGGCAGGGCCAGGGCGTCCAGCATGGCCTCCAGCTGCTCCTCGCTGGCCGACGTGGCCAGCACCACCTGGGCTCCTCGGCGGTGGACCTCCGAGAGCAGGTCCCTCGCCCCCGGCAGGGCCCGGATCTCGGCCGTGAGCTTGCGGAAGTGGGCCTTGTGGCCGTCGGCCACCTCCTCGTTGGGCCGGCCCAGCAGGCGCTCGACCAGCTGGTCGCTGCCCATGCCCAGGAGCTGGTGGATCTCGGCCATGGAGGCGGTCTCGCCGGCGTCGTGTACTGCCCTGGACCAGGCCAGGACGTGGAGGTAATTGGTGTCGACGAGCGTGCCGTCGACATCGAAGATCACGCCCGAAGATGCATCAGCCATGGTGCACCTCTACCCAGTTGGCTCGAATCCCTTCGGGTCTTCTGGCTCCCGACGCTACCCTCGTCCCGCCGTGTCGTCGCGCCTGGAGCGTCTGTTCAACCTCACTGCCGCCCTGCTCAGCACCTCCCGTCCCCTGACCCGGGAGGAGCTGCACGAGCGGGTACCGGGGTACCCGAGCGACGACGCCAAGGGTTCCGCCCGTCGGGCCTTCGAGCGGGACAAGGAGGCCTTGCGGGAGATGGGCATCCCCCTGCTGGTCGAGGAGGTGGAACGGGAACACACGGTGGTCGAGGGCTACCGCATCCCCCGGGACGAGTACGCCCTGCGCGACCCCGGGTTGGAGGCCGACGAGCTGGCCGCCCTGCAGCTGGCCACCGCCGCGGTGCGCTTGGAGGGCCTGCGGGCGACCGACGCCCTGTGGAAGCTCGGGGGAGCGCCGGCCGCGGCCACGGGCGACGAGGCGGTGACCGCCATCCCGACCATCCCCGGCCTCGTCCCCCTCTTCGTGGCCGTGAGCGAACGCCGGGTCGTCTCCTTCGGCTACCGGGGGGAGCTCCGGCACGTCGAGCCCCACCGCTTGTCCTTCGCCCGGGGCCACTGGTACCTCGACGGCCACGACCAGGACCGGCGGGCGGCACGCCAGTTCCGCCTCGACCGCCTCGACGGAGCCGTGCACCACGGTCCCCCCGGGGCCTTCGAGCGCCCGGCGTCCCTGCCCGCCGCCCACGCCCCTCCGTGGCAGCTGGGCGGGGAGTCGCCCGTCGACGCCCGGCTGCGCATCGATGCCGACCTGGCCGGCTGGGGCGTCGATCACCTGGGGGCCGGGGCCGTGGCCGCCTCCCACCCCGACGGCAGTGTCGACGTCAGGCTCACCGTGACCAACCGGGAGGCCTTCCGCTCGTTCGTCCTCGGCTTCCTCGACCACGCCGAGGTTCTCGAGCCGCCCGAACTGCGCGGCGACATCGTGTCCTGGCTCGAGGTCCTGGCCGGCTGATGGCCCGGCCCGGCGCCTCGGAGCGCCTGCGCCGGCTGCTCGCCCTGGTCCCCTGGGTGGTGGCCCGGGACGGGCCGGCCATCGAGGAGGTATGCACCCGTTTCGGGCTCACGGAGGCGGAGTTGGTGGCCGACCTCGACCTGGTGTTCCTCTGCGGTGTGCACCCGTTCACCCCGGACTCCCTCATCGACGTGGTGGTGGCCGACGGGCGGGTGTGGATCAGCTACGCCGACTACCTGGAGCGGCCCCTGCGCCTCACCCCCGAGGAGGGGCTGGCCTTGGTCGCCGCCGGCTCGGCCGCCCTTGCCGTTCCTGGTTCGGACCCCGATGGCCCACTGGCCCGGGGCCTGGCCAAGCTCGCCCACCTGCTCGGCATCGACCCCGCCGTCGACCTCGACGTGGCCCTCGGTGCCGCCCCCGAAGGGGTGGTGGAGGGCCTGCGCCACGCCCTGGCCACCGGGCGCCAGGTGGAGATCGACTACTACGCCTACGGGCGTGACCAGCGCTCCCGGCGGGTCGTGGATCCTCTCGACGTGTTCGCGGCCGAGGGGCAGTGGTACCTCCAGGCCTGGTGCCACCTGGCCGAGGCTGACCGGCGCTTCCGCCTGGATCGCATCGGCAGCCTCACCGTCTCGGACAGGGCCGCCGAGCACCGGCCGCCACCAGGCGACGGCGAGGCTCGGCCCCGGCGGGTGTTCGAGGCCGCACCCGACCACCCGCGGGTCGTCCTCGACCTCGAGCCGGCGGCTCGCTGGGTGGGTGAGCGCTACCCGGTGGAGCACGTCGAGGAGCTGGGCGGCGGCCGGTGCCGGGTGGCGCTGGCCGTCTCCGAGCGGGCGTGGCTCGAGCGCCTCCTGCTCCGCCTGGGCCCGCGGGCGACGGTGGTGGAAGGGGCCGACGGGGTGGCGGCCACCGCCGCCCGGCGGGTGCTCGACCGCTACCGCTGATGCGAGGCGGCCACCCCCAGCCTGTAGCCTCGACCCTGCGTGACCCCTCGCC
>DATMJI010000129.1:0-6618 GCA_035553895.1 Acidimicrobiales bacterium | reverse complement strand
GCTTCAGCCGGGGTGGGTGAGCGAGGCGCGGGCCCGGCGGCCGGGGAGCTTGGCCACCTCGATGGCGTTGGGTAGCCGGTCCTTGATGTCGTCGTCGTGGGTGACCACCAGCACCTGGCGGAACCGGCCTTTGAGCCGCTCCAGGGCCCGCAGCATGCGGTCCTTGCGCTCGGCGTCGAGGGGGCCGAAGACCTCGTCGAGCACCAGCACGCCGATCTGGCCCCCCGACTGGAAGCACAGGTGCTCGCTGACCGCCACCCGCAGGGCCAGGCTGGCCAGGTCGGACTCCGAGCCCGAGAAGCGGTCGAGCTCGTAGGCCACGCCCTGGTCGTGGATCTCGATGCCGTAGGTGTCGGGGTCGACCCGCAGCTCGTCGTACTCGGCGTCGGTGAGCTCAGCGAACAGTGATGCCGCCTGGCGGGAGAGCCGGGGCCCCACCGTGCCCACCAGTTGGTTGCGGAAGTCGCTCATCAGCTCGGCCAGGCGGCCCAGGTGCCGGGCCTCGTCCTCGAGGTCAGCCAGGCTGGCGTGCTGCTCCAAGGCCGCGGCCAGGCGCTGGGCCGCCCCCTCGGACTGGGCGTCGGCCCGGGTGGCGGCCAACTCGGCCCTTCGGGCCCGCTGATCGGCCTCGTCCTGGGCGGTCTCGGCCTCTTCCTGGGCGTGGCGGGCGCCGGCCAGGGCGCCGGGAGTGAAGGCGAGGGCCCGGACCTTGTCCCGCAGGGTCGTGAGCCGGCCAGCCAGCGACTCCTGGTCGTGGCGGAGATCGCCGAGCTCGGAGCGGGCCCGGGGCGCCCGCTCCAGCTGGCCCAGGAGACGCTGGTGCTCGGCCCGGGCCCGGCGCCGGCGCTCGACCTCGGCCGCCAGGGTGGCGAGCTCGCCGTCCCGAGGGGGCGGCCCGAGGCGGGCCAGAGCCTCGTCCCGGGCGGCGGTGGCGCCGGCCAGGGCGGCGCTGGCCGCCTCCCATGCCGCCCGGGCCCGGCGGGCCTCGACCAGGCGGGCCTCGGCAGCGCCGGCGGCGGCGCCGGCCGCCTCGGCGGCGCTGGCCAGCGACGCGCCTTTGGTGTCGAGCTCGGCCAGCCGGGCCTCGGCATCGACCAGCTCCCGGCTCCGGTGGAGGCGAACAGCCTCGAAGGCCCGGCCCAGGGACTGCCCGCACAGGGGGCAGTCGCTCTCGCCGGTGAGGGCGGCGACGTCGCTGGAGGCCGCCGCCACCTGGTCGCGACGGCGCCCGACCTCGTCGTGGAGGGCCCGGTGGGCGAGGAGGCCAGCGCGGGCGTCGGCCGCGGCACGCTGGAGCGCCCGCACCTCCTCCTCGTCGACGGCCGGTGGTGGGGGACCGAGTTGCTCGGTCGCCGCCGCCACGGCCGCGCCGGCCCGCTCCAGGTCCCGCAGGGCCGCCAGCCGGGCCTCGGCCGCCTCCAGGCCCTGGGAATCGGGGCTCAGCGCTTGGGCCCGGGTCCGGGCGTCGTCCAGGCCGGCCAGCTCGGTGGCCAGCTGGCCCGCCCGGCGCTCCATCACATCGTGCTGGCGGCGTACCTCGCGGCCCTCGCCGACCAGGGCGTCGTGCTCCGCCGCCCGCACCGCCAGCTCCTCGTGAGCCCGCCGGGCCACGCCGAGCTGGCGACGGCGTTCGGCCAGGTCCCGGGCGGCCTGTCCGGCCGCCACTCGGGCGGACGAGGCCGCCGCCTCGGCTTCGGCGGCGGCCTCTTCGAGGGAATCGAGTGGAGGGAGCAGGCCCCGCAGGCGCTCCAGGTCGGCGTAGGCGTGGCGGGCGTCGCCGCGTGCCCGGTCGCGAGCGGCATCGAGGGGGGTGATCCCCAGCAGGCGGAGCACCAGGTCCCGCCGCTTGGCCGGGGTGGTGCCGGAGAAGGCGGCCAGCTGCTTCTGCTCGGCGAAGACCGAGGCCCGGAAGGCGGCGTCGTCGATGCCGAGGATGGAGCGGACGTAGCGGTTGGTGTCGCGGGTGCCGTCGGCCACCGGGTGGCCGTCGGCCGTGGCCTGGGCCCGTACCGTGTGGTTGATCCCGCTGATGCGGCGCCGCACGGCATAGAGGTGGCCTTCGTGCTCGAGCTCGACCTCGACCACGCACTCCTCGTCGACGCCGGCCGTGCGCACCTGGTCGTTGCCGGTGCGTGAGGAGCCGAAGAGGGCGAAAGGGATGGCTTCGACCAGCGACGACTTGCCGGCCCCATTGGGCCCGTAGATGCCGACCAGCCCGGGGGGCACGTCGAGCTCGTGGTCTCCGGCGAAGACCCGGTAGTTACGCAGGCGGAGGCGGGTGATGCGCACGGCCGCCTACCCCGAGTCCTCCACCGCCCGCACCAGGTACTCGCGGCCGAGGCGGCTGATGCGCTGGTGGTCGAAGCCGGTGAGGTCCTGGTCGCCCACGTAGCCCTCCCAGCGGGCGGGCATCGACGCTAGATCGGCCAGGTCGTCGACCGGTCCGGCGGCGTCGACGAAGTCGGGCTGCAGCTTCAAATGCAGGGCGGCCGCCGCCGCGTCCTGGACGGCAGCCAGGTCGAGGAGGCGGTAGGCCTCGGGATCGACGCCGTCGACGAAGAGGCGGGCGACCGCCCCGGCCGGCACCGAGGCGGCCCGCTCCATGACCAGGGCCGACACCTCCGCCGGCGACAGGCCCTGGGCGGCGACGGTGGGCAGGGTGACCAGGGGGCGCTGCCCACCGAGGGCCACGTGGCGGCAGGCCCCGGAGTCGGTGTCGAGCACGAGGACACCCTTGGCCCGCCCCGGCTCGTCGGCGAAGGTGAAGGTGTCGGTCGACCCGGCGTACCAGACTCCGGAGCGGATCTCGGTGTGGACGTGGTAGTGGCCGAGCAGGGTGAGATCGGATCGCAACATGGCGTCGTCGACCTCGATCTCGTTGATGTCGGCGTAGCGGGGCTGCACGGCGGGAACCCGCACCAGCGGGTGGGCCAGCAAGAGGTTGGACCGGTCGAGCGAGCGCTGGTCGGCGGCGTGGTCGAGGGCGTCCATGGTGTCCTCGACGCTGTGCATCTGCGGGACGGCGTGCACCACCAGGCCGGGCAGCTCGATGCGTTCGTAGCGCATGCGGAAGGCGAAGTGGATGCGGTGGCCGAAGGTGTCGGCCAGCGTGGCGTAGGGGCTCTCCGTACCGGGGAGCCGGGGGGTGTCGTGGTTCCCGGTGATCACCACCGTGGGCACCCCGAGCTCGGCGATGCCGGCCAGTGCCCGCTGCACCAGTCGGAAGCTGCGGAAGGTGGGGCGGGGGTGGTCGAAGATGTCGCCCAGCCACACCAGGACGTCGGGCTCCTCGGCCAGCGCCGTCTCGACGGCGGCCTCGAAGGAGCGCTCGAAATCGAGCTCGCGGACGTTGACCCCTCCCTCGGTAGGGGAGAGGTACGAGCGCCCGAGGTGGGCATCGCCGAGGGCCACGACCTTCACGGCTCCCATGGTGGCACCCCCCTGGGACAATTACACGCATGTCGTTCGTAAAGTTGTGACGAGCGGCGAGACCCGCCAGACTGTGGCCTGCCAGCACGGGCCGGCCGGGTGAGGCGCCACGGCGCCCACGGGCCACACGCTGGTCCCCCCACCCCCCCAAACCACAGCCCACGACGCGCGTACGTCCGCGCCGTCAGGCCGGCCCGGACCAACGAAAGGAAGGAAGCGATATGAAAGCGTTGTTCATGGCCACGGCCATGGCGGTGGCGTCCGCCCCGGCGGCGGCCGCCGCAGCTCCGGCCCCGCCGGTGCCCGAGACCACTGCCCGGGCAGGCGAGACGGCTCCCATCACACCCGAGACCACGGCTCCGGCCGAGGCAACTCCCACCACCCCCGAGACCACTGCTCCGGCCGAGGAAACTCCCACCACCCCCGAGGCCAGCGCCCCGGCGCCGGCCGAGGCCGCTCCGGCCGCTCCGGTCCCGACCCACGAGGTCGTGCCCGGTGAATCCCTCAGCATCGTCTCCCTGTGTGAGTTCGGCGACCCCAACCGCTGGGTCGACATCTTCGAGTTCAACCGGGAGACCATCGCCGATCCCGACATCATCGTGGCCGGTTGGATCCTCAACCTGCCCGCCGGCGCCAGCGGCGAGTGTGACACCGCACCGCTGATCGAGGCAGCCAAGGCAGCGGCGCCGGCGCCCGCCGCCCGAGCCCAGGCCGCACCCACCCAGCGCCCGACCCGCACCCACACCCACACCCACGCCCAGGCGGCGCCGTCGTCGAGCTCCGGCTCCTCGTCGGGTGGTTCGGGCCTGGCCAGCATCCGGGCCTGCGAGTCCGGAGGCAACTACGGGGCGGTGTCCTCCAGCGGTAAGTACCGCGGCGCCTACCAGTTCGACCAGCAGACCTGGGAGTCGGTCGGCGGAAGCGGTGACCCCGCCGCCGCCTCGCCGGCCGAGCAGGACCAGCGGGCCGCCGCCCTCCAGCAGAGCCGGGGGAACTCCCCCTGGCCCAGCTGCGGCTAGGAGCAACGCTCCCGGAGGCGCGGCCTCCACCACTTGGGGGGCACGGCCCCCGGCGCAAGGAGACGAGCCCCCCTTCCCGACCGGGGAGGGGGGCTCGTCGCGTGGTAGAAAGGCATCCAGACGGGAGCTCGGACGGACCGGGCTGAGAGGGTTCCTGCTCGGGGCCGACCGTAGGACCTGATCCGGGTAATGCCGGCGGAGGGAGAGGGACATGAGCGACGCCATCACCTCGGCGCGCAAGGGCTACGCCGAAGGCGCCCACGGGATCCGGGTGCCCTACCGGGAGGTGCTCCTGCACCCCACCCAGGGCCCCGGCGGCCCGGTCGACAACCCGCCGCTGCGGCTCTACGACACCAGCGGGCCCGGCAGCGACCCGGCCGAGGGACTGCCCCCGCTGCGCCGGCGCTGGATCGAGGACCGCGGCGACGTCGAGGTCCACCGCGGCCGTCCCGTGCAGCGCCGGGACGACGGTCGGCGGGCCGTGCGCCTGGCCGGCGGCAGCGGCAACGGCAACGGCAACGGTCTCCACCCCGAGGCCCCTGCCGCCCCGGCGTGCCTGCGGGCCCGGCCGGGAGCCACCGTCACCCAGCTCCACTACGCCCGGCGGGGGGAGATCACCCCGGAGATGGAGTTCGTGGCCCTGCGGGAGGGCGTCGAGGCCGAGCTGGTGCGCTCGGAGCTGGCCCGGGGCCGGGCCATTCTGCCGGCCAACGTCAACCACCCCGAGTCCGAACCCATGGCCATCGGGCGGGCCTTCCTGGTCAAGGTCAACGCCAACATCGGCAACTCCTCGGTCACCTCGTCCATCGCCGAGGAGGTGGAGAAGCTCACCTGGTCCACCCGCTGGGGGGCCGACACGGTGATGGACCTCTCCACCGGTCCCGACATCCACACCACCCGGGAGTGGGTCATCCGCAACTCCCCGGTGCCGGTGGGCACGGTGCCCATCTACCAGGCTCTGGAGAAGGTCGACGGGCGGGCCGAGGAGCTCACCTGGGAGCACTACCGCGACACCCTCGTGGAGCAGGCCGAGCAGGGGGTCGATTACGTCACCGTGCACGCCGGCGTGCGCGCCGGCTACGTCGAGCTGGCCGCGCCGCGCCTCACCGGGATCGTCAGCCGGGGCGGCTCGATCATGGCCGCCTGGTGCCGGGCCCACGGCCAGGAGAACTTCCTCTACACCCACTTCGAGGAGTGCTGCGAGATCCTGGCCGCCTACGACGTGGCCTTCTCCCTGGGTGACGGCCTGCGGCCGGGCTGCATCGCCGACGCCAACGACGCGGCCCAGTTCGCCGAGCTCGACACCCTGGGCGAGCTCACCCGGCGGGCCTGGGAGCACGACGTGCAGGTGATGGTGGAGGGCCCGGGTCACGTCCCCCTGCACAAGATCGCCGAGAACGTCAGCCGCCAGATGGAGGTGTGTGCCGAGGCACCCTTCTACACCCTCGGCCCCCTCACCACCGACGTGGCGCCCGGCTACGACCACATCACCTCGGCCATCGGGGCCGCCACCATCGGGATGCACGGCACCGCCATGCTTTGCTACGTCACTCCCAAGGAGCACCTGGGACTTCCCGACCGCGACGACGTCAAGGCCGGCGTGATCGCCTACAAGATCGCCGCCCACGCCGCCGATCTGGCCAAGGGCCACCCCGGCGCCCAGGCGTGGGACGACGCGCTGTCCAAGGCCCGTTTCGACTTCCGCTGGGCCGACCAGTTCGAGCTGTCGCTCGATCCGGAGACCGCCCGGTCGTACCACGACGAGACGCTGCCGGCCGACGGGGCGAAGACCGCCCACTTCTGTTCGATGTGCGGGCCGAAGTTCTGCTCCATGCGCATCACCGCCGACGTACGGGCCTACGCCGAGGAGCACGGCCTGACGCCGGAGGTGGCCGTGGCTATCGGCATGAAGGACAAGGCGGTCGAGTTCGTCGACTCCGGCGCGAAGGTCTACGTGCCGGTGGAGGCCTCGCAGTAGTTCCGAAAAGCGCGGTCAGGGGGTGAAGCTCAGCCCCCGGGCCGGCCAACCGGCCGGGACAGGCCACCGTCGGGAGCGACGTCGGAGACGACGTCGGCGTCGGCCCCGACTACCCGACGGCGACCAAGTCCGGCCTGCCCGCGGCCATGGGGCCCGACGGCGTGCAGGTGGTGAGCCGGGCCGTGAGCATCC
>DATMJI010000128.1:0-2143 GCA_035553895.1 Acidimicrobiales bacterium | reverse complement strand
CGGCGCTCGGCGATGTAGCGACCCTCCTTGACGGCGTCGCTGATCACCCGGCACATCAGGGTCCCGGCGCGGATGGCGTCGTCGTTGCCGGGGATGACGTAGTCGATGAGGTCGGGGTCGCAGTTGGTGTCGACCACGGCCACCACCGGAACCTTCAACTTGTTGGCCTCGGTGACGCCGATGTGCTCCTTCTTGGTGTCGATCACGAACACCGCGTCAGGCAACTTGGGCATGTCGCGGATGCCGCTCAGGTTGCGCTCGAGCTTCTCCAGCTCCCGGCTCTTCTCCAGCGCCTCCTTCTTGGGCATGACGTCGAAATCACCCACCGACCGCATCCGCTGCAGTTCCTGCATCTTCTTCACCCGGCCACTGATGGTGGTGAAGTTGGTGAGCATGCCCCCCAACCAGCGCTCGTTCACGTAGGGCATGCCGCAGCCGGTGGCGGCGTCGGCGATGGGGTCCTGGGCCTGCTTCTTGGTGCCGATGAACAGCACTGATCCGCCGTCGGCCACCAGATCGCGCACGAACACGTACGCCGTCTCGATGCGCTTGAGGGTCTGCTGCAGATCGATGATGTAGATCCCGTTGCGCTCCCCGTAGATGAAGCGCTTCATCTTGGGGTTCCAGCGCCGGGTCTGGTGGCCGAAGTGGACACCGGCCTCGAGCAACTGCTTCATGGTCACGACGGCAGCCATGTCGTCTCCTCGTCACGGTTGGAGGGCTCCTGGCGCCGCGCTCGCCAGGCGAGCGACCGTGGGTGGCGCCAGAGCAAGGTCGGGAGCGAACCACCCTAGCGGCTCCCTGCCGGCACCAGCTCGCCGGCCGGGCGGCGGCCCGGTACCGGACCCGGTGGCCGGCGGGGAGCGTCGAACCTGGGCAGCTTGGAGTCCAGCCACATGGAGCCGAGGCCGGCGGCCAGCCCGAGGGCGTCCTCCCCCAGGCTGATGGCGGTGGCCCGGGCCACGTCGCCGGCCAGGGCCCGGCACGTCGGCCCCAACCCGGCCAGGGCCAGGGCCATCTCCCGCTCGGCCAGTTCCGACCCCGGCAGGTCGGTGTGGGCCCACAGCCCGTCGAGGGGCACCATGGCGTTGGTGGCGCCCTCGAGGGAGCTGTGCAGGGCGGTCACGGTGAGGTCGCCCCGGGCGGCGATCGAGGTGACCCGGGTGCCCGGCGGGAGGGCACCGGCATCGAGGTCGTGCAGCACGGCCGAGGTCTCCGAGAGCTGGGCCGCCGCCGCCGAGGATCCGTCGAGCGAGCCACCGTCGATCACGCCGGAGCCGGCCTGGGCCAGACCCCCCACCGTCGTGGTGCCGACCAGCGCGTTGGCGGTGGCGATGTCGGCACCATGGTGGGGGGAGCCGAGGGTGATGAGGTTGCCCACGGCCGGTGCCCCCGGCGGACGATCGACCAGCGCCAGGAGGGCCACCACCCCGCCCTGGGAGTGGGCGATCACGTCGATGGGCACGCCCGGGTGGGCGGCACCGATGTCGTCGAGAAGCGCCTCCAGCCGCGCCCCGGACTCCCGGAGGTCGCCGTTGGCGTCGCCCGGCCCGTAGTCGCCGGTGGGCACACCGTCGAGCTCGCCGAAGCCCGGGACCCGCCCGCCGGCGTAGGAGAACTGGGCGACGTCGGCGGGCTCGTAGCCGAGCCCGGCGAGGTCGACCCGGCGGACACCGGCCTCCTCGGACGACGACCCGAAGCCGGCGACCACCACGGCGATCCGCCGGTCGGCGGGTGCGGGCGGGGCGGGTTCCGACGCCGGGGTGCATCCCTCCTGGCTACGCCCGAAGCGCTCGGCCCGCTCCCGCTGGTGCATGACGTGGACGGCGAAGAGCGGGGAGAGGGGAAGCTGGACGCCGTAGTTGGCCAGCAGGACCAGCTGGTCCCAGCGGGTCTGGAGCTCGGCCAGGACGGCCTCCCAACCCAGCTCGGCCGCCGCCTGGGCCAGCGACCAGGCCTCGGCGGCCGCCATCCGGGCGGCGTCGCCGGCCCACACGGCGGCGTCCTCCAAAGCGTCGCCCGCCACCCCGGCGGCCGTGGCCCCGGCCCGGGCCCCGGTCCAGGCCGCCCCGACGGCATCGGCGACCAGATCGACCAGCCAGCGCCGCTCCTGGGCCTCGGCCTGGGCGGCGCGCAGGGGGAC
>DATMJI010000127.1:0-31440 GCA_035553895.1 Acidimicrobiales bacterium | reverse complement strand
GCGCCTGACCGTCACCGCCTCCCCATCGGCCTCCAGCCGGAGCTGACCGCAGGCGGCGTCGATGGCGGTGCCCCGGTTCCGGCGCACGGTGGCGTTCACGCCCAGGGCGTCGAGGTGCCGGCGGAAGGCCTCGACCCCGGCCACCGGCGTGCCCGGGGTGGCGTAGCCCGGCGTGGGGTTGAGGGGGATGAGGTTGACGTGGGCCCCCAGGGGGCGGGCGATGGCGGCCAGCTGGCGGGCGTGGTCGGCCCGGTCGTTGACCCCGGCGATGAGGGCCCACTCCAGGGAGAGCCGGCGGCCGGTGGCGTCCACGTAGCGACGGCAGGCGGCCACCAGGGCGTCGAGGGGGTAGCGGCGGTTCAGGGGCACCAGGCGGTCCCGGTCGGCGTCGTTGGCGGCGTGGAGGGAGACGGCGAGGTTGACGGGCAGGACCTCGGCCGCCATCCGGTCGATCCCCGGCACCACCCCGATGGTCGACACGGTGAGGTGGCGGGCGGAGATCCCGAGGTCGCCGTGGAGGCGCCGGATGGCGCCCCACACCGCCTCGTAGTTGGCCAGCGGCTCGCCCATGCCCATGAAGACCACGTTGGACAGGCGCTGGGGCGCGGCCCGCCGGGCCGCCCGCACCACCTGCTCGACGATCTCGCCGACGCCGAGGTGGCGCTGGAAGCCGCCTTGGCCGGTGGCGCAGAAGCTGCAGGCCATGGCGCAGCCCGCCTGGGACGAGACGCACACGGTGGCCCGGTCCCGGTAGTGCATGAGCACCGTCTCGATGCGGGCGCCGTCGCCGAGGACCCACAACCACTTGCGGGTGCGGCCGGCGTCGGCCTCCCGCTCGGCCACCGGCTCCAGGGCCAGGGGCAGCTCAGCGTCCAGCCGGGACCGCAGGTGGCGGGGGAGATCGGTCATGGCGGCCGGGTCGAGCAGGCGCCGGTAGAGACCGTCCCAGACCTGGCCGGCCCGGTAGGCGGGCTCGCCTTCGAGGAGGCGGCCGAGATCCTCGACGTCGATCTGGTAACGGCTGGGCACAGGGGCCAGGGTAGGGCGGTCCACCCGGGTGCCCGTGCCCACTGGGTACCTTGGCAGCCATGACCACCTCGCCCGACGCGCCCGTGGGGGCGGTCGGCGATCCCTCCGAGGCCGACCACGAGCACGGAGAGCACCACCACCGCGACGTCCAGGGGGGGGCGGCCCGAGCTGCGGTGTTCGGGGTGAGCGACGGCCTGGTGTCCAACGTGGGCCTCATCCTCGGCGTGGCCGGGGCCGAGCCGGCGCCGAGCATCGTCCGCCTGGCCGGCCTGGCCGGCCTCATCGCCGGCGCCATCTCCATGGCGGCGGGAGAGTACAACTCCATGCGGGTGCAGACCGAGCTGCTCGAGCGCGAGCTCGAGCTCGAGCGCCTGGAGATCCGCCGCAACCCCGAGCTGGAGACCGAGGAGCTGGCCGCGCTCTACCGGTCGCGGGGGATGGAGGCGGAGGTGGCCCGGGAGATGGCCGAAACCATCATGTCCGATCCCGAGGTGGCTCTCGAGACCCACGCCCGGGAGGAGCTCGGCGTCGACCCCGATCAGCTCGGCTCCCCCCTGGGGGCGGCCGGGTCGTCGTTGGTGGCCTTCTCGCTGGGTGCCGTGGTGCCACTGGTGCCGTGGTTCTTCGGGTCGGGCACCGGCGCCATCGTCGCCTCAGTGGTCGGCGCCCTCCTGGCGGCGGTGGTCGTCGGTGCCGCCATCGGCCGGTTCACCGGCCGCTCCCTCGCCCGCACGGTGGGCCGCCAGATCCTCTTCACCCTCGTCCCTGCCGTCCTCACCTTCGCCATCGGCTCGGCCGTGGGGGTGTCGGGGGTCTGAGCCGGTGGGGGCCACGTCGCCCACGTAGGCCCGGTCCACGTGGTCGATGGCGAAGCCCAGGCGGCGGTAGAGGGCGACGGCCGCCTCGTTGGCGGCGTCGACGTAGAGCATGGCCGCCGCCACCCCCCGCTGGTGGCGCAGCCACCACAGCCCGGCGAGGACGAGGGCCTTGCCCAAGCCCAGGCCCTGGAAGGCGGGGTCGACGGCCACCACGTAGAGCTCGCCCAGCGGCGGCTGGTGCTCGGGGTGGAGCTTGGTCCAGCTGAAGCCGGCCAGGCGACCGTCCCGCTCGTGCAGGAGGAAGCCCTCGGGATCGAACCAGGGCTCGGCCATGCGGGCGGCCAGGGTGCGGGCATCCCAGCCACCCTGCTCGGGGTGCCACTGGAAGGCCCGGTTGTTGACCTCGAGCCAGGCCGCCTCGTCGGCGCCGGGCCGGAAGGCCCGCACGTCGATGCCCGGCGGTGCCACCCCGTCGTCGAGGGCCCGGCGCATCTGGTAGAGGTCACGACCCTGGCGCAGGCCAACGGCGGCGGCCATCCCGTCGTCGGTGGCGGTGGGTTGGTAGACCCAGAGGTGGACGTGGCCGCCACCCTCGGCGGCGATCAGGTCTAGAGCGGCCTGGAGCATCTCGGGGCCGATGGCGGCGGCGTCGGCCCGGTGGTGGGGATCGATCACCATGTCCAGGGCCCAGCTGTGGGGGCCCCGGCTCACCTGGGTGTAGCCCACCGGGTGGTCGTGGCCGCTCTCCCAGGCGACCAGGCCGGCGTAGCTGCGGCGCCCCCCGGCGGCCATGTCGAGCCAGCGGTGCTCGTCGACGGCCCGGTGGCCGTCGGCCTGTTCGGCCACGGCGAGCAGCTCCTGCACGGCCTCGATCTCGCCAGGGTCGAGCTGGTGGCGGATGTCGAGGGTGCGCAAGCTTCGCAGGCTAGGGCCCCTACGCTCGGCCAGCGTGCAACGGCGCCGGCCCCGCAGCCCTGGTGGCCGGGCCCGGGAGGCGGCCCGGAGGCTGGCCGAGGAGTACCCGGGGACGGCCGCCGAGCTGTGCGCCCTGCGCTTCGAGAGCCCGTTCCAGCTGCTGGTGGCGACCATCCTGTCGGCCCAGACCACCGACGAGCGGGTCAACTCGGTCACCCCGGCGCTGTTCGCCCGCTATCCCGGCCCGGCCGAGCTGGCGGCCGCCGATCCGGCCGAGGTCGAACAGCTCATCTACCCCACCGGCTTCTTCCGCCAGAAGACCAAGAGCCTGCTGGGCATGGCCCGGATGGTCCACGAGGACCACGGCGGGGCGGTGCCCACCTCGCTGCTCGCCCTCACCCGCCTCCCGGGGGTGGGTCGCAAGACGGCCAACGTGGTGCGCAGCGTCGGGATGGGCCAGCCCGGGCTGCCGGTCGACACCCACGTGGGCCGCCTGGCCCGGCGACTGGGCCTCACCGCCGAGGTCGACCCGGTGGCCGTGGAGCGCGACCTCAACCCCATGGTGGCGGCGGGGGAGCGGGGAGCGCTCAGCCTGCGGCTCATCCTCCACGGCCGGGCGGTGTGCACCTCACGGCGCCCACACTGCGAGCGCTGCGTCTTGGCCGACTTCTGCCCCTCGGCCACGGTGGCCGGCACCTGACCCCGCCCGCTTTCTCGTTCTCGGCGCGTTTTCGCCCCCGTTTCGGGGGTCATCCGCGCCGAGAACGGGGAGGCCAGCACCTTTGTGACGGCGAACTCGCCGCCCAACTCGACGCTTGGCTGATCTTGGTCATGGTGTGCCGGGCTGCGACACGCCAACGTCTCAGACGATGACGTCGAACGGGCAGCGGGGACCTGGTGCGGCGGCGAGGCGGGTATCGAGCGTCAGGACCGTGGCGCCCAGAGCTTCGGCCAAGGCGACGTAGGCGGCATCCCAGCCTCGCACGGTCTGCCGCAGCGTCCACACACGATCCAGGAGGGGTTGGTGCCCGTACCGCTCTCCCGGCCACTCCCTGAGATCGTCCACGGCCTGGCCGGCTGCGGTGTCGTCGAGCCGGCCGAGCTGGTGATCGCGGCGGATGATGCTCACCACTTCGATATCGACGATGTGCGGCGCGGCGTGCTCGGGGTCGGCCGCCAAGCGCCTCCGGACGTCCTCAGCGAAGCGTCCATCGGCCACGACCTCGTACAGGCAGGAGGCGTCAACCACCAGCATCGGGCCACGGTCCGCGAAGCTCATCGAGGGCGGCCAGCACGTCGGCATGGTCGATGTCGGCCGGCCGGCGCCTCGTCCGTGCGAGCCACTCCTCGACCGTCGGGCGATTGGCGAGACGGGTCGCCTCCCGCCGGAGGAGCTCGGGGACCGTCATTCCGGCCTCCGCCGCTCGTCGACGAAGGGCGAGGTAGACGTCGTCATCGAGGTCTCGAATCTGGATCGTCTTCGGCATCGAGCCGATGCTATCATGCGCACGCGCATGAACTCATGCGCTCTAGCATAACCAGGCCGCCTGGCACGGCAGCGGCCCTGCAGCAGGCGGTTGCCGGCCTCCGCCGGCTCAGCGGACCTCGAGCGATGCGTTGGTTTGATCGATGCTTTCGTCGGCGGGGTGCCAAGCCTCCCAGGTGCCGCCCGGGCTGCGGATGGACCAGTGCTCGCCCCCGTGCGAACGGCCGGCCAGGGTGATCCACCTCCCGCCAATCAGTTCTTGGAGCACCTGGTTGCGCTGGATGATCGCCTCGATGCGATCGAGGGGCGCCTGGACGGCGGCGAGCAGGCGCAGCGGTTCGTGCATGCGACGCTCCCCAACCCCCACTCCCTGGGCGGGGAGGCCGACCTGGAGGTCGCCGCCCTCCCCGAGGACGACGCCGATGCCGCCCACCGGGTTGTGCAGGGTCTTGTCTCCAGCGCCGAACTGGTCGGGGTCGACCGACGAGAAGTAGTACTGAGCGGAGATCCACTGGGCCACGACGAGCGGTTGGGTGAGGATCGTCTCCAGGGCGCTGCCGTCGCCATCGCCCTCGGCGTCGTAGTTGTGCAGGAACACCCGGCAGGCCAGGTCGAGATCGGCGGTGATGGAGCGCGGTCCGACGACCATCGCAGCATTGCTGGCGAGGCCCCACTCGGGGCGCACCTGCGCCCAATCGTGGCCACGGACCCGGACCTTCTCCCTATCACCCGGGAGCCGTCCGGCCCGCTCCCGGGCGAGCCGTTCACCGGCCACGGCGACGTCCCGTTCGAACGCCGCCACCAGCGCTTCGTGGCTGTCCGGCACGGCGTGGCGGTCGAGAATGGTCACCTCGTCGGAGACGGTATCGTGCTGGGCGGCGACGAAGTGGGTGTCGTCGGGCACGGTGGTGCCTTGTTCGTGGAGGCCGGCACGGACGCCGGGGTCGTTGAGCAGGGCCGTCACCACGCGGGCGCTCGGACCGCCGGGGGCGCCGCCGCAGGCGCCGCAGTCATACGAGGATGCATGGGGGTTGTTGATGTTGTCGCTGCCGTGCCCGCAGAGCACCACCAGCCGGGCGAAGCGGGCCAAACCCATGGTCCGGACGACCTTCCCGGCGAAGGTGACCCGTTCCTCGAGCGCCAAACCGGAGCCGTGATGCTCTTCCGCCTCGACCGCCGGTCGGGTCCGGGGGGGTGTGACCCGGCGAGTCGTCAGTGCCCTCAGGCGACGGGCCAAGCCCGGTGCCAGCGTCCTGGTGGCAGCCAGCGGACCCAGGATGTAGCCCGCCGACTCGGCGAGGGCGAACGGACCGGCCAGGCTCCCTTTGGGGGCGTGGAAGGCGGCGTGCCCGGCGCCAGCGGCTCGCTGGGCGCTGAGGTAGCCGAGGGCATCATCGGGAACGAGGGGTTGCTCGGCGACCTCGTGATCAGGCGTCAACAGGGGCGGGCAGCGGGGCTGACTCCCCGTCGACCCCAGCGGTCGCCAGCGCACGGGAACGCCGAAGAACCCGGCGAACCCGAGGGTGGCGTAGGGGCCGCATGCCTGGAGGTGGCGTACCAGGCCCTCCGAACGAACGTCGATGCAGAAGGCCGCTTGCACGTCCGGCCGACCGGTCGCCGGGCCGGGGTCGGGGCGGGCCAGCAGCCCCAGCAGACGATCACGGAAGTTGCCCTCCTGGGCCTCGAGCCACATCGACTTGCGTACCGGCGGCGGCACCTGCTGGAGGACGTCGCGCACGGCGGAGGTGACCGAGGGATCGTCGGAGGTGCACCCGAGGGCGGCGAGCACCGCTGCCGCCCGGTCCTCCAGGAGATCCTCGACCCCCTGGTCCTGCGGGGCCGGCCGTTTCGCATTCAGCGCTGGCCCTCCCTGAGGGTCGGCGCTCTGCGACGAGCCGGGGAGTCGAGCTGAGCCATGGGCCGCTGCTGCCGTCGAGGCCACCTGCACGGCGAGCAGATCCACCAGGCGCAGCGGGGGACGATCGTGATCGGGCGGAGCCCACTCGTCGTGGAAGCGGGCGTACCCGGCCCAGCCCGGAAGCCGGCCGAGGTGCTCCCGAAGGGCGTCGACGCGATCGACGTCGTCGACACCCAGCGAGTCGAGGGAGGAGGCGAGGGCCTCGACCGGATCATCCGGGAGTCGTGCCAGCCACTGCATGCCGGCCGGGCCAGCGAGGCGCCGGAGCCGCCGGTCGTGGGGCGTGAGCTCCCGCCACGCCCGGAAGAACCCGTACTCGCGGCCGGGCATGGGCCAGGCAACGCCGGCCTCGTCGACGAAGACGGCACACCAGGCGGCCACGAGCTGGCTGACTGCCCGGACGGTGGCGACATCCGTACGGCCGACCCGATCGCCGGCGGTGTCCCGGGGCTGGTCGTCCGGTCCCACGAGGAGGTCCAAGCGGACGATCTCCACCGCGTCGACCGTTCGGTCCCCGATCTTGGCGCTGGGCGCCGACGCCAGGTTGGCATCGACGGCGATGATGGCGTGCCGGAGATCCGCATCGGTGACGGCCCCGCGCCGGTAGGCGTCGCGGTAGGCGGCGAGGGTGAGGTGGGTGCGGGCCCGCAGCCACCGTCGGGCGATGGCGGTGGCGTCGTCGAAGGGCAGGTGCTGGAGGTTGAGAAGGGGGTTGACGGCCACGAAGGTGGTCAGCGGCCAGAGCGGAGCGATGATCTCTGCCGCGCTGGCGACATCGGTGAGGATGTCGTGGTGGCGACCAGATCCTCCGCGGTGCCCGTCGTTTGCGACGCTCATGCCGATGATGTCGATCGGGCCGGCTCCACGCTCGGCCGGAGGCGGCGGGATTCCGGCACGGGCGCGACCCCGGTCGAGCTGCCTCGGGTCGTCAACGTGGAGGCGACGGGTGCCGAGGTGAGCACGAGGGTGTACACCCGGTTGCGCAGCCTGCCCATCCGCTGCCCTGGAGTGAGCCAGACAACGGCGACCACCAGGGCGAACGCCGCCAGCGAGGCAACGAGGAGAGCGGGGCCGACCGGCTCGGCGATCTCGGCGGGGAGCGCAGGTTCGACGAACGTCTCCACTGCGGTGAGCCCACCGACATAGGCGAACACGCCGGCGACGGCACCGAACGCCGCGGTCGCGACCGCCGGGACGACCGGGAACGGCGCCGACCGGAGCCACCCGTCGACGGCCCGGGCCGCCGTTGCCCAGGCGAAGACCGTCACGAGGATGTACGCCGCCGTGGACAGGTGCGGGTCAACGACCAGGTAGGCGGCCCAGAGGGCCGCGGCCGGCACGAGCAGGGCGACGCCCAGCCGGACGCTCCGGGCGACGACATGGGGGGCAGGGAGTTGCTCGTGGTGGAGGTGGTTCGTCACCGCACCGCCGGCCCCGAGGAACAGGGCGGCTTTGTACATCCCGTGCCCGACCACGTGGAGCAATGCTGCGGCCAGCGCTCCTATGGCCACCTGCACAGTCATGAACCCCATCTGGCCGGCTGTGGACCAGGCCAGGTTCCCTTTCACGTCGCTGCGCACCAGCATCACGGTGGTGGCGTAGCAGGCAGTGAGGGCACCGGCGGCGAACGCCAGGTGTGTCGCCGCGGCCGACGACCCGAACACCGGAGCCATTCGCACCAACAAGACGCCGGCGCCGTTGACCACGCCGGCGTGGAGGAGCGCCGACACCGGCGTGGGTGCGGCGATGGTGGCCGGCAGCCACTGGTGCACGGGGACAAGCGCTGACCGGGAGATGCCGGCAACGGTCAGAAGTACGGCGACCACCAACAACACGTTCCCACCGAGCACCGGGATCGAGGCGTTGGCGAGCTCCTCGGCGGCCCCGGCCGGTGAGCGGAGGTCGATCTCGCCGACGGAGATGGCAGCGATGATGGTGGCGGCCAGGAGGGCACCGTCTCCCACCCACAGGCTGCGCAGGGTCCGCCGGGCCGAGCGGCGAGCCGGTCGCCAGGTGGCCCGGTGCGTCACCAGGCCGGCCAACGCCAGACCGGCCAGGATCCACGAGGCGCACAGCAGGCCCAGGGTGGCGGCGAAGGCCACCGACGTCGTCGCCGCGGTCATCAGCGAGGCCAGGACGAAGAAGCGGCGCTCCCGGAGATCCCCCTGCAGATTGCGGCTGGCGAAGGACTGCACGACCAGGCCGACGCCGGTGGTGAGCAAGCCCAGGAAGGCAGTGAGGCGAGTCGCATGCAGGCCCACGAGGGGATCGCCATTGCTCCCGAGGGCCACGGCGGCGACCGGTCCGTCCACCGCGGCCACGAACAGCACGATCATCGCCGCGGCGAAGGCGGCCGCGGCACCCCTGACGGCCCAGCGGGAGGCGCGGGCCCCGACCGGGCGCGCCACGCCGATCGCTGCGGCGGCGATCGCCGGCAGCGCGGGGACAACGATCAACAACGTCTTGGCCGCCGTCATCTCGAGCGGAGCACCCTAGGCAGCGAACCGCTCGAATGCCAACGAGCAGCCTGCTGTGCGACTCGACCCCTCAGTTTGCCCGTTGGGTCAACCGGACACCTGCTGGCTCGCTCGATCAGGGCGTGCTCCCGTTGCCGCCCGACTCCCCGAGGCGGGAGATGTCGACCGCTACACCCAGTGCCCCGGCGGCACGGGCGGTGGCGATGTCGCCAGGCCCGAGCCCCCCTTGGGCGTAGCAGGGCACCGGGCTGGCCGCGACCAGTGCCCGCAGGCCGTCCCAACCCAGCGCCTGGCTGCCGGGGTGCGAAGCCGTGGGGAGAACCGGCGAAACCAGGGCGACGTCGGCGTTCAGAGCGCTGGCGCGCTCCAGGTCTTCGGCGTTGTGGGCGGACACCGCCCACAGGCGCGCCGGCGGCCGCTCGACCAGGCCGGCCAGCGCCGCACCGGTGCTGTGCAGCCCGCAAGCACCCCCCTGGCGTGCCTCGAGCGCCGTCCCGGACAGGACGAGGCGCAGACCGGTTCCCCGCCTGAGCTGGCGCAGCCGGCGGGTGAGCTGGATGCGCTGCGCAGGCGCCAGCTCCGGTGCTCGCACGATCAGGAGCCGCAGGCCGCCGGCCACCAGCGACGGCAACCTGGCCAGCAGCTGGTCAGGACCGCCCGGCGCCCGGTTCACCCGGGCGACGGCCACCAGTTCGGGCAGTGCCAAGGTGGCAAAGGCCAGCTCGTTGCTCGGCATCAAGGGGCCGACCGACGGTTGCAGGGGGTCCACCCACGCCACCCGCTGGCCTTCCTTGCCGTGGGGTTCGCCTGACCACCGGCGTACGTGGAACCAGTGCAACCGGACCCGCTTGCTGGGGAAGTCGTGCTCGTAGACGCGCCAGGGGGCCAGTTCCAGGGCGTGGACGCCGACCTCCTCGAGCAACTCGCGGGCGGCGGCCTGGGCCGCATTCTCCCCCGGATCGACCTGGCCGCCCGGGAGCTCCCAGAAGCCGGCCGCGTCCTTGCCGGCCTTACGTTCGGCCAGCAAGACGCGCCCGTCGGGGGAGCGGAGCACGCCGACGGCCACGTCGACCACGGGGCGACCGACGAGGGGGAGACGGCGGGAGGGCAGCATCAATCCGGCCAGACGGGTAGCGGGTACAGCATCGGAGACCGCCGTGGCGGCGGTGTCGCCGCCCGGTCCTCGGGTTCCCCGTTGTCAGATTCCTCCGGGGGGGCCGAATCCTTACCGGCGTCTTCCGCCGGAGCAGGTCGGGTCCCGCGCTTCGCCGCCGCCCTCGGCTTGCTCGGGGCCTTGGCCGGGCGGCGTTTGGCGGGGGTCATGTCACGCTGCTTCCACGGTGGCTAGTGCTTCGGCCCGGGCGGCGAACTCCCGAGCCTGTGCGCCGACCGCCGCTCCATCCGAGCCGTACACCGTGACGGTGACGTGGGTCCGGGTGAAGCTCAGATCCGGATAGAGCCCGGTCTCCTTCGACAGACCCGCGAGCCGGTCGAGGAAAGCTCGTGTCTCGGGGTAGGCGGCAAAATCGAAGCGACGGTACAGCAATGATGGTTTCTCGACCTCCGTCCAGCCCTCCGGCCCTGGGGTCTCGGTGGTCATCTGGTTCTCCTCGTCGGTGGATGGGGATCCTCAACGCCAGCTGGCTGGCGTTGAGGATCCGCCCGCGTTCGGCGGCTGGGCTCAGCTCGCCGCTCCCGAGTACTGGGTGTCGCGGGTACCGTCGGGCAGGATCTGCTCAACCTCGCTGTGGGGCCGAGCGATGATGTGAGCGGCAGCCAGGCCGTCGCCCACGCGCTCGCACGCGTCAGCACCGGCACGGACGGCGGCGTTCACGGCGCCCGTCTCGCCCCGGACCAGCACGGTGACGTAGCCGCCGCCGACGAACTGGCGGCCGATGAGCCGCACCTCCGACGCCTTGGTCATGGCGTCCGCAGCCTCGATCGCCGGGACGAGCCCTCGGGTCTCGATCATCCCCAGGGCAATGCCCGGGATGTCATTTCCATTCTGGGTAGTGGCCATGTCTTTTCCTCCGTAAGTGAATTGAGATCGGGTGTTACAGGGTGGGGGTGCTAAACCAAGTCAGTCGCGCCATCGCTCCTCGCTCCAGTGGTCGATGATCCCACCGATGGTCAGGTCGGTCGTGATGTTGAAATCGCCCGTGGCATGGCGTGCCGCCGAGGTGCTGATGGTGATGACGAAGTCGCCCGGCCGCGCTCCGACCGGGTCGAGCGCCACTTCCAGGTCGCCGCCTTCGTCCTCGACCACCCGCAGCGACTTGCCGAGGAGCGTGGGGCTTCGACTGGTGGCGACGAGGTCGCGGACGACGCGATGGATGTTCATTGTTGTGCCCCATCGCCCGCGGACCCGGCGGCCGAATCCACGATCAACAGCTCCGACTCGTCGGAGCGCTCCGTTTCCGGGCTCTCCTCGTCCCAATAGTCGATGATGCCGACGATGGTCAGGTCGCTCGGGTAGTCCTTGTGGCCGGCGGCTTCGCGCGCCGCCGAGCTGCCACACGCGATCACCCAGTCGCCGGGCTTGCAGCCGACGGGGTCGACCGCCACCTGCTTGCCCCCCTTCCGGTCCCGAACGACCAGCAGCCGGTGAAGTTCGAGGCCGCTGATGCGGGCGGTGGCGACCAGCGTGCCTTCGACGCAAAAGATCTTCATCGTTGTGCCTCCTTCGCTCGCCCTCGGGCTGGGAGCGAGTTCAGCGGTCCCTCGCCCTCACCTTCGACGACCTCCAGGCGCGAGCTGCCCCGCGCTCGCACGACCCCTTGGGTCACGAGGCCGGCGGGGCCGGCCGCACCCGCATATCGGGTTTCGATCGCCGCGGCGAGGCGTCGAGCACGTGCGTGCGCCCCGGCGTTGGCGCCCGGGATGCGCTCGTCGTAGTCGAAGTGCACGAGCACCGGCAACCCAAGTCCGTGCGGCGCGTTCGTCTTTCCGAGGACCTCGATGCCGATGTCGAGGTCGACGGCACCTTCTTCGAGCGTGTCCATCTGGGCCTGGAAGGCGAGGTTCCGCAGTTGAACCTCATCGATGGCGTCGCCGGCCACGACCAGCTTCTCGGCGTGGCCGGAATCCGCGTACCTTCCGCCGTTCCAGCCGCAAACCGCGTCGACCTGGCCAATGTTGTTCTTCAACAGGTAACCGCAGAGCCAGCGCATGCCCTCGGTGGCGGCGTCGGCCGGGTCCACGGCGGTGCATGCGGCGACTGCGTGGCGGATGAACTCCTTGGCGGCCTCACGCTCAAGGCTCGCCGTCTGCTGGTAGAGCGTGGCGCTGGAGACGAAGCGGTCCACGTCTGTCTCACCGGCGGCGTCGGGAACGTGGACGCGGATGGCGTCGGTGTCGGTGTCCACTCCGACGAGCAGCGTCTCCACGCTCGCCCCGCAACACTGGGTCGACTCCACTGCACCCTTGAGCTCCTGCAGTCGCTCCAGCAGGGCGGTCGCGGCGCGCACCTCGTCACTGCCGTGCGCGGCACAGCCTTGGTGGCGTGGATCGACGCTGCTGAAGTGGTAGAGCCCGATCTTCAGGTAGCAGCTGGGCTCGCTGGCGTCGTTCGGCCAGCCCTCGCGCCAGCGTCGCAGCTCCACCGATTCCCAGCGGTGCAGCGCGTCCTCGACGTCGAACATGGCGCCGGCATACGAATCGTGCCATACCACGACTGCGGGCGGCACCCGCAGGATGAAATCCACCACCCCTCCGAGGCGACCGTCGGCGCACGCGGTGATGTCGACCGCGTGGAAGCCGAATCGCCGGATCAACACCTCGGTGCTCTCGCCCTCGTCGAGCGGCGCGAGGTTCCGGTCGAATTCGCGCTCCACCAGGTTGCGGAAGGTCCCGAGGACGCAGCGGGCGTGGATGCGACCGAGATCCAGCGGTGTGCTCCAGGACGACTCGAGGTCGGCCGCCGGGATGTCGACGCCGAGTGCGTTGGCCAGCTCGCGATGCGCCTGCTCGGGGAAGCCGTCGTCGAACTGGCGCGGTGCCAGCCGGCGCAGGACGGGTTCGATGAGGGCGAAGGCGGCCGCAATCTCCTCGGCTCGCTGGTTCAGGACGGCGCTGAGCGCCGGCTCGGCCAGCGGATGCCCTCCCACCGGCGGGCTGAACCCGAACCCCGCGTTCCGGGCCGACTGGCCCGGCGTCGACGTCACCGTCGCCACCGCGCCGGGGTCCGGCCAGGCCGCGGCCTGGCCCCATGGAGCGAGCCAGCGTCCGTCGGGCTGGAGCAGGGACTTCATCCCTGGGCTCCGCCGGAGACCGTGACCCTGGCCGCCGCGTTCGGGCTCCCGCCGACTCGGCCGGTGACCTTCTGGCTCTCGGTCGGCGCTCCCGGTGTGGCCAGATCCCGGAACTTGCCTGCGCCGGCCCAGCCGTGAGGCCCACTGCCGCCCTCGCTGGGGTTGCGCCCGGCGGCGATGTAGCCCTCGGTGCCGGTGACCAGGTCGTGGGCCGTCCAGGCGGCGGCGGAACCGGTGATCGTACGACCGTCGGTGCGCCCTTCGCCCGTGACCGCCGTTTGCTTGGCGTCGCGGGTCTGGCGGGGCCGGAACAGGAACTCGTTGTTGCCGGTCACCATGCCGTCGCCGATGGCGAAGGACCCGGTGATGCCGCCTGGCACGCAGGACGCGGGTGGTGCCGGCTCGCCGCGTTCCTGCGTGGCGGTGTCGTCGCGCTCCGTTCCTGCCAGGCGCCGCGCCAGGGCTCCCGGGAAGGCCTGCCCGCGGGCCCAGTCGTCGACAACAGGCTCGGCGGGCCGCATGTCACCGTAGTAGGACGACCCGGTGATCTCGTTTCGCTGACCGCGTTGGATACCGGTGACCTGCTTGGAGGTCATGGGGAGGTCGCCGGTCACCGCCACACCTTCCGGCTTGGACTCGACGCGCTGGGCGGCAGCCTCACCCTGGTCGGGCTCGCACCAGCCGAAGGCGGTCGATGGCCCCTGGTAGGGCGTGCCGGTCACCGGGCGACAGGAACCCGGCTCATCGCCGGTGACGTTGGAGCGGTGCTCCACGCTGGGACCCGTGACCCGCTGGCCCCCCCAGGTCTGCGCCTCTGTCACCTTGCCAGCGGTCACGGGGTCGAGACGGGTCCGGTTGAGGTGGGCGGCCGGCGCGGTACCGCCACCGATGGCGCCGCATTCACTGGCGTAGGAGGCGAGGTGCTGGTACTGGTCGCCGGTGATCGGGCGGCAGGCGCCCGCCTCGTTGCCGGTGACCCGCCCGCTGCGCCCCACGGCCGAGCCGGTGACCGCCAGCCCCCCGTCGGTGTTCTCCAGCGGGTGCCAGGAACCGTCCTCACCGGAAGCCACCACGTGACTCTGGCCACCCATCCGGGTGCCGAGGGCGGACGCGCCGTGAGGGTCGGCCCGGCGCGGAAACTGGGCCGGACGGTAGGTGCCGTCGGTGCGTGGGATCAGGTCGTCGTCGAGCTTCTGGTCGGCTTCTCCGGTGATGGGGAGGTGCTCGCCGGCCTCGTCACCGGTGATGGGCACCTTGCCGCGAACCGTGGTGCCCGAGACGACGAGGCCCTGGGGCGTGCGCACCTGTCCGACCTTCGACCCGGCGCCCGGCGCGGGGGCCGGCCCGTCGGCCGCGAAGTACTGCCCGCCCGACACCGGGAGGGCGGCGCCGGGCTCGTCGCCCGTGACCAGTACGCCGGGACCGATCCGCAGCCCGGTCACCCGCTGGCCACGGTGGGTGGGTGAGACGATGACCTTGGGCGGGTGCGTGACCCGGGCCTGTTGCTGCGGCATGTCGATCCCTGCGCTGCCGGAGCGGCTCGCCTGGGCGCGCCGAGCTCGGGCCTGGTCACGACCCGAACCGGCGCCGTCGACCTGCACGCCCTCTGCGCCGTTGCCGTGCAGCATTTCCGCGACGGGCGCTGTGGCGGCGCCGTCGAGCGCCTGCTTGCCCTGGGACAGCTGGCGGCGGCGCTGCACCGAGAGGGCACGGCCGAGGTGGGCGTCGGCCACGCCGTTGGTGGCGTCCGCCTTGCCCCCCGGAGCCGCTTGGGTGGCGCTCGGTGCGCCCTGACCGTTGGAAGCAGCGCTCGGTGCGCCCTGACCGTTGGAAGCGGCGGGCGCTGTGGCGGCGCCGTCGAGCGCCTGCTTGCCCTGGGACAGCTGGCGGCGGCGCTGCACCGAGAGGGCACGGCCGAGGTGGGCGTCGGCCACGCCGTTGGTGGCGTCCGCCTTGCCCCCCGGAGCCCCTTGGGCGGCGCTCGGTTCGCCCTGACCGTTGGAAGCAGCGCTCGGTGCGCTCTGACCATTGGAAGCAGCGGGCGCTGTGCCGGCGCCGTCGAGCGCCTGCTTGCCCTGGGACAGCTGGCGGCGGCGCAACAGCGCCGCGGTGCGGCCGCCATCGGCAGCGTCTACGAGTTCGGCCAGGTCAGCGCTGTCGGCGGTGTCGACCGCGTACATCCCCATGCTCAGCCGGCTCCACCGCGGTGGACGACGAGGACCGGCGGACCGGCGGCGGCGGCAGCCGCTGTCCGGTCACCGGCGGCACTCAGCGCCTGCTTGCCCCGGGACAGCTGGCGGCGGCGCTGCTTGGAGAGGGCGCGGCCGAGGTGGGCGTCGGCCGCACTGTTGGTGGCGAGCACTGTGCCCCCCGAAGTCTCTTGGGCACCGCTCGGCGCGCCTCGGCCGTTGGCAGGGGTGGGGGGCCTCGGGTCCACCGCAGCTGCGGGAGTACGAAACCCGTCCTCCCGGAACCCGGAGCGCATCCGCTCGGGCGCAGGCCCCAATGCCGACCGACCGGCGGCGAGCGCCCGCCGCCGCGACTTCGCTGCGGCGCGACCGTCACGAGCAGCATCTCGCAGAGCGTCCAAGCCACCGCTTTCGGCGGTCTGGACAGCGTACAATCTCATGTCCGGAGGGCCCCAGCGCGGTGGACGATGAAGGCCGTGCCCTGGGACTGCTGGTAGTTGTCGTAGCCAATGAGGCGCACGTGGTGACCGGGATTGGCGCGGTGGCACGCGTCGAGCTCGGCCAAGACCTTGTCCACCGACTTCTCACCGAAGAGAGGAAGCTCCCACAGGTACCAGAAGTTTGAAAGGGCCTTCTCGGGCTCGGTGTGTTCGATGGCCGCGTTCCAGCCGGACTGGATGAGGTAGGCGATCTGCTGGCGAATTCGCTCGGGCGTCAGCGGTGGCAGGTAGGAAAAGGTCTCCCCATGGCGTTGGGTGGGCCCATAAGGGTCAATATGCATGTCAATCTCTCCTTGAGGGTCCGGGAAGGTGAGGCGGCGGGAGGGTGGATGAGGCGAAGCGCCCGAGATCAGGCGACATCGAGCTTGTCCACGGTGTCGAACTCGAACTTGATTTCCTTCCAGGTCTCCATGGCGATCGCCAGCTCGGGGCTGTGGCGGGCCGCCTCGGTCAAGATCTCGCGACCCTCACGTTCGACCTCACGGCCCTGGTTGCGTGCCTCCACGCAGGCCTCGAGCGCCACCCGGTTAGCGTGGGCGCCGGGTGCGTTGCCCCAGGGGTGGCCGAGCGTCCCGCCGCCGAACTGGAGGCAGGAGTCGTCGCCGAAGATCGCCACCAGTGCGGGCATGTGCCAGACATGGATGCCTCCGGAGGCCACGGGCATGAGGCCTGGCATCGACGCCCAGTCCTGGTCGAAGAAGATGCCGCGCTTGCGGTTCTCGGGCACGAAGGCCTCCCGCATGAGGTCGATCCAGCCGAGGGTGGCGGCGCGGTCACCCTCGAGCTTGCCGACCACGGTGCCGGAGTGGAGATGGTCGCCCCCGGACAGGCGCAGGCACTTGGTGAGCACCCGGAAGTGGATGCCGTGCATGGGGTTGCGGTCGACCACCGCGTGCATGGCGCGGTGGATGTGGAGCAGCATGCCGTTCTCGCGGCACCAGTTGGCCAGGCCCGTGTTGGCGGTGAAGCCGGCGGTGAAGAAGTCGTGCATGATGATCGGCGCTCCGAGCGACTTGGCGAACTCGGCCCGCTTGTACATCTCCTCTGGCGTGGCCGAGGTGACGTTGAGGTAGTGGCCCTTGCGCTCGCCCGTCTCGGCGGTGGCCTTGTGCACCGCTTCCATCACGAACTCGAAGCGGTGGTTCCAGCGCATGAACGGCTGGCTGTTGATGTTCTCATCGTCCTTGGTGAAGTCGAGTCCGCCTCGGAGGCACTCGTAGACGGCGCGCCCGTAGTTCTTGGCCGACAGGCCGAGCTTGGGCTTGATCGTGCAGCCCAGCAGCGGACGCCCGTACTTGCCGAGGCGGTCGCGCTCCACCTGGATGCCGTTGGGGGGGCCGCCGCAGGTCTTCACGTACGCCACCGGGAAACGGATGTCCTCGAGACGTAGGCTGCGCAGGGCCTTGAAGCCAAAGACGTTGCCCACGAGCGACGTCAAGACGTTGACGACCGAGCCTTCCTCGAAGAGGTCCATCGGGTAGGCGACGAAGGCGAAGAAGGCGCTGGGGTCTCCCCCCACCGGCTCGATCCGGTAGGCCCGGCCCTTGTAGTAGTCGAGATCGGTGAGCAGGTCGGTCCACACCGTGGTCCAGGTGCCGGTGGACGACTCGGCGGCCACCGCCGCGGCCGCTTCCTCGCGGGGCACGCCTTCTTGGGCCACCACCTTGAAGCACGCCAGGAGGTCGGTGTCCAACGGCACGTAGTCGGGGGTCCAGTAGTTGTCGGCGTAGTTCTTGACGCCGGCCTGGTAGCTGTTGTTTGCCACGCGGTTCTCCCTCGCTGAAGCCCGGTCGGGCCCGGTTGTGGACGCCCACTCTGGGGATGACGCTTCCTCGGTAACTGATCCTGCTCAAACCGTAGGCCTCTGAAGTCGCGGTGTAAAGTGAATAATCAGTGATCTGTCATAACGTAACGCTTATGAATAGTGCAAGGGGGGGTGACCCGACCGGGCCGTGCAGGGTTCGGGCGCCGCGCCAAGACCCCCGGACCAGGCCGAGGCAGGAGGCGACGCCGGGCGTCATGGGGCCCGGCGATGATGCTGGGAGGCGAGCCCCGTCCCCCTCGGGGCCGGGCTCGTGGCGGCACCCGAGCTAGGTGGCCAGGGCGATGATCACCACCAACAGCCCGAACACGGCGGCGACGGCGGCGAGGATGATGCCGATGAGCCCCAGCCAGTAGCTGGCGTCGGCGAACTTCTCCGTGCCCCCGGCCTGACGAACCGCTCGCCCCCGGCGCCCCATGATGAAGGCGGGGATGTGGAGGAACAGGCCGCCGAAGACGTAGCCGACGATGCCCATGACCAGGCCCGGAGTGGCATCGTAGAAGGCGCCCTGGGGCGACGGCATCGACACTGGCGGCGGCCCGGGCGACGGCGACGACGGCGGGGCCGACGACCAGCTGGGCTGGTAGGTGCCCGGCTCCGGCTGGGGCGGCGGGCTCTGGCCCCGCGCCGGAGCCGACTCGGGTGGGGCGGCGTTCTCAGAGGTGGCGGGCGGCGTGTCGCTGCGTCCCGACGCCCGGAGCGGTTCCCGTCTGCGAGGTTCCATGGTTGCCCTTCCCGACGTGGCCGATGGCGTGCTGCGTGCGCTAGCTCCTGGCAGTCTATGTCTGCCGGGCGCCTCGGGCTGCCGGCGACGGACCCCACCGGATCATCCGGCCCCCAGAGCGTCGACCACCTTGGCCAGGCGCCGGCCGGCCCCGAGCAGGGCTCGTTCGGCCTCGAACAGCTCCTTGCCCAGATCCTCGCGCTCGGCGCCGGCGAGCTCCTCGGCGATGCGGGTGACCTGGCGGGTCAGGTCGTCCAGGGCGGTGGCCACCGACGAGAGTTCCGGTCCTGCGCTCACGGAGACCGGTCTACCCCGACAATGGCCTTCAGGTGGCACAGGGGGGCCCGGTAGGCTCGCTCTTCCTATGCTCAGCCGACTCGACCTGCGCGGGGCCGGGCCCGGCTCCATCGCCCGGCTCCCCCGCCCGGCGTCTGCCGCCGAGCCCCCGGTCGAAGAGGTCCAGGCCCTGGTGGCCGAGGTTCGTGACGGCGGCGACGGTGCCCTACGCCGGCTGACCGAGCGTTTCGACGGTGTGGCCATCGACGATGTCGCCGTGCCCGCCGGGGAGATCGAGGCGGCGTTGGAGGCAATCGCCCCCGAGCTGCGCCGGGCCCTGGAGGTGGCGCATGCCAACATCGTCGACTACCACCGGGCCCAGGTTGGTCCCGAGGTGGTCCACCAGCGCAACGGCATCTCCGTCACCGAGCTGCGCCGGGCCGTCGAGCGGGTGGGACTCTACGTCCCCAGCGCTGGAGCCCCCCTGATCTCCACCGTGTTGATGACGGCTGTGCCCGCCAAAGTGGCCGGCGTGGCCACCACCGCTCTCTGTTCGGCGCCAGGGCCTGACGGGCGGGTACCGGCAGGCATCCTCGCCGCCGCCGCCCTGTCCGGCGTGGACGAGGTCTACCGGGTCGGCGGGGTCCAGGCCATCGCCGCTCTGGCCTATGGCACCGAGAGCATTCGCCCGGTCGACGTCATCGTCGGGCCCGGGGGCAACCGGGTGGCCCAGGCCAAGCGGGAGGTGGCCAGCAGGGGGGTGGTGGGCGTGCCCTCGTCCTTCGCCGGACCCTCCGAGGTGGTGGTGGTGGCCGACTCGTCGGTGCCGGTGGCCTGGGCGGCGGTCGACGTGGTCGTCCAAGCCGAACACGGTCCCGATGGCCTGGCCTGGCTGGTGACCTGGGACGAGGCGGTGGCCACGGCGGTGTCCGAGGCCGTGGCCCGCATCGTCGAATCCTCCCCCCGGCGTTCCCAGATCACCGCCACCCTGGCCGGGGGCGGCTACGCCGTGGTCGTCGACGGTCCCGAGCAGGCCATGGCGGTGGCCAATGCCATCGCTCCCGAGCACCTGCAGCTGATGGTCGAGGACCCCGGCGCCCTGCTGGCCCGGGTCACCACCGCCGGTGCCGTCTTCTGCGGACCGTGGGCACCGGCATCGGTGGGCGACTACCTGGCCGGCCCCAGCCACGTGCTGCCCACCTACGGATCGGCCCGCTTCGCCAGCGCCCTGCGGGTCGACGACTTCGTCAAGCACATCCACGTCGTCGACCTCGACGGCGACGCCCTGGCCCGGGCCGGCCCCCACGTCGCCGCCCTGGCTCGGGCCGAAGGCCTGGCTGCCCACGCCCAGTCGGTCGAGCTCCGCATGGGCGACGGTGCCCGGGAGACGGCCGCGGGGCGCCGGTGACCGGGGCGCCCGCCGCGGTGGGTCGCCGGCCCCGGCGGCGCGACGACCTGGCGGCCCTGGAGGGCTACCACTCGCCCCAGGTCGACGTGGCCGTGCGGCTGAACACCAACGAGTCGCCGTTCCCCCCGCCCGCCGGGTGGGCCGAGGAGCTGGCCGCCGGGCTGGCCGGCATCGCCTGGCAGCGCTACCCCGACCGCCGGGCCCGGGCCTTGCGCCAAGCCATCGCCGAGCACCACGAGGTCGCGCCCGAGCAGGTCTACGCCGCCAACGGCTCCAACGAGGTCATCCAGGCCCTGTGCCTGGCCTTCGGCGGGCCGGGGCGGCGGGCGGCGGTGTTCGAGCCCACCTACCGGCTCCACTCCCACATCCCCGCCGTCACCGGGACGCCGGTGGTCGTCGGCCACCGGGCACCCGACCTGTCTCTCGACCTGGCCGAGGTGCGACGGGTCATGGCCGAGACATCGCCCGCCATCACCTTCTTGTGCTCGCCCAACAACCCGACGGGCATGCTCGACGCCGCCGAGGTGGTGGCCGAGGTGGTCGAGAGCAGCGACGGGCTGGTCGTGGTCGACGAGGCCTACGGGCAGTTCAGCGCCTGGTCAGCCCTCGACCTGGTCGACGACGAGCGCCCGGTGGTGGTCACCCGCACGCTGTCCAAGACATGGTCGATGGCCGCCGCTCGCCTCGGCTACCTCATCGGTCCCGCCTGGCTGGTGGACGAGCTCGACACCGTCACCCTGCCCTACCATCTCGACGCCATGAAGCAGCTGGCCGGGACCCTGGCCCTGGCCTGGCGGGCGGAGATGGAAGCCCGGGTGGCAGCGGTGGTGGCCGAGCGCCGGCGCCTGGTGGCGGTCCTGGACCGTCTGGCCGTCGACCAGTGGCCATCGCAGGCCAACTTCGTGCTGTTCCGCCCACGGCACCGCCGGGGACCGGACGTGTGGTCGGCGCTGGTGGAGGCGGGCGTCCTGGTGCGGGACTGCTCGTCGTGGCCGGGCCTGGCCGACTGCCTGCGGGTCACCGTCGGCACGCCCGAGGAGGACGACGCCTTCCTCGCTGCCCTGGGCCCCCTGGTGGCCGAGTGACCCGGCGGGGGGAGCGCCGCCGCGCCACCCGGGAGACCTCCATCGACGTGGCCATCGACCTCGACGGTCCTCCCGGAGTCGAGCCCGGGGTGGAGGTGGCTACCGGGCTTCCCTTCTTCGACCACCTGTTGGCCCAGCTCGGGCGCCACGGTGGCTTCGCCCTGCGCCTCCGGGCCCAGGGAGACCTGGAGGTGGACGGCCACCACACCGTCGAGGACGTCGGCATCGCCCTGGGCGAGTCCTTCGCCGAGGCGCTGGGCGACAAGGCCGGGATCCGCCGCTTCGCCAGCGGGCTGTACCCCCTCGACGAGGCCCTGATCGAGGTGGCCCTCGACCTGTCGGGCCGGCCTTTCGTCGCCTACGACGTCCCCATCGGGGAGGTCCTCGCTCTCGGCACCCCGCCCTTCGATCCCCAGTTGGCCGAGCACTTCTGGGAGTCCTTCGCCGTCAACGCCGGCATCACCCTCCACGTGCGCATGCGGGCCGGGCGCAACACCCACCACATCCTCGAGGCCACGGCCAAGGGGGTGGCCCGCTGCCTGCGGGACGCCGTGCGGGTGGAGGGAGGCGGGGTCCCCTCCACCAAGGGCCGGCTGTGACGGCCGGTAGCGGCGAGCGCCCGCTGGTCGCCGTGCTCGACTACGGCATCGGCAACCTGCGCTCGGCCCAAAAGGCCCTCGAGCGGGTGGGGGCCGATGCCCGCCTGACCGCCGACCCGGCCCTGGTGGCCGCCGCCCGGGGCGTGGTGCTCCCCGGCGTCGGTGCCTTCGGGCGGTGCATGGAGGCGCTGCGGACCGCCGGCCTCGACCACGTCGCCACCGATGCCGTGGCCGCCGGCGTCCCCTTCCTCGGCATCTGCGTGGGCATGCAGCTGCTGTACGAGGCCTCCGAGGAAAGCCCCGACGTGGCCGGGCTGGGTCTGCTGGCGGGCACCGTGCGGCGCCTGCCCGCAGGGGTCAAGCACCCGCAGATGCAGTGGAACGTGCTCGACGTCGAGGGCGACCCGGGGCTGGTCCGGGGACTGGCCCCCCCGCTGTGGACCTACTTCGTCCACTCGTTCAGCGCCCCGGACGACGGCCACGTGGTGGCGACCTGCGACTACGGCGGGCCGGTGGTGGCCGCCGTCGAGCGGGGCCGGCTGTGGGCCACCCAGTTCCACCCCGAGAAGTCGGGAAGCACCGGTCTGGCCATCCTGGCCAACTTCGTGGCCTCGCTCGGCTGATGTCGGCGCCCCGGTTGCAGCTCTACCCGGCCATCGACCTGCGGGGCGGCCGCTGCGTGCGGCTCCACCAGGGTGACTACGGGGCCGAGACGGTCTACGGGGACGACCCCCTGGCCCTGGCCCAGAGCTTCGCCGCAGCCGGTGCCCCGTGGGTGCACATGGTCGACCTCGACGCCGCCCGCACCGGTGAGCCCGCCAACCGCGACGCCATCGCGGCTGTGGCTCGGGCGGTGCCGGCCCGGATCCAGGCCGGCGGTGGCGTGCGGGACGAGGACGCCGCGGCCGCCCTGCTCGACGCCGGGGTGGCCCGGGTCGTCCTCGGTACCGCCGCCGTGAGTGCTCCCGACCTGGTGGCCCGACTGGTGGCCCGCCATCGCGGGCGGGTGGCGGTGGGCCTCGACGCCCGGTCCGGGCAGGTGGCCGTACAGGGCTGGACCGAGGGGGCCGGCGTCGAGCTGCTCGACGAGGCGCGGCGCTTCGACGCTCTCGGGGTGGCGGCCCTGGTGGTGACCGAGATCACCCGCGACGGCACCCTGGCCGGCCCCGACCTGGAGGGCCTGGCCGCGGTCCTGGCCGTCACCGAGGTCGACGTGGTGGCCAGCGGGGGCGTGGGCTCGCTCGACGACCTGGCCGCCCTGGCCGCGCTGCGGGCCGGGCGCCGCCGCCTGGCCGGGGCCATCGTGGGCAAGGCCCTCTACGAGGGAGCCTTCACCGTGTCCGAGGCCCTGGCGGTGATCTGACCGAGATTTCGATCCTGACCCGTCCTCGGTGACCCTGTCCCGACGATGTCGCCCCTCTCCCGACCGAGTGTCAAGCCCGACGTCCCGTCATGGCGAGCAGCGCCGTCTGGCGATCGGCGCCGGCGTCAACCTCGACCTTGGACCCGAACGCGCCGGCGGCTCTCCAGTCCTCGGCCCGCGGCCCGAGGTATTCCAAGGCGAAGTCGATCAGGTCGGGGGCCAGCCGCTCCTCGGTCTTGATGCCTCGAGCCAGGTCCCAAGTATGGATGACATGGTCGGTGGTCAACTGGGAGACGTACTCTTCGCCGGAGATGTCGCCGAAGGAGACATGGACGGTCCGACTCAGCGCCTCCTCAGTCACCGCGCCCACAGCCTCTCGAGCGGCGTCCTTCCAGTTGGCCATCGGGTCTTCACCGAGAAGGTCGCCGTCGAAGCGGTCACCTACCTCTTGCATCGTCATGCCGGCCAGCAGTGGCGGCGTCCACCTGTTCTCGTTCAGCACGTGGTTGACGAGGCCGTGCACGTCCCAGTCGGCGCACGGCGTCAGAAGGTGCCACTGGTCCCCGCCGACGGCTTTCAGCCGGTCGCCGAACGCAGCCACGGCCCGAGCGTGGAGGTCGACGAGTTCGCTCATCCGCATGGGGGTCCCTGGAGCATGAGTAAGCCCTTTCTACCTCGAGCCGAAAACATAGCCTTCCTCAGGCTTCCTCAGGGCGGGGACATGAACACGGCAATAAGCCATCAAGGACTGGCTCACACCGGGACCATAGAGGTTAGGAACCGTTGGCGCACGGGTGCCACGATCCGCTCCTCGATGTGGGTGCCCTATCCGGGCGCAATGAACGTGCCGTTACCGGGGTGCGCCGAGATGATGAGTCCCATTTGAACGATGCGTCGCCGTGTCGTAGCGTCGAAAGCGGCTCGGGCTGGAAGCGGAGGTCGACATGGCAAGGTTCCTGCTGGCAGCGTCCTACACCGCTGAGGGGGCACAGGGGGTCGCGAGCGAAGGCGGCACGAGTCGGCGAGCAGCCGTCGACCAGGCGATCGAACGTCTTGGGGGCAACGTCGAGGCGTTCTCCTTCGCTTCGGCGACAACGACGTGTTCATCATCGCCGATTTCCCGGACAACGAGGCCGCTGCGAGCTTCAGCCTGGCTGTCAACTCGACGGGCGCGCTCCGTGGCAAGGTGCTCGCCGTCCTCCTAACCCCCGAGCAGGTCGACCAGGCAGCACAGAAGGTAGGGGGCTATCGCCCGCCCGGCGGCTGAACTTCGTTCGCCAAAGCTTGACCATCGCACCAGACACTGTCGCTGGCGGACCTGGCTGCCAACCGACTGACATTTGACTAGGGAAGGAACTCAACATGACGTTTGCGCCCGTCGCGCCGACGATCCACATCCCACCGACGAAGATCGCGCGCGACACTTATGTCATTCACCAGGTGCAGCCGGCGCTTGGCCAGCCATTGTTCGTACATCTGAATTCGATGGTGATCTTGGGCGACGAGCCGATCATCGTCGACACCGGCACCCCCGCGAACCGCAAGCAGTGGCTCAGCGACGTCTTCTCACTCGTTGAGCCCACCGACGTCCGTTGGGTCTTCCTGTCGCACGACGATGTCGACCACACCGGGAACCTTGATCAGGTGATGACGGCGTGTCCAAACGCCAAGCTGGTCTGCAACTGGGCGATGGTCGAGCGTCACACGAACTGCTTCAACTTCCCGCTCCAGCAGTGCCAGTGGGTGATGCACGACGAGTCGGTGAGCATCGGTGACCGCACGCTACATGCCGTGCGGCCCCCGATCTATGACTCGCCGACAACTCGAGGGCTGTTCGATCCGACGACAGGCGTGTATTGGTCGGCGGATTGCTTCGCCACGCCGCTGACAGACCCGCATATGCCAGTTGCTGATCTCGAGGCCGACTTTTGGCAGTTCGGCATGACCTTGTTCGCGTTCGGAGGTATTAGCCCATGGCTCGCGATAGCGGACCAGGACAAGTACGGGCGTACCGTCGACACGGTGCAGTCTCTTGATATCACCACCATTGCCGGGTGCCACACACCCGTCATCGAAGGCGAACTCATCCAACAAGCGTTCGACTATACCCGCGCCTTCCCGTCGGTCGAGCCGCCGCCCCTGCCGGACCAGTCGATTCTCGACCAGATCATCGCCGCCACTGCTCAGCCCACCTCGTGAGCGGTCTGGGCAATACCGCGCACTGATCGCTTCGACAGCTCTCTCGGCGGAGTCGCTGGGAGCCGGTGTCACCCCCGGGGCCGCTTCCTCGGGGGCGAACTCTCCATGACGGCGCTCAGCGCGTGGCGTCACGAAGGTGCCGATCGGTGGTGCTGTCGGAGCCGGAGTGTCGCGTCGCTGGCCTCTGTCTGAGAGCCGACACCTGCGGCAGCTGAGGCCCGCGGTTGTCACACTGCCGCATCGCGAGAAATGCGCCGCAAGTCGGTCCGCTGCTTGAGTGGGTTTCGGAGAAGTGTGTCCTGACGACGACCGACGCGACCAGGTTCTCGCCGCCTCTGGAATCTGGAGATGGAACGGAGCGCGCCGAGAACGGGGAAGTGCTGGCAGGCTGGGTCCATGCTCGCCGCCCGCGACCTCTCCGTGGAGGTCGGTGGCCGCCTCACGTTGGAGGAGGGTTCCTTCACCGTGGCCGCCGGCGACAAGGTCGGTCTGGTGGGGCGCAACGGGGCAGGCAAGACCACCATGCTCGGCGTGCTGGCCGGCCGCTCGCCGGCCCACGGCGGCCAGGTGGTGCGCCAGGGCGCCCTCGGCTACCTGTCCCAGGATCCCCGTACCCTCCACGACGCCGCCGCCGACGGGCAGTCCGCGTTGGACCACGTCCTGTCCGGGCGGGGCCTCGACCAGCTGGCGATCACCATCGAGAAGCGGCGCCTGGCCCTGGAGGAGGACCCCTCGCCCCGCAACGTGGCGCGCCACGCCACGTCGGTGGACGCCTTCGAGCTGGCCGGCGGGTGGGCGGCCGAGGCCGAGATCCGCCGCATCGCCGCCGGTCTGGGGCTGGCCGGCGACCGCCTCGACCTGCCGGTACGAGTCCTCTCGGGCGGCGAGCGGCGCCGGGTGGAGTTGGCCCGCATCCTCTTCGCCGGCAGCGACCTCCTCCTGCTCGACGAGCCCACCAACCACCTCGACACCGACGCCAAGGCCTGGCTCATGGGCTTTCTGGCCGGCTACCGGGGCGCCCTGCTGGTGGTCAGCCACGATCTGGCCCTGCTCGACAAGTCCATCACCCGGGTGCTCCACCTCGACGACGCCCGCATCGTGGAGTACCGCGGCAGCTACTCCCAGTACCAGCGGGCCCGGGCGGCCGACCAGGCCCGCCAGGCCAAGGTGGCAGCCGGCCAGGCCAAGGAGATCAAGCGGCTCTCGACGCTGGCCGACTCCATGCGGGGCCAGACCCAGCGCCGGGCCCGCACGGCCAAGTCCATCGACCACCGGGTGGCTCGCCTCGAGGCGGCCGCCGTGAGCGGACCGGCCCGGGACCGCACCCTGGCCGTGCGCCTGCCCGATCCGCCGCGGGCGGGCCACGTCGTGCTCGAGACCGGGGGGCTGACCAAGGCCTACGGGGGACCGCCGGTGTTCTCCGACGTCAGCTTCGACCTGGGCCGGGGAGAACGACTGTTGATCATGGGGCTCAACGGGGCGGGCAAGACCAGCCTGCTGCGCATCCTGGCGGGGGAGACGGCACCCGACGCCGGGGCCTTCCGCCTGGGCATGCATGTGTCGGCCGGCTACTACGCCCAGGAGCACGAGGGCATCGTCGGGGGCGCCGATCTGCTCACTCACGTCCGCCAGCAGGCCGACCTGCCCGCCGGTGAGATCCGGGGCCTGCTGGCCATGTTCGGACTCCCCGGCGACATGGCGTTCCAGGACGCCGGCACCCTCTCGGGCGGTGAGAAGACCAAGCTGGCCCTGGCCCAGCTCACTGCCGGGCGCCACAACCTCCTGCTCCTTGACGAACCCACCAACAACCTCGACCCGCCGTCGCGCACCTCCGTCGCCACCGCCCTCGCCGGCTGGGGCGGTGCCATGGTGCTGGTCAGCCACGACCCTGACTTCGTCCGGGAGCTGGCCCCCCAGCGGGTGCTCGTCATGCCCGACGGCACCCTCGACCACTGGAGCGACGACTACCTCGACCTCGTCGCCATGGCCTGACGGGGCCGGGATCGTCACTGGGTAGGGTGCCCCGGTGCGCACCGTGCGGGTCATCCCCTGCCTCGACGTGGACGGCGGGCGCGTGGTCAAGGGGGTCAACTTCGTCGGGCTGCGCGATGCCGGCGACCCCGTCGAGCTGGCCGCCCGCTACGACCAGGAGGGGGCCGACGAGGTGGTGTTCCTCGACATCGGTGCCTCGGCGGCCAACCGGGCCACCATCGTCGACGTGGTCGCCCGCACCGCCGAGCAGGTCTTCATCCCTCTCACCGTGGGCGGCGGGGTGCGCACCGTCGACGACGCCCGGGCCCTGCTGCGGGCCGGCGCCGACAAGGTGGGGGTCAACACCGCGGCCGTCAGCCGGCCCGAGCTGGTCGGCGAGCTGGCGGGGGAGTTCGGATCGCAATGCGTGGTGGTGGCCATCGACGCCCGCCGCTCGCCGGGGGGCTTCGAGGTCTACACCCACGGCGGGCGCAAGCCGACCGGTCTCGACGCCCTGTCGTGGGCGGCCGAGGTGGAGCGGCTGGGCGCCGGGGAGATCCTGCTCACCTCCATGGACCGGGACGGCACCAAGGACGGCTTCGACCTGGAGCTGACCCGGGGTGTGGCCGACGCCGTGCTGGCCGCCTCGGTCTTCCACTTCGGCACCTTCTCGGTGGCCGAGGCCAAAGCGGCCCTCGCCGGCGCCGGCGTGGCCGTACGCCCCGGCGGGGCGTGAGGATCGGCCGCCAGGCCCCCCAGCTACCATGGTGAGGATGCCCGTGGCCACCCCCATCTCCGCCTGCGACGACGACCTGGCGGCCGTGCGCTACGACGCCAACGGCCTGGTGCCGGCCATCGTCCAGGACGGCGACTCCGGCGACGTCCTCATGATGGCGTGGATGAACGAGGCCACCCTGAGGCGGACCCTCGAGAGCGGCCGCACCGTGTTCTGGAGCCGGTCCCGCCAGGAGGAGTGGGCCAAGGGTGACACGTCGGGCGACCGCCAGTGGGTGCGCCGGGCGTACTACGACTGCGACGGCGACACCCTGCTCCTTGTCGTCGAGCAGGAGGGGAGGGGGGCGTGCCACACCGGTGAGCGCACCTGCTTCTCCCGCCGCTTCGGCGGCGACTGACCACCCCGGCGCGGTGATACGCCCCAGCCGGGAAGAGTTCCGGGCCCTGGCCCGGGACCACACCGTCGTGCCCGTGTGGCGAGAGGTCTTGAGCGACCTCATCACCCCGGTGGCGGCCTTCGCCCGGATGGTCGGTGACGGTCCCGGGTTCCTCCTCGAGTCGGTGGAGCAGGGCCTGCGCTGGTCGCGCTTCTCCTTCGTCGGCCGCAACCCGCTGGCCACCCTGGTGGCCGGGCCCGGCGAGGGGGACATCCACGTGGAGGGCGATCTGCCGGCAGCGGTGCCCCTCGATGCCGGGATGCTGGCGGCGGTGGAGGGCATCCTCGCCGCCTACCGGTCGCCGTCGCTGCCCGACCTGCCGCCCCTCCACGGGGGGTTGGTCGGCTACCTGGGCTACGAGGTGGTGCGGGAGGTCGAGCACCTCCCGGCGGCCCCGCCCGACGACCTGGGCCTACCCCACTCGCTGCTGTGGGTCATCGGCCAGCTGGCGGTGTTCGACCACTGGCGCCAGCGGGTCACCCTCATCGACAACGTCATCGCCCCGCCGGGCGCCGCCGACGCCGATCTAGATGCCGCCTACGACGCCGCTGCCGCTCGCCTGGCCGAGCTGGCGGCCGACGGTGCCCGGCCGACCGCCGAGCCCGTGGTGGACCCTCCCGACCCCGAAGGGGACCTGCCCGAGGTCCGCTCCACCATGGCGCCGGGCAGCTTCGCCAAAGCGGTGGCCGTGGCCAAGGAGCACATCCTGGCCGGCGACATCTTCCAGGTCGTGCTGTCGCAGCGCTTCGACCTCGATCTCGACGCCGACCCCTTCGATCTCTACCGGGTGCTGCGCCAGGTCAACCCCAGCCCCTACATGTACTTCCTGCGCCACCCGAAGGTCTCGCTGGTGGGCTCGTCACCCGAGAAGATGGTCCAGCTCCTCGACGGCCAGATCCTGTCCCGGCCCATCGCCGGGACCCGGCGGCGGGGGCGCAACGAGCACGACGACCGCCGGTTGGCGGCCGAGCTCCGGGAACACCCCAAAGAGGTGGCCGAACACGTGATGCTCGTCGACCTGGCCCGCAACGACGTGGGCCGGGTGGCCGACTGGGGCAGTGTCGAGGTGGAGGAGCTGATGGTCCTGGAGCGCTACAGCCACGTCATGCACCTGACGTCCCAGGTGGCGGGGCGCCTGCGCCCGGGCCTCGGGCCGGTCGACGTCCTGCGGGCCACCCTGCCCGCCGGCACCATGTCGGGCGCCCCCAAGGTGCGGGCCATGGAGATCATCGACGAGCTGGAACCGACCCGGCGGGGTCCCTACGCCGGCCTGGTCGGCTACCTCGACTTCTCCGGCAACGTGGACACCGCCATCGCCATCCGCACCATGGTGGTGGCCCCGGACGGGCGGGCCAGCGTGCAGGCCGGCGCCGGCGTGGTGGCCGACAGCGATCCCGACGCCGAGGAGCGGGAGAGCCGCAGCAAGGCGGCCGCCCTGCTGGCCGCCGTCCCCGCCGCCCGGCGCATGGGCCGCCAGCGGGCCGCCATGACCACGACCGAGGAGGGCCAGCGATGACCATCGAAGGTGAGGCGGCGTGGGCCTGCCCCGTCCCCCGGGACGTGCTGTCGGCCACGGGCCCCGACACGGTGTCCTTCCTCCAGGGCCAGCTCAGCCAGGACGTCGATGCCCTGGCCGTGGGGGAATCCGCCTTTTCCTTCCTGCTGCAGCCCCAGGGCAAGGTCGACGCCTTCCTCCGGGTGTTGCGGCGCGACGACGACTTCGTCCTCGACACCGACGCCGGCTGGGGCGAGGCCGCCCTGGCCCGGCTGGTCCGCTTCAAGCTCCGTGTGCGCTGCGACCTCGCCCCCCTCGACTGGCGTTGCCTGGCCGTGCGGGGCGCCGCCAGCGCCGCTCTGCCGGGCCCGCCCGACGGCACCTGGCAGGTGGTGGCCGAGACCCCGGGGTCGGCCGGCTTCGACCTCCTCGGCCCCGACCCGGCGCTGCCCGACGGCGTCGAGGTGGCGACCCCCGAGGTCTACGAGGCCCTGCGTATCGCCGCGGGGGTGCCCCGCATGGGCTCCGAGCTGGAGGCCACCACCATCCCCGCCGCCACCGGCGTGATCGAGCGGGCGGTGAGCTTCACCAAGGGCTGCTACACCGGCCAGGAGCTGGTGGCGCGCATCGACTCCCGGGGGGGCAACGTCCCCCGGCGCCTCCGGGGCGTGGTGGCCGAGCCCGGGACCACCCCCCCGACCGGGGCCGAGGTGGTCGTCGGGGACACGGTGGCCGGAACGCTCACCAGCGTCGCCCACTCCGCCGTCCACGGGGCCCCGGTGGCCCTGGCCTACCTGCGCCGGGACGTGGAGCCGCCGGCCGGCGCCGAGTTGCGCTGGGACGGCGGCAGCGCCCGGGCCCGGGTCGAGGTCCTGCCCCTCGGGGGATGACCAGGCCTCGCCGGCGACCGCCGCAGGTCCCGTCGTTGCTCGGGATCCTGCTGGTCGCCTCGGTGGCGTGCACGTCGGGGGACGCCTTCGACCCACTGCCCCGGCCCGAAGGAACTGTCGCGCCGGAGACCTCGACCACCACCCGGCCCGATTTCAGCGGGATGGCGCTGGCCCCCGTCGCCGGTACCACCTCGACGACCGAGGTGGTGGTGGGTCCGGGTCCGTCCACCGTCGCCGGCCGGGTCGACGGGCCCGACGGCCCCGTCCCCGAGGCCACCGTACGGGTCGAGCGCCTGGTGGGTGACCAGATCGCCGCCGTCGACGTCTTCGCCAACCTTGACGGGCTCTGGCAGGCCCCGGCCGTACACGGCGGTCGCTACCGGGTGCGGGCCTGGCGGGCCCCGGACCTGGCCATGGTCGAGCCCCAGATCCTCTTCGTGGGCGCCGGCCAGACGGCCGAGCTGGCTCTTGCCGTCGAGCGCTTCGACGCTCGGGCCGTTGACGCGGTGATCGCCCCCGATCCTCCCCGGGTCGGCGCACCGGCCAACCTGCTGGTGCGCCTGTCGGCCCAGACGGTCGACGACGACGGGGTCGTGCGGGCCACCCCCTCAGCGGGCCTCGAGGTGGTGCTCTCCCCCGGATCGGGGTGGGCGGCCCGTTCCCCCCTGCGCCAGGTCACCGGCAGCACCGGCAGCGCCACCTTCACCCTGGTCTGCCGGGCGCCCGGCCCACAACCACTGGTCGTGAGCATTCCGGCCGCGGTCGACGACCCGCCGCCACCACCGCCGGGGGCGCCGCCCGCCCCCGGCGGTGGTGGCGGCGGGTCGTCGACCGCGGCCGGAATGCTCACGACC
>DATMJI010000126.1:0-27436 GCA_035553895.1 Acidimicrobiales bacterium | reverse complement strand
GTGGAGGCGCCGGTTGGCGGGGGGGTGGAAGGGGTGCTCGGGGTCAGCAGATCCTCGGCAGGGGGTCGCCGGCGAGCATGTCGACGATGCGGTTGCCGCCGAAGCCGGTGTTGATCACCACCATGCCCGGGGGGTCGTCGCGGATCTCGCCCACCAGGGCGGCGCCGGTGCCCAGCGGGTGGGCCTGCACGGCAGCCAAAGCGGCGTCGGCCTCCCCGGCGGGCAGGACGGCCACCAGCTTGCCCTCGTTGGCTACGTAGAGGGGATCGATGCCGAGGATCTCGCAGGCGCCGTTGACCGCTGGGCGCACCGGGAGCTCGGCTTCGTTCAGGATCACCGCCACCTCGGCTGCCCGGGCCAGCTCGTTGCACACCGTGGCCACCCCGCCCCGGGTGGGGTCGCGCAGCCAGCGGGTGTTGGGGGCGGCGGCCAGCAGGTCGGCGACCAGGCTCCCGAGGGGGGCAGTGTCCGACTCGATGTCGGCCTCGATGCCCAGCTCGCCCCGGGCCAGCATGACGGCCACCCCGTGGTCGCCGATGGTGCCCGACACGAGGACCCGGTCGCCGGGGCGTACCGAGGTGGCGTCGAGGTGGACGTCGGCAGGGATGAGGCCCATGCCGGCGGTGGCGATGTAGAGGCCGTCGGCCGCCCCCTTGGACACCACCTTGGTGTCGCCGGTGACGATGCTGACTCCGGCGTTGGCGGCGGCTTCGGCCATGTCGGCCACGATGCCCCGCAGGTCGGCCACGGGGAACCCGTCCTCGAGGATGAAGGCGGCCGAGACCCACTGGGGGACGGCCCCCATCATGGCCACGTCGTTGACGGTGCCGTGCACCGCCAGGTGACCGATCGAGCCGCCGGGGAAGCGCAAGGGGTTCACCACCGAGGAGTCGGTGGAGAAGGCGATCCGCTCGCCCGACGGCAGCGTGAGGGTGGCACCGTCGGTGAGCGGTGCCAGGGCGTCGTTGGCGAAGGCCTGGACGAAGACCCCGTCGACCAGGGCGGCCGAGGCCTTGCCCCCGGCCCCGTGGGCCGAGTTGATGAAGTCGTCGCGCAGGCGGGGGGCCTTGCGCCGGAAGGCCTCGATGCGCCGCAGCACCGCTTCCTCGCCCGAGGCGACCTCGGGTTCGGCCCCGTTGCCGGAGGGATCCGGCCCGTCGTGGGCGTGGTCGGCCATCACCAGCCCCCCAACGTTGTCGCCTCGACCGTGCCTGGCCCGGCCCAGCCGACAGAGAACGCGTGGGGGGGGTGAGGCGCCGGGGTCATGCCGAGCGCACGGGGATGCGGGCGGCGGCAGCGGCCTCGCGGGTGAAGCGTCCGTAGTTGTAGTAGGCGGCGCAGGCCCCCTCGGAGGAGACCATGCAGGTGCCGATGGGCGTCTCCGGGGTGCAGGCGGTGCCGAAGACCTTGCACTCCCAGGGCTTGATGACGCCCTTGAGGACCTCGCCGCACTGGCACGCCTTGGGGTCGGCCACCCGCACGCCGGGCACCTGGTAGCGCAGCTCGGCGTCCCAGGGGGCGAAGGCCTCGCTCAACTTGAGCCCGGAGTGGGAGATGAAGCCGAGCCCCCGCCACTCGAAGTGGGGGCGCAGCTCGAACACCTCGGCCAGGACCTCCAGGGCCCGCACGTTGCCCTCGTCGCGCACCGCCCGGGTGTACTGGTTCTCCACCTGGCAGCGCCCGTCGCGCAGCTGGCGCAGCAGCATGACGATGCCCTGGAGGATGTCGAGGGGCTCGAAGCCCGACGTGACCAGCGGCTTGCCGTAGGTGTCGGGCACGAAGCGGTAGGGGCGGTTGCCGATAACGGTGGAAACGTGGCCCGGGCCGATGAAGCCGTCGAGGCGCAGGTCGGGCGACTCGAGGATGGCCTTCAGCGGCGGGACGATGGTGACGTGGTTGGAGAACACGCTGAAGTTCTCCACGCCGAAGGAGCGGGCCTTGAGCAGGGTGACCGCCGTCGACGGGGCGGTGGTCTCGAAGCCGATGGCGAAGAACACCACCTGGCGCTCGGGGTTGGCCTGGGCGATGCGCAAGGCGTCGAGGGGCGAGTAGACCATGCGCACGTCGGCCCCCCGGGCCTTGGCCTCCAGCAGGTTCCCGTTGCTGCCCGGCACCCGCATCATGTCGCCGAAGCTGGTGAAGATGACCCCGGGCTGCTCGGCCAGGGCGATGGCGTCGTCGACCCGGCCCATCGGGATCACGCACACCGGGCACCCGGGCCCGTGGACCAGCTCGATGTTGGCCGGTAGCACGTTCTCGATGCCGTGCTTGTAGATGGTGTGGGTGTGGCCACCGCACACCTCCATGAACTTGCGGTGCTGACCGTCGGACAGCGCCTCGATCTGCTCCACGGCCAGCCGGGCGGCCGCCGGGTCGCGGTATTCGTCGACGAACTTCATGCGGCTCCCTCGTGTGGTCGGTACTCGGTCTGCACGGCGGCCCACAGCGCATGGGCCAGGGCCGCCTGGGTCTCTTGGATCCGGTGGACGCTGTCGGAGCGCACCACCAGGTTGTGGGCGAGCGCCTCGCAGTCGGCCATGCGGCCGCCGTCGTAGCCGGACAGCCCCACCGTGGTCATGCCCCGGCGGGCGGCCTGGCCGAAGGCCATGAGGAGGTTCTCGGAGTTGCCGCTGGTGGACAGGCCCAGGGCGATGTCGCCGGGGCGGCCATGGGCTTCGAGCTGGCGGGAGAACACCACGTCGAAGCCGATGTCGTTGGACAAGGCGGTGAGCACGGCGTGGTCGCTCACCAGCGAGCGGGCGGCCAGGGGCTCGCCCCGGGGCGGCTTGGTGAACAGCTGGGCTACGTCGTCGGCGTCGGTGGCGCTGCCCCCGTTGCCGAAGACGAAGAGCTGGCCGCCACCCTCGAAGCAGCGGGCCATGGCGGCCGCGGCCTGGCGGATCTGGTCGTCGATGCGGGCCAGGGTCTCCTTGCGCAGGCGGCTGCTCTGTTCCCACTTGGCCCCGGCCGAGCGGGCCAGGTCGGCCAGCAGCGAGGGCGCGTCCCGCTCGTCGCCCTCGATGAAGGGGTAGAGGAAATCGGTGCCCTGCGGGCTCACCGCCGGTCCTCCTCCAGGGAGGTGATGGCCGATCCGGCGTGCACCAGGACCAGGTCACCGGGGCGGGGGGGATCGATGAGCGAGGTGTCGATGCGCTCGCGGCCCTCGGCCGTGCGCACCAGGGCCTCCCCGAGCTCGTCCACGCTGATCACCTCGGCGGTGCGCCCCTCGTCGGAGCAGGTGATGCACACCTCTTCCTCGCAGGTCTCGGGCCGCAGCAGGCCGGTGTGCTCGAAGCACACGTGGGTGAGCTCCCACAGCAGGTGGTACACCCGCACGAACTGCTCGGAGGCGACCAGGGGGTCGGTGGCGTCGAGCCACAGCACGTGGTCGGCGGCCCCGCCGGGGGGCCGGGGACCGGCACCGATCCAGACTGTCTCCACCCCCCAGGCCGGCGCCCGGCGCATGGCCTCGGCCACGTCGCCCTCGGCCAGGGCGGCCACGGCCACGATCATGTCGCCGGGGCGCACGGTGGCCCGCAGGGAGGCCACCACGTCGGTGCCTGGCGGGACCACGACGGCAGGCAGGGCCCGCTTGCCCATGATGACCGGGTGGACGAACTCCACGGCCACGTGGTGGGCGTGAAAGGCCGAGCCCGGGGACACGCACCACAGCGTGGCGCCGGCGGCGAAGCGCCGGGCCATGGCCAGCGACGCCCGGGCCAGATCGTCGAAGAGCCCTGGTGTGGCCGCCACCCCGGTCACGTCGCCGCCGGGGGGCGCGAGGTCGGGGCGGGCGGTGGTCACAGCGGGGTGCTCTTGGAGAAGTCTTCGATCTCGTCGTCGTAGATGCTGCCCAGCTCCTTGATGAACGACAGCGTCGACGCCGCCTCCTCCTCGTCGATCTTGGCCATGGCGAAGCCGACGTGGATGAGGACCCACTCGCCCTCGGAGATGCCACCGGCCTCGCGCATGACGAGACTGATGTTGATCTCCCGGCGCACGCCGTCGACCTCGGCGATCGCCCGGTGCTGATCGATGTCGACGATGTCGACGACCTGGCCTGGGATTCCGAGACACATGCTTGGTCAGCCTCCTTGGGCCGCAGCGGGTGCGGCGTTACGTGCGGTCTGGACTGCGGCCTCGGCGATGGCGTCGGCCAGGCGGGCGATGGCGGCCACGGCGGGGCCCCCGGGTTCGGCGTCGAGCAGCGGGACGCCGGCCAGGTCGGCCTGGACGACCTCCTCGCTCCAGGGCACCTCGCCCCAGAAATCGATGTCGTGGCGCTCGCAGAACTCCATGACGGCCTTGGCGTCGGCGCTCGAGCGCACCTTGTTGGCCACCAGGGCCACCCGGGGGATGGGCAGCTCGTCGGCCAGCCGGGCGATGCGCCGCACCGCCTCGAGGGAGCGGTAATAGGGCTCGGTGACCAACAGCAGCAGGTCGGCGTGGCGGGTGGTGCCCCGGCTCATGTGCTCGGGGGATGCCTCCATGTCGACCAGGGTGATGGTGTTGGGCTGCTCGCCCAAGTCGCCCATCAAGGCGCTGACGGTGGCGTGGGCCGAGCACAGGCAGCCCTCGGAGGAGTGGCCGGGCTCGCCCATCAAGAACAGGCGCACCCCGTCGGGCCCGGCCAGGCTGTGCGACTCGACCACCTCGTCGACCGGGGTGTTGAGCGCCGGGCCGCCGGTGAGGCGGCGCGAGACCAGCGACACGGGCAGGGCCGGCGCCTCGGCGCTGACGGTCCGGTCGATGCCGAGGGCCAGCGCCAGGTTGGGGTTGGAGTCGCCGTCGATGGCGATCACCGTCGACCCCCGGCGGGCCAGCGTGCGGCACAGCGTGGCGCTGATGGTGGTCTTGCCTGCGCCTCCCTTGCCGGCCAGGGCGATCCTCACCTCACCACCGCCGATGGGGCGAAGACGGACGCCCGGTCGTTCGACGGGCCGGTCCCGCCCAGCAGCTCGTGGCGCTCCAGGACTGCACCGAGGAGGCGGTGGACTTCGCCGAGCGAACCGACGGCCTCGCCCAGGGCGACCCGCCCCTCGTCGGTGAGCAGGTAGCTGCGGCGGGCGGGACCCGACTGGGAGGGCTCCCACCAGGAGCTCACCAGATCGGACTGTTCCATGGCCCGCAGGCAGCGGTAGAGCCCGCCGGCGTCGGCGTTGCGCACGCCGGCCTGGCGGATGTGCTCCAGCAACTCGTAGCCGTGGGACGGGCCCTCGGCGAGGAGCAGGAGCAGCAACGGGCGGACATAGGAGCGCGACAGGCCTTCGGCCTCGGGACCGTTCTTGCGTGCCATCAGTGCTCGTGCCCCCCCAGCGCCCGCTCGGCGGCGCACGCCGAGGCTTCCTCGGCCGAGCTGTGGCACCAGCAGTCGTCGCTGCACTCCCCGTGGGTCGGCCGGGTCAAGTCGCTGAAGGAGGCGGCGAACTCCATGGCTCCTTCCTCCCGGCCCCGCTCCGACAGCGAGAACCAGTCGCCGTCGCGGACCAGGTAACCCTCGTCGACCAGGCGGTCGAGGTAGGTGACGCCGATGTTGGCGTCGACACCGAGGAACTGCTCGACCATCGGCGCGTCCACCAGGTCGCCGAAGCCCTCGCCGCGCAGCCAGAACATCACCTGGAGGATCTCGCTGCGCCAGTAGAGGGCGCGCAGGCTGTCCGACTTGGGGGAGTGCAGGTCTTCCATGACGCCTCCTGAGGTCGTTCGCTCCGGCCCGGCCAACCCACGTCGATGGGCGATCGTGCCGCCGGTGCGAAAGGGTCCCGGTGGATGCAGACTACACCCACCGAGGGGTCCCGACACAGGGAATGTGCGCCAAGCGCCACGGCCCGGGAAGCTCGGGAAGCTCGGGAAAACTTTCCCTGACGGCTCCCTCGATTAGATGTAGCCTACACCTACCAGGCCCGAGAGGGCCGCCTGCCCGGGCAGCGCCGTAAGGCTGGATCGAGGGAGGCGGATCGAAACCGCTCGGCAAGTTACGGGAGGGAAATGTGAGCGAAGGCAGAGGGCAGAGGACCCGCCGGCAGCCCCTTCGGGCAACCGCCGACACCAAGGACAGGGGTGCGGGGGTCACCAGCACACGAGGAGCAGACAGCCGCTCCGAAGGCGTCAGCAACGAAGGCCGCAGCGGCGCAGGCCCGGTGGCCCGGCAGGCGGGGAACAAGCCCATGGACTCCGAGATGGGAGCGTGGAAGACCGAGCTCAACCCCGGGTTGGGTACGGTCGACCTGATCGACGGCTACGACCCGTTCGATCCCTTCTCCCCCATCGGCATCCGCAGCCGGGTGCTCGAGGAGCCGGACGACGTCCTCCAGATCGGGCCGCTCAAGAAGATCTACCTGATCTGGATGGTCGGCGGTTCCTGCGACGGCTGCTCCGTGGCCGTCACCGGCGGTACCCACCCCCGGGTGGAGCACCTGCTGGCCGGCATCATCCCGGGCCTGCCCCGGGTCGAGCTGGTCCACACCGTGGTGTCCACCGAGTCCGGCCCGGAGTGGGTGCACAACCTGTTCATGGCCGAGCGCGGCGAGCTGGACGCTCCCTACGTCATCACGTGGGAGGGCTCGATCATGGACGAGTCGGTGGCCAGCGCCACCGGCGGCTACTGGATGGGCCTCGGTGACGACCCCCAGACCGGTCGCCAGATCTCCAGCCTGGAGTGGCTCGACCGCCTGGCTCCCGGCGCCGCCGCCATCATCGCCATCGGCACCTGCGCCACCTGGGGCGGCATCCCCGCCGCCAAGGGCAACGTGACCAACTCCATGGGCATGATGGACTACTTGGGCAAGGACTACCGCTCCGCCTTCGGCGTGCCGGTGGTCAACATCCCCGGGTGCTCGCCCATCGGCGACAACTACCTGGAGACGGCGTCGGCCACGCTGCTGTTCCTCAACGGCTTGGGCCCGCTGCCCGAGTTCGACGAGCTGGGCCGCCCGGCCTGGCTCTTCGGGGAGACGGTCCACCGTCACTGCCCCCGGGCCGGGTACTACGAGGAGGGCGTCTTCGCCGAGGAGTACGGCGACAAGGAGTGCCTGGTCGAGCTCGGCTGCTGGGGCCCCGTGGTCCAGTGCAACATCGCCGAGCGGGGCATCGTCGACGGCCACGGCGGCTGCATGAACATCGGGGGCATCTGCATCGGCTGCACCATGCCGGGCTTCCCCGACAAGTTCTCGCCGATCTATCAGGTCTCTCCCGGGTCGTTCCTCTCCAGCAACACCAGCCGGGTGGCCGGCGGCTTCATCCGCCGCACCCGCAACATGACCCGGGTCGACAAGAACATGACCACCCGCTGGGACAGGGAGGGCACGCCTGCCGGCTGGGCTCGGTCGAAGACCGCTCCGAAGGGTGCGCTCAAGGCGCTACACACCTTCTACGGGAAGTACCAGCACTCCGACCGCGCCCACGCCAAGTACTTCGACTAGCCGGGAGACCAAACTCACATGTGTTTCAAGAACCTACCCATCGAGTTCGACGCCAACGGCAAGGCCAGCTTGCGGGAGGGCGTCAGCGACCCCTACGCCTACAAGCCGGCGGCGACCAAGGGCTACGTCCGCAAGCAGGACGGCCCGGGCGCCCAGCTGGCGGCGCCGCCCCGGCTGCGTGACTGGAGCATCGACCCGGTGACCCGGGTCGCCGGCGCCCTGGCCGTGCACACCACCTTGGACCTCGAGAACCGCAAGGCGGTCGACGCCTATTCCCGGGCCATGCTCTTCCGGGGCTACGAGATCATCCTCCAGGGCCGCGACCCCCGAGACGCCATCGACATCAGCTCCCGGGCCTGCGGCGTGTGCGGTGGCGTGCACGCCACCGTGGCCTCGCTCAACATCGAGATGGCCTTCGGCGCCTGCCCGCCCCCGCTGGGCGTGGCCTGCCGGAACCTGGGCGAGATCGGGGAGATGTTCTACGACCACCCCATCCACCTGGGCCTGCTGAGCGGCCCCGACTACTCCACCTCGCTGGTCTCGGTCACCAACCCCGAGCTGGTCCGCAAGGCGGAGAAGACGCCGGCGGCCGGCTACGAGGTGCACGGCTTCCGCACCATCAAGGACATCATGGACGCCATGAACCCCCTGACGGGGAAGATCTACCTGGAGTCCATCGAGTACACCCGCATCGGCCGGGTCATGTGCATGCTCATGTACGGCAAGTACCCGCACCCGTCCACGCTGGTCCCTGGTGGCCTGTCCACCACCATCTCCACCTCGTCGTTCAACGAGTTCTACACCCAGCTCGGCAAGATCTTCGACTACTGCAAGGTCATGATCGCCACCTGGGACGACATGATGGACTTCTTCCTCGAGTCCAACCCGGCCTACGAGCAGGTGGGGGCCCGCGACACCAACCTCATCCAGACCGGGATCTGGGAGGACACCGAGTCCTACGACGCCACCTACGCCAACTGCAACACGTGGGGCAACCGGCGCTGGGCCAAGCCCGGCATGATCATCGACGGCAAGCTGGTCACGACCAACCTCACCGACATCAATATGGGCTACGAGGAGTTCGTCGACCACTCCTTCTACGACGACTGGACCCGCTCCGGCTCGCAGCGCTACGCCACCGACCCGCTGGGCAACCCCATCTCGCCGTACCACCCGTGGAACAAGGAGACCATCCCCCGACCCACGGGCACGAGCTTCAAGGAGAAGTACACCTGGGACACCGCCCCCCGCTGGGACCGCAAGACGGTCGAGACCGGCACCTACGGGCGCATGTGGACCACGGCGCTGGCCGCCCAGACGCCCGACAACCCCTTCCTCGAGGCCACCGGTGACGGGCTACGCATGGTCCTTCCCCGCCACAACCTGCCCGAGACCGAGGTCTTCTGGAAGGTCCCCCGCACCCTCAACGCCTTGGAGCGCAACCGGGCCCGGGCCTACGCCATGGGCTTCACCGCCACCATCGGCATGAACGTGCTGCTCAAGGCGTTCGAGTACTGGCGGGCGGGCGAGACCAAGGTGGCCACGCCCTACAAGGTGCCCAAGGACCACCGCCTGTCGGTGGGCTTCTGGGAGGCGGGCCGGGGCTTCCTGGTCCACCACATGGAGATCGACAAGGGCAAGATCCTCAACTACCAGATCACCACGCCCTCCACGGTCAACGCCTGCCCCCGGGACGCCTTCGGCGGCCTCGGCCCCTACGAGGAGGCGGTGATCGACACCCCCATCCTCGAGTCGGTCTCCGACGACGAGGTCAAGGGCATCGACATCCTGCGGGCCATCCGCAGCTTCGACCCCTGTATGCCCTGCACCACCCACATGGACACGGGCAAGGGGACCATCGTGCGGGAGGTCAACTCCTGCGGTTGCACCCTGGAGTAGTGACTCCAGAAGATCTCGCACCAGGGGAGCGCCGCTCCACACGCGTGCTCGTGGGTGGCGTCGGCCTCCCCTGGATGCGGGATCTGGACTTCGGGACGCAGTTCATCCGGCGGATGCGCGACCTCGAATGGCCCGGCGACGTGGTCGTCGAAGACCTCTCCTACGCCGCCCACCGGGTGCTGCACCTGCTCCAGGAGCTGGAGCCGGCCAAGATCGTGCTCGTCGGGGCCATGCCCCGCTTCGAGGACGGGGCCGGGACCATCCGCCGCTACCCCCTCGATCTGACCCCGCCCAGCGAGGAGGACGTCCAGGCCCGCCTGGGCGATGCCGCGGGGGGCACGATCGACCTCGACCACACCCTGGCCGTCGGCCGGTACTGGAAGGCCTTTCCGGAAGATACCGTGGTGATCGAAGTCGAGCCGGCGGACCGGACCTTCGGGCTGGGTTTCACCGATGCGGTGGAGGCAGCCATGGAGCCGGTCCTGGCCATGGTGCGGGAGGAGGTGGGCATGCCGACGGAGACGGCACCGAGGCAATGAGCAACGACGACGCCGGCGAGGAGCTCACCTTCGGCGAGGTGTGGGGCCACATCGGCGCCCTCACCGAGGAGCTCCTGGGCCATCCCGACCCCGAGGTGGTGCGCCAGTCCGAGGAGCTGCTCGACTGGGTCGACGTCTTCCACCGGGACGGTCTGGGCCGCATGGTGGAGATGATGCGGGCGTGGCGGGGGGAGCTGTTCCTCAACAGCCTGGCCGCCGACGAGCTCACCGGTACCATGCTCGCCGCCTACGGGCTGGGCGAGGGTGAGGACCTGGCCGCCGACGCCGCCGAAGCCGTCGATCGGGCCCTGGACGAGGTTCGCCCCCTCGTCGAGTCCCACGGCGGCGCCCTCCAGGTCGAGACGATCAAGGACGGGGTGGTGGCCCTGCGGATGCTCGGGACCTGCGACGGCTGCCCGAGCTCGTCGGCCACCCTCACCTACGGGGTGGAGGCGGCTCTGCGCGATCACTGGCCCAACTTCCGGCACCTGGAGCTGCTCGACCCTCCCAGTGAGACGGACCCGGAGAAGGCCGAGCTGGAGTGCTTCACCGGCGACGGTGCGGCCGGGGCCGTCAAGGTGGAGCTGCGGGATCGATCCTCTCGATGACCCTGGAACCCGAGGATCTCACCTACCGGGCTCGCGCCCTGGCCCAGACCCATCCCCTCACCCGCCTGGCCGGGCGCTTCATCGAGAAGTCGGTGGGTGAGCAGCGCACCTCCCAGCCCATCGACGAGATCGGCATCTGGGCCGGGGCGGCGCTCATCGACGGGTACTGCCTGCGCCGGGTGGAGGAGGACGACGCCGGGCTGACCCTGGCGGCCGTGGAGGGGGTCGGGACCGATCTCGACGAGCTCGACGCCACCGCCGGCACCATCGCCGCCGAGGTACGCACCGGGGCCGGTGACTACCTGCTCGGCGACGACGGGCGCACGGTGGAGGCCCTCGACCGCCTGGTCCACTCCCAGGTCGACCGGCGCCTCGACCACTGGCGCGACTCCATCGACGACAAGGCGTGGACCGAGCTCGAGGAGTACCTCACCTGGTGGGTGGTCAAGGGCTACGCCCTGCGCATCGCCGAGAGCCGCATCGGGGCGGTGGCGTGACCCGGTCCGCCCACCCGGCCGGGTCCTGTCACCGAGCGGGACCCCTCCCAAGGGTCCTCGCTGCGCTGCGGCCCTTGGGCCCCTCCCCTCGGTGCCACCCGGCCGGGTGGGCTCGGTTCCCTTGCCCGCCGCCGGTTCGTGGGGAAAGGTTTGCGGACGCCCTTCGGGCGGCTGCTTCCTTTCGGGCGGCTGATCTGTCGTGAGGGTGTTGGTCGCTGGGGTGGGGAACATCTTGCGGGCTGATGATGCCTTCGGGGTGGAGGTGGCGCGGCGGCTCGAGGGCATGGAGCTGCCCGAGGGGGTCAAGGTGGTCGAGACCGGCATCGCCGGGATCGCCCTGCTCTCGGAGATCCAGGAGGGCTGGGACGCCTTGGTGGTCGTCGACGCCGTCGATCACCAGCGGCCCCATGGCACCGTCATGTTGATCGAGCCGGAGATCGTCGACGTCCACGAGCTCACCTGGGCCCAGCGCAGCGATCTGTTGGCCGACATGCACCTGGCCACGCCCGACCGGGTCCTCATGCTGGCCCGGGCCCTCGACGTGCTGCCCCCCACCGTGTTGATGGTGGGCTGCCAGATCGAGGACCCCGATGCCGTGGGCGAGGAGATGACGGCGCCGGTGGCGGCGTCGGTCGACGTGGCGGTCAAGGAGATCCTCGCCTACCTGGCATCGTTGTCTGAGGCCGGTGCCGGCACACCGGCGCCCTCGACCTAGGGAGCCCTGGTGTCGTCACCCGAACACGATCACGGGACCACGTCGGCTCCCGACCGGCGCCAGGCCATCACCGAGCTGGAGGCCCAGCTGGGCCGCACCCCCCGGGCGCTGCGGCCTCACGAGCACGCCGCCCTGGCCTACCGCCTGGGCCTGGCCCACGCCGAGGCCCCGGCCGGCAACCCGGCCGACGGGCTGCGCACGGCGCTGCGGTACTTCGACACCGCCGCCGCCATCTTCGACCCTCGCGAGGATCCCATCGAGCACGCCCGCGTCCTCAACGGTGCCGGGGCGGCCCGCCGGGCCCTGGGCGATCGGGCCAAGGCGGCCGAGCTCTTCCAGCGGGCCTCCGATTTGCTCGATGGCCGGGAGCGCGACGACGAGCGGGCCGGGGTGCTGAACAACCTGGGCCTGGTGCGCAGCGAGCTGGGGCGGCTGGACGAGGCCATCGCCGCCTGTGACGAGGCGGTGGAGCTGTTCGACACCTCGACCGCCGAGGGCCGGCGGGGGCGGGTCGCCGCCCTGCACTCCCGGGGCTCGGCCCAGGCGGCCAAGGGCACCGACGAGGGGCTGCAAGCGGCGCTGGCCGACTTCCGCCAAGCGGCCTCGGGACTCGACCCCGACGAGGCGCCGTACCACCACGGCCTGGTGTACCACTCCATGGGGGTGACCTACAGCGCCCTGGCCGGGCGCGACCCCAACGAGCGGGCCCGCTTCCTGTCCGACGCCGTCGACGCCTTCCGCGAGTCGCTCACCGTCTTCGCCCGCAACTCCTTCCCCTTCCAACACGCCATGGTCAAGTACAACATCGGCCTGGCCTGGGCCAGCCGGGGGGGGCTCACCAACCTCCGCCGGGCCCTGGCCGCCTACGAGGACTCCCTCAGCCTCTTCGACTCCCGGGTCCACGCCGACGCCTGGCGCCAGACCTACACCAGCCTCGAGCGCACGGAGAAGGAGTTGGAGGCCCTGGCGCCGGGCATGAGCCGGGCCGACCACTTCGTCGGGCTGCTGACGGCCGTCGACACCGACGATCGCCGGGCGCTGATGCAGGAGCGACTCGTCCGCCTGCTGGCCGAACCGGTCGAGAGCCGCCGGCGCTCGGCCCTCACCGAGTTGGCCCTGGCCTCGGCCCGCCTGGCCTACGAGGAGTCACGGGCCGTGATGGAGGCCGAGCTGTCCGTGCTGGTGGAGCTGCCGACGGAGCTGCTGGAGCCGGGCCTGCGAGCCCGCTACGACGCCAACCGGCGCCTGCCGACCGAGGAGGCCCAGGAGCGAGCCGGCAAGGCGCTCGACCAGGCCATCGGCGACGCCCTCCAGGGGCCCCAGCGCATCGCCGTGCGCGACTACCTCTACTCGATCGGCTGGGAGCGTCCATGAGCGACGGGTCGGCCCCCGAGGAGGTGGCCAAGACCTTCGTCGACGCCGTGGCCTGGGGGGAGCACCACACCGTGTGGGACCTGCTGTCGAGTGAGGGGCGGGAGACGGTCCTGCGGGTGGGAGCGACCCGGGGGATGGACAAGGAGCTGGCCCTGCGCCTGCGCGACGGCGCCGCCGCCACGGCCGAGCGGGAGGAGTTCCTCGCCGATCTGGTACGGGGGCTGCGGGCCGATCTGGCCGGCAACGACCTCGACAACCTCGAGGCCGAGCGCCTCGAGGACGGGGATCCGGTGCCGGAGGCGGGCCAGGTAACGGTGATGTTGGTTTCCCCCCTTCCCCCCGTCCTGGCCCAGCCCGGCCTGCCCGTGGCCGAGGTGAAGATGCGTGACGAGCAGGGGCAGTGGCGGGTCGACCGGCTGCTGCCCCGGACGAGCAAGCCCAAGTGAGCGAGGGAGCGATGGGCGCCGTCGGGGGAGCGCCGGAGACGCTGGAGCGCTTCGGTCGCCAGATGCGTATTTTCCCGGTGGCGGTCTCGGTCGGGGCCATGGCCGGTGCCTGGGCCCGCCAGGAGAACGCCCCGGCGGGAGCCACGGTGGTCGTCGACCACGAGGTCAGTGCCCTGGGTCGCATCGGTCGGGAGTGGAAGGTGGCCCCGGAGCGCACGCTGGCCTTCGCCACGGTGCTGCGCCCGCCCCTGACCCCCGAGATGGCCGACGCCTGTTGGTTGGTGGCCAGCCTGGGGGTCATGGGGGGATGCGCCTCGGTGGCCGGCGCCGTCTGCTCGGCCCGGTGGCCGGACGAGGTGGACGACGCCGAGTCCGGGGATCCGGTCGCCGTCACCAAGGTCGAGATCCAGCTCGGTCCCGGCCAGGTCAAGGCGGCGGTGGCCAGCGTCCGGGTCGATCTCGACCAGGTGGGCGTGAGCGGAGCCGGCGAGACCGACCGGCTGCTCGAGGCCATCCTCACGGCCACCGACGAGGCGGCGGCCTCGCTGGCGGGCGGGCCGGAGCAGGTGGCCGAGGACTACGAGCGCCATTGTGCACTGGTGGGCCGGCGGGTGAAGCTGCGGCTGCTGCCCTCGGGCGAGGCCCGGGGCACGGTCAAGGGCATCGACCGCGGTGGGGGCCTGGAGCTGGCCTCGGCCACGGGGATGGTGCAGCGCGTGTCCGTCGACATGCTGCGCGACCTCGTCGTCGTCTAGGCAGGCGGCGGCGGTGGACGAGGGGAACGTGGCACCCTTCGCCCGGCCCACCGGTCCGGAGGTCGACGACGCCACGGTGCTGTCCTGTTTCGCCCGCGACGTGGCCGCCGGCCACTCGTCGCGCTTCCACGTGGAGCGACCGACGCTGCTGGTGGGGCGCAACATCGGGGCGGCGGTGCGCATCGCCCCCCGCACCGTGCTGGTGCGGGCCGATCTGCCCGAGCGCTTCGCCGGGGCCAAGGCCGAGGTGGAGGAGGCGTTGCGGGCCGAGGGCCTGTCGTGCTTCGACGAGGACACGCTGCTGGCCACGCCGGTGGCCCTCCAGCTTTTCGGCCTGCGGCTCTCCAGCTGGGACCTCTGGGGCGACGACATCGACGACGCCTTCGCCGCCCTGCGGGCCGGCTGCGTGGCCGACCAGGCCGGCCCCATGGAGCCGCCCGACCCGTCGTTGTGACCCGATCGCCGTTCTGACCCGCCCTTCGCCGTTCCGGTGGTCAGGAGGGCCCGTTTCCGGGCCCTCCTGACCACCAGAAAGCGGGGTCGTTCAGAAGGCGGAGCGGATGGCGGCTTTGGCCTCGTCGACCGACAGGGCCACCAGCTCGGGGAGAGGCCGGTCGAGGCGACCGACGAGCTGGTCGGCCAGGTAGTACCCCACCCGCCAGTGGTTGTCGACCAGGCCCGAGCCGAACCACGTCTCCACCGCGTCCGACGAGTCCAGGTCGGTCTTGAAGCGATCGAGGAGGGCGTCCCGGTTCTCCTCGCACCAGGGGAGCCAGTCGGCGAAGCCGCCGTGGCCGTACCAGAAGTAGTCGTCGGGGGCCTGGTTGGGCACCACCGCCCGGCTGGCGGCGATGGCGGTGCCCTCGTAGAAGGCCAACCAGGCGGCGTCGTCCTCGGGTGGGGCGAGACCCAGGGCGATCTCGTGCCAGGCATGGGTGTCCTCGTGGGCGACCAGCAGGCGCATGCCGTCCTCGGCGTGGAACCACTCCAGGCAGTGGAAGAGGGTGACCCGATCGTCGAGGCGGCCGACGTCGGCGTCGGTGGAGAACGAGCCGACCAGCAGGACGTGCTGCGGGGCCGGCTCGGGCTCGAGACCCAGGGCCTGGCGCACCGCCGGCTCCACCTCCTCGATCAGCCGGCGCTCGACGGGGGCGGCGTCGCGGACCCGGCTGCGCACGGTGGAGAGGTCGCGCACCACGGCGGGGCGCCCCTCGGTGGTGCCGTGGCCGTCGTAGAAGGCGGCGAAGATCTCGGGGTGGACGCCTTCGTAGCGTTGCTCCCAGAGCTGCTCGCGCACCACCGGACTCTCGATGAAGGCGGCCTTGGCGAAAGCCTCGAAGGCGGGCGACGTGTCGACGATGTCAGCCATGCACGATCTTGGGCTGGCCCGGCTCGGACCGCAAGTAGCCCCCTTCCCGTTCTCGGCGCGGTTTCGCCCCCGTACGGGGTGCGAAACGCGCCGAGAACGGGAAGGGGGTCACGAGGCGACGAGCAGGGGACGAAGGATGGCCACTACCTGGGCGGCCACGCCGGCCGGGTCGTTTACCACCTGCTCGTAGGTGAAGCGCAGCACCCGCCACCCGAGAGCGGCAAGGGCGTTCTGGCGGGCGCTGTCGTGGGCCCGTTGCTGGCGGGTGGCGTGGAAGGCGTGCCCGTCGACCTCGACGATCACCCGTAGCTCGGGCCAGGCGAAGTCGACCACGGCGACCAGCAGGCCGCCCCTGTCCCGGATCTCGAGCTGCCGCTCGGGGGCGGGAATGTCGAGAGGAGCGATGGCCCGCAGGAACTGGCGCTCGAGGACGCTCTGAGGCGGCGGGCCCTGGTCGTACCCGGACAGGAGCCTGCGCAAGACGCCGACGCCCGGCCTACCCCGAGCGGCGTAGGCATCGAGGCGCCAGCGCAGGAACGCCAGGGAGACCATCCCGTCGCGCAAAGCGCCATCCAGAGCCTGCTCGACCCGGCGGGGGCGGACCACTGCGCCCAGATCGATCAACGTCTTGGCCACCGAGGTGACCGGGACGAGGCGCACCGCCGTCTGGTCGACGGGGAGGAACCGGATGGGCCGGTGGACGACCACCGTGGCCGGGAAGAAGTTGCGGGAGCGACGGGTGGTGATCTCGATCGGGGCACTCCCGAACCCGTCGAGCTCGTGGAGGACGGCGGCCGCCCGGTGGGAGGCGACGGTCCCGGTCCCCCCGCCCAGGCAGGCGGCGAGCAGGGACGTGCGCCAGCTCCCGGGTGTGCCACCGACCTGGTGGACACCGGGGTGGATCCGTTCCAGCCGCCCGTCGGCGCACCGGGCCTGGCGATCCTTGCGGCCGACGGCGACATCGGCCAGTTGTGCTGCAGTGATCAGGCCGAGCTGCGTTCGTGCCCGCTCGGCAAGGGCCTTGTCGTGTGTGCCCATGCCGACATTCCACCAGCGGGGTGAGACAACATCCGTTCTCGGCGCGTTTGGCCCCCTCTACGGGGGCCAAAACGCGCCGAGAACGGGAAAAGCCGGCTACTTACTCTGGAGCGAGTTGTAGAAGGGGATGCCGCCGCCGATCACGGTGATGAGCAGCGCAAAGACCAGCAGGAACCGCAAAGAGTCCACGGCGAAGGCGATGATCCCGAGGGCCACGCCCACCCCGACGATGGCCAGCGACCCGTTCAAGTCCTTACTCATCTTCATTTCCCCCTGTCGTCGTGACGCTCTCGACCGGATCGGCCGGGGGCGATCGTGGTCAGCAATGTTGGTGCGCCCCGGTGCACGGCGCAAGCGAGATGGTGACCGAAAGCATCTAGATGGCTTGAGAGGGCGCCAGGATCTCCCCGGGAACCCAGCTAGACCGGGGCGAGGAGGTGGTCGACCAGGCCGGCCAGGGCCTGTACCGCCGGAGCGTCGGGGGCGCTGTCGAGGGGAGCGATGCCATGGCGGTCAGCGGCCACGATGGCCGGGTCGTCGGGGATGGCGACCACCTGGTGGTCGGGGAAGGACTTGGTGATCATGGCCAGATCGTCGTCGTTGCGCACCCGGCTGGCCACCACCAGGGCCCGTCCCAGGTCCTTGTCGTCCACCAGGGCGGCGGCCCGGCACCCGACCTCCACCGACTTCGGGGTGGGCTCGACCACGATGAGCACCACGTCGACCCCCGCCGGGTCCAGGCGGGTGAGGGTGCCGACGCCGGCCTCCAGATCGGCAATCACCATCTGGTTGGTGAAGTCCATGCTGCCGAGCAACTGCTCGGCGGAGAGCCCGCATCAAAGACAGCCCGGATCGGGGTTCTCGATCCGGCTCACCACCGCCAGGCGCACGCCGTCGGGCGCATCAGAGCCGAAGCGGTCGAGGATCTCGTCCCAGCCGGGGGCGTGCTCCTCCTCGCCCTCGTCGAGGGCCTCGCGCATGGCGACCAGGCGTTCCGTCTCATCGTCGCCGACGCCGAGGGAGATCCCGAGGTTGGGGTTGGAGTCGCAGTCGAGGGCGACCACGTCGTGGCCGCGCCGGGCGAGCGTCCGAGCCAGGATCGCCGAGGTGGTGGTCTTGCCGGAGCCCCCCTTTCCTGTCACTGCCACCTTCATGGCATCACGTCCTCACGTCTGGGGCGCCATCATGTCAAGGCGCGCTGGGAAACCTGGTCCACTAGCAAGGATACCGCACGTACCGCCGCAGAATCCGGGACGATGTCGAGCGGCGCCCGGCCCGCTCGCTCGGCGTCGGCGAAGGCCGGTTCGAGGGGTACGGCGGCCAAGACCTCCAATCCGGTGCGGCGCTCGATGAGCTCCACGTCGCCATCGTCACTCACCTTGTTGGCCACCGCCGCCACCCGTACGGGGAACTCGGTGTCGGTGGCGAGGCGGGCCAGCCGGCGGGCCGACAGGAGCGACTTGGCCATGGGTTCCACCACGATCAGATACGTCTCGGCGTAGCGGCCCCAGCCGGTGAAGGCCTGGCGGGTGCCTCCGGGCAGGTCGCCGACGAGGTCCCAGCGATCGGCGGGCAGCTCCCGGATGATCTGGCGGAAGGCGAGCTGCGAGCGGAACAGGGCCCGGGGGTCGGTGCGGATCTTGCCGAACTGCAGGAACCGGACACCGTCGGGTGCGGTGACGGCGTAGCGCTCCACCGCCTCGGCGGCACCGAGGCCGGCCCGCAGGCGGTAGGGCGGGCCTTCCTCGCCCTCGGCCCGGTCTTCGATGGCCTCGTCGGGCAGCGGGGCGTCGTCGCGGTCGAGACCCAGCGAGAAGGCCATCCCCGGCAAGGGATCGGAGTCGATGGCCAGCACGTCGTGGCCCCGCCGGGCCAGCATCCGGGCGAAGGTCCCGGAGATGGCCGACTTGCCGGCGCCGCCCTTGCCCACGAACGCCACCCTCATGCCGACCTCCCGATCGATTGTCGCTGTGACCACCTGCACCTTGGCACCGGTCGCCCGCCGGCGCCAGCAGGGACCGGTGGGGCGGGGGAGACCGGCGCAGCGGTCCCGCCGACGGTAGCTTTGGATCTTCGTGGCCGCAGAGCTCGACCTCTGGTCCCGGCGCATCGGTGCGACCGGTCGCCTGACTCGCTTCCTCGTGGTGGTGGGCCTGGTCGGCGTGCTGACGGCCCTGAGTTCGGCCCTGGTCGCCGCCGTCGCCCTGGGCGCCGCCGACTCGCCCGACGTGGCACCGGTCAGCGCCATCGACCTCGATCCCCTGTCCCAGCGCTCGGTGGTCCTGGCCGCCGACGGCAGCGTGCTGGCAGTGCTGCACCACGACGAGAACCGGGCGTCGATCGCTCTCGAGCAGGTGCCCCAGGTAGTGGTCGACACCGTGTTGGCCGTCGAGGACCGGGCCTTCTACGAGCACGGGGGGATGAACCTGCGGGCCACGGCCCGGGCCCTGGCCACCAACGTCTCGGCCGGCGACGTGCTCCAGGGGGGCTCCACCATCACCCAGCAGCTGGTGAAGAACGCCCTGCTCACCCCCAAGCAGGATCTCCAGCGCAAGCTCCAGGAGGCGGTACTGGCCATCCGCCTCGAGGACCAGATGACCAAGGACGAGATCCTCGAGCGCTACCTCAACACCGTCTACTTCGGCAACGGCGCCTACGGGGTGCAGGCGGCTGCGGAGATGTACTTCGGGATCGACGCCGAGGACCTCGACCGGACCGACGCCGCCCTCCTCGCCGGCCTCATCCGCAGTCCCGTCGCCTACGACCCCTTCACCAACCAGGAGGTGGCCCTGGAGCGGCGGGATCTGGTGGTCGACCGCCTGGTCACCACCGGGCAGATCGACGGGGCCGAGGCCCGGCGGATCAAGGCGGCGCCGGTACCGACCGAGCCCCGCAACACCGAGCTGCTTCCCAAGCCCAAGGACTACTTCGTCGAGGAGGTCACCCAGCGCCTGCTCGCCGATCCCCGGCTGGGGGAGACCCGGGACGACCGGTTCAGCGCCGTGTTCCGGGGGGGTCTGACGATCAAGACCACCCTGGACCCGAGGCTGCAGGCGCTGGCCGAGGAGTCGGTGTCGTCGGTCATCCCCGAGGGCGAGGACCGCTTCACCGCCTCGGTGGTCAGCGTGGAGCCGGGCTCGGGGGCGGTGCGGGCCCTCGTCGGCGGCCGGGGATTCGACACCGACAAGTACAACATCGCCACCCAGGGGGTGGGCCAGCAGCCGGGGTCGTCGTTCAAGCCCTTCGTGCTGGCCGCCGCAGTGGAGGAGGGGATATCGCCCCGGGCCACCATCGACGGGCGGGGGCCTTGCGAGTTCGACAACCCCGGCGGCATCCCCGACCCCTACGAGGTAGAGAACTTCGAGGGCTCGGCCGGCGGGGTGCTGGATCTCACCGGGGCGACCCGCAGCTCGGTCAACTGCGCCTACGTGCGCCTCGGCAAGATCGTGGGTCTCGACAAGGTGGTCGAGACCGCCGCCGAGCTGGGGATCACCACCGAGCTGGCCCCCGACCTGTCCCTTCCCCTCGGCTCGCGTGAGGTGCTGCCCATCGACATGGCCGGCGCCTACGCCACCTTCGCCAACGACGGGGTCCACCACCGCCCGTACCTGGTCGAGGAAGTCCTCGACGCCGACGGCGATCCGTTGTTTTCCACCGACCGCCGGGGCACCCGGGCGGTATCGGAGTCCACTGCCCGCCAGGTCACCGGCGTGCTCGAAGGGGTGGTCCGGGGGGGCACGGCGACCCGGGCTCGCTTCAGCGACGGGCGCCCGGCAGCCGGCAAGACGGGGACGACGTCGGAATACAGCGACGCCTGGTTCGTGGGCTACGTGCCCCAGCTGTCCACGGCCGTGTGGATGGGCTCACCCGAAGGCAACGTGGAGATGACCAACGTCGGGGGGATACGGGTGACCGGTGGCTCCTACCCGGCACGGATCTGGCAAGCCTTCATGGGCCCGGCTATGGAGGGTCAGGAGATCCTCGACTTCCCGCCGGCGCCGCCGTCGGGATCCACGGAGCTGCTGCGCCTGCCGGGCGAGCGCCCGCCTCCGGCCCGCCGCAGCGGTTCGGGGGCCTCCTCGCCAGCGCGGCCTACCGCCGGCGGCAGGGAGATCCCGTCGGCGAGTACCGGCGAGCCGTCCGGCGGGGGCGAGGCCGGTGGCGGGCAACCCGGGGAGCCGGCGAGCGGGGAGCCGCAGCGCCCGGGAGTCACGGTGCCCCGCCCGGCGGCGCCGGACTCGCCGCGGGGCAACAACCCTCCCGGCTCGGGTGGCGGCAGCCCGGATCCCGGAGGCGGTGGTGGAGGCGGTGGTGGCGGTGGGCCGGCCAACTGCAACCCGCCGGGTTGGCCGGCCGACAATCCCCCGTTCCCGTGCTGATGGGCGGCACCGGTGCCGGTGGATGGGTTCGGGCATGACTGCCTCGTCGGCAGCCCTCGACGTCCTGCTGGCGGTCCAGCACCACGACCTGGCCATCGACCAGCTTCGCTACCGGCGGGAGAACCTCACCGAGCGCCAGGCCATCCGGGCCCTGCGGGCCGAGCAGGCCGACGTGGCCGGCGCCCGCGAGCACGCCAGCGCCCGCCTGCACGAGTTGGAGCGGGCCCAGCGACGCCTCGAGGATGGCGTCGAATCGATCGAAGCCAAGGCGGCGGAGAGCGAGTCCCGCCTCTACGGGGGCACGGTGCAGGCCCCCAAGGAGCTCCAGGCGCTTGCCGCCGAAGTGGAGTCGCTGCGGGGTCGCAAGCGATCCCAGGAGGACGAGCTGCTGGAGGTCATGGAGGCCATCGAGCCGGTCAGCACCGAGCTGGAGGGCCTGGCCGCCCGAGGCGGCGAGCTCGCCCGGCGGCTGGAGGAGCGGTCCGCCGAGCTGGCGGCCCGGGAGGCCGAGATCGACGGCGAGCTGGGCGAGGAGCTGGATGCCCGCCAGCGCCTGGCCAGCGAGGTACCGGCCGACCTGCTCGCCACCTACGAGCGTCTCCGGCACCGCCTGGACGGCGTGGGGATCGCCCGGGTCGACGCCGGCCGCTGCACCGGCTGCCACCTCAGCCTGTCGGCCGTCGAGCGGGACTCGCTGCGCCGGGCGGCCGGGGGCGAGGTCGTCCGCCACGAGGAGTGCGGCCGGCTCCTGGTCCCGTGATCCTCTGGTTCGTCGGCCTGGCCGTGGTGGCCGTGTGGGTGGTCTTCCGCGACCCGGCCATCGACCTGCGCCTGGTGGCCGCCGGCGCCCTGCTCCCCGACGCCGTCGAACTCCTCCTCGACCTCAGCGGGGCGGCGGGACCCTGGCCGGCGCACAGCCTGCTGGCCGGGGCCGGGTTGTTGAGCGCAATCATGGTGGCGACCCGGGGCCGGCGCCTCCTCCGGCGCCGCCTGCTGGCCCTGCCCATCGGGTCACTGCTGCACCTGGTCCTCGACGGTGCGTGGACCGACGCCGGGGTGTTCTGGTGGCCCTTCCTCGGGACCGATGTCGGTCGCCAGCTGCTCCCCAGCCTGGAGCGTGGCTGGCACAACCTGGTGCTCGAGGTGGTAGGGGCCTTCGCCCTGGTCTGGGCCTGGAGACGGTTCCGCCTCGGCGAGGTGTCCCGGCGCCGGCTCTTGGTCCGCACCGGCCGCGTGGGTCGCGACCTGGTGGGCTGACCCGGGATCGGCTCCTACCCTGGCCCGGGTGTACCGCTGGCGCCGGACCATCGTCGTGATCCTCCTGGTCGCCCTGGGCGCCTTCGTGCTGGCCGACATCCTGCTCGCCCTCCGGTAGCGGTGCGGGGAGCGACCGGCGTCGGGGCGGGCACCACCTCCGAGCTCGAGCAGGGCGGGCCCCGCTCATCCAGGGACCATGCCGGGGTGGAGGGGCCGCGGGGGCTGCTCCCGACCTTGGGCGAGGCACTTCCCCTGCTCATCGCCACCGCCCTGCTGATGCTGGGCAACGGGCTCACCGGCACCCTCATCGGCATCCGGGCCGGCCTGGAGGGCTTCGGCCCCGCCGTCACCGGTGTGGTGCTGTCGGCCTACTACGCCGGGTTCATCGCCGGCTCGGCTCTCAGTCCCTCCACCATCTGGCGGGTGGGCCACATCCGGGCCTTCGCCGGGCTGGCCTCGCTGGCGTCTGCCGCAGTGCTCATCCATGTCGTCCGGCCCGATCCCATCACCTGGGCCCTGCTGCGGGCCGTCTCCGGTCTGTGCCTGTCGGGGCTGTTCGTGGTCATCGAGACGTGGCTCAACGGCGCCTCGTCCAACGCCACCCGGGGCCGGCTGCTCAGTGCCTACATGGTGGTGCTCACCGCCGGGATCGGGAGCGCCCAACTGCTCTTGACCGTGGTCGACCCGGCGGGCTTCGGTGCCTTCGTCCTGGCTTCGGTGCTCGTCTCCCTCGCCGTGGTCCCGGTCTCGCTCACCTCGGTCTCGGCACCGTCGGTGCCCGATCCCATTCCCCTGTCGCTCCGTGAGCTGCACGCCACTGCGCCGCTGGCCATGGCCGGCGCCGTCGCCGCCGGGTTCATCGGCGGCGCGGTGGTGGGGGCGGGAGCCGTCTACGCCTCGGCCGCCGGGCTGAGTCCCGAGGGGACCGCCGTGCTCATCGCCGGCTCCCTGGCCGCGGCCCTGGTGATCCAACTCCCGTTGGGCCGGGCGTCGGATCGGGGCGACCGGCGATGGGTGATCGCCGGCGTGGCGGCGGCCGGCAGCCTGGCCGCCCTGGCGGCGGCGGGTATCGACGCCGCCCGCTTCCCGCTGCTGCTGGCGTGCACGTCGATCGCCGGCGGTCTCTCCTATCCCCTGTACTCGCTCAGCAACGCCCACCTCAACGATTACCTGCCCGGGGGAGCCGTCGCCGCCGCCGGCGCCCGCATGGTGCTGGTCAACGGCGCCGGCGCCATCGCCGGTCCGGTGGTGTCCACCTCGGCGGTCGGCGTGGGTGGTGCCGGAGGCTTCTTCGTGACGGTGGCCGCCTGCTACGCCGGCACCGCCATCTATGCCCTCTACCGCCTCGGTGTCCGCCGCCCGCCACCGGAGGGCGAGCGCAGCGCCTTCGTGGCCATGGCCCCGGGGACGGCGACCACCGTGGCCACGCTGGCCCCCCACGCGCCGGCCGAGCTCTACCCCGTTCTTGCCGGCGAGATCGACACCGGCGTGCGGCTGCGGTGGTGGGAGCGCGGGGAGGGCCCCGCCGTCGTCATCGTCCACGATGCCGGGGCGAGCAGCGACAGCTGGGAGGGCGTCGCCCTGGGCCTGGCCGCCACCGGCTACCGGGTGCTGGCCTGGGACCTCCGGGGTCACGGGGATTCGGGTCCGGCGCCGAGCTACGTCCTTTCCGAGCACGTCCACGACCTCTCCACCGTCCTGCGCCACCGGGGGATCGCCCGTACCCATCTGGTCGGCCACGGTGCCGGCGGTGGGATCGCCGCCGCCTTCGCCGCCGGCCGACCGGAGGCGGTCAGAAGCGTCGTGCTCGTCTCCACCGGCGACACGGTGCCCCGCCGGCCGGCGGTGCGGGCGGTGGAGCGGGCGGTGAGCGGTGCCCGCCGAGCGATGGGCGGGGCCCGGGAGGATGCCCCGGGGCCGGCGATCCAGCACCGCCCCCCCGCCCACCGGGAAGTTCTCTCCCGGGATCACGAGCGGGTCCGGCGGGAGGCGGTGGCCGGCACCCGCCGGTCGGTCCGAAAGGCCTGGTCCGGCCGGGATCCCGGCGACGTGTGCTGCCCGAGCCTGCGGGTGCGCGGTGCCCTCGTCGGGCCCTCGCCGGGACAGGACGACGTGGTCTTCGACGCCACCGGCCACTTCGTACACCTCGAGCGACCCGAGGCCCTGGCCGATGTCATCGTGCGGTTCCTGCACACCGTGGAGGCTCGCCCGGCCGCGTCGGCCGCCGAGTGACCGCCGGCCGTTGACGGCGGCGGGCCGGGGCTCCTAGATTGCCCGCCCCGATCCTCGACGGCGGAGGTATGCCGTGAACTCTCTCGTTCGACCCGCCAAGGCCTTGATGGCGACGGCCGTCCTGGCCGCCGGCCTCCTGGCCGGAACGACGGCACCTGCGGGTGCCTTCCACGACACCACCGAGGTGCTGCTCTCGGGGTTGTCCTCGCCCAAGGGGCTGGCCCTCGCGCCAAACGGCGAGCTCCTGGTGGGCCAGGGCGCCCTGGGCCCGCCCGGACCCATCCTGTTGCACGACCCCGAAACGTCCACCACCGAGGAGATCACCGAGCCGTTCAACGTGGTCGACGTCGCTGCCGGCAACGGCCAGGGATGGGCCTTGACCGGCGGCGGCGAGCCCGGCCAGGAGGGTGCCGCCACCCTCTACCGCTTCGACGGCACCGGAACCCTGACCCCGGTGGTCGACATCGCTGCCTACCAGGCGACCGACCCGGACCCCTTCGACCTGGAGGAGTTCCCCGAGGACTCCAACCCCTACGGCTTGGGGTCCCTGCCCAACGGGGACGCGCTGGTGGTCGATGCCGCCAACAACGACCTGCTGCGCGTCACCCCGGCGGGCGACATCACCACGGTGGCCCGCTTCGACGTGGAGCTGGTCAAGACCGACCACCTCCCCCGTGAGTTCGGCCTCCCACCCCGCATCCCCGCCGAAGCGGTGCCGACCTCCGTCAGCGTTGCCTCCGACGGGTCCATCTTCGTGGGCGAGCTCAAGGGCTTCCCCTTCCGGCCGGGTTCCTCGCGGATCTGGAGGATCGCGCCCGGGGCCGAGGGGGCGACGTGTTCGGTGTCGACGCCCGACCCTGCCTGCCGGACGGCGGCCAGGGGCTTCACCTCCATCCAGGACATCGTCGTGGACCTGCCCAACCGGGCCCTCTACGTCTACGAGCTGGCCGAAGGCGGCGTGCTCGCCCTGGAGGCCGGGTTCGAGACGGGCGAGTTCCCCCCTGCGGTGCTGCTCAAGGTGACCGGTGCGGGGGAGCGCACCGAGCTGGCTCCCGGTGAGCTCAGCCAGGCCGGTGGCCTGGTGGTCGACGGCGACGACGTCTACGTCACCGACGGACTTTTCTTCGGCGGCCGGCTCCTGGAGGTGGCCAACACCAGCCCGGCGCCCTGACCCCTTGTTCTTTGTCGGCTGAGCAGTGCCTGGCACTGCTCAGCCGACAAGGTCCGGCCCCGGCGCCGGGCACCTGGTCGGCTCGGGTGGTCGAGCAGGTGCGCACCCGGGGCTGACCGGAGCCGTTCACTATGCTGATCCGGTGCCCGGTGTCCTCCAGGTGACCTGCAAGGGCTGCTATTCGGCCTTCCCCGTACCGGACCAGCTGACCGAGGACGAGTTCGCCGCAGCCGACATCCCCACCAGGTCGTTGCCGTGCCCGCACTGCCGCATCCGCCGGCCCTACGACAAGGCCGACTACTTCTTCGGCTCGCAGGACGAGGACCTCCGACCTCCCTGGGAGCTGTCGCCCTGACCGGAGCCGGTGGTTCCGTTTGTGCCGGCGGCGCTCGGGGAAGGCTCGCATCCTCGACCGAGGAGGAGCCCATGGGACTGTTGGGCAAGATCGCCAAGTACAGCGTGCTCAAGCGGATCTGGGACGCCGTGCGGAGTTCCAAGCGGAGGCGCGGTACCGGGCGATCGGCGCTCTGAGCCCGGCGGAGGCCGCCTGGGTAGAGCCCTGCCATGGAGCTCTCCTTGTGGTCAAGTCCCGCACAGATGGGGGCCACGGTCGTGCAGACCGTGCTCCTCTACGCCCTCACCGTCGTCGCTGCCCGGGTCGCCGGGCGGCGCACCCTGGCCCAGATGGGCGCCTTCGACATCATCGTGACCATCGCCCTGGGAACGTTGCTGGCCTCGTCGGCGCTGCCCGCCGACCCCAAGCCGTCGGACGGAGCTGCTGCGCTGGTCACCCTGCTCGGGTTGCAGGTGGTCCTCGCCGCCGTCCGCCAGCGCTTCCCGGCGACGCAGAGGTGGACCGACTTCAAACCCTTGGCGGTGGTCCGGGAGGGCCGGACGCATCTGCCGCGTGGCCCGTGGACGGCGCAACTCACCCGCGCTGACGTCGAGAGCCAGCTCCGCCGGCAGGGCTTCGAGGATCTGGCCCGTGCCCGCATCGTGGTCCTCGAGCCCGGCGGCCAGCTGGCGGCCACCGAGGCCGATCCGGCGCCGCTCTTCCAGCGCCTCTGACGACCCCCCGGCTCCCAACCGAGGTGGCGGTGAGCGCCGCCGAGACCAGGACGCCAAGGCCGGCCGCATACCCGGTCGACCTGCTCATCGCCGCGACGGCCGCCGCCGCCGGCCTGTCGCTCTACACCCGCACGGTGACGACTTCCGTGCCGTAGAGGAGCTCGTCGAGGTGGTCGTCCTCTCGCTGGGACGGGAACGGGGTGGCTGGTCGGGACTGCGGCCCCTGGTGATGGTGAGTCAGCCTGTAGGCGGGGTTCTGTCCAGCGCCGGAGCGCCTGGGTGGCCATCCATCTGACGCGGCCTACCTGGGGATGCCACCTCCGGTGGAGGCGGCGGGCGGGCTACCCGTTCCCACGCTTGGCCTTGCTCCGGGTGGGGTTTGCCGAGCCGCCCGGGTCGCCCCGGACGCTGGTGCGCTCTTACCGCACCGTTTCACCCTTACCTGTGATCCGCCGCCCGAAGGCGCCGGACCCATCGGCGGTCTGCTCTCTGTTGCCCTGATCCGACAGGTCGCCCCGTCCTGGCTCGCGCCAGCACCCTGCCCTTCGGAGCCCCGACCTTCCTCGACGCCGTCCCGGCGGGCGGACCCGCCAGCCGACGCCGCGGCCACCCGGCCGGCTCGCTGCGGGTCCATTGTCGCGTATGCCGTCCGCACGCAGGTGCGCGTC
>DATMJI010000125.1:0-9164 GCA_035553895.1 Acidimicrobiales bacterium | reverse complement strand
TTCTTGGCCGGGGCCTTCTTCTTCGTCGCCGGGGCCTTCTTCGTCGCCGGGGCCTTCTTCGCCGGAGCCTTCTTGGCCGGCGCCGCCTTCTTCTTGGCCGGGGCCTTCTTGGCCGGGGCCTTCTTCGCCGGGGCCGCCTTCTTCTTCGCCGGCGCCGCCTTCTTCTTGGCCGGCGCCGCCTTCTTGGCCGGGGCCGCCTTCTTCTTGGCCGGCGCCTTCTTGGCCGCCCGCTTCGGTGCGGTCGCCTGCGGTTCGGACGGCCCGCCCCCGCCGACCGTTCGGGCCGGCCGGTCGCCCTTGGGCAGGGCCGATTCCCACGCCATGGGTTCGGGTGACGCCGCCGCCGGGGTGGTCGTGGTCCAAGAACCGGCGAAGCCCCGGGCGCTCGTCTGGGGCACCGGCACCCGCCGTGCCGGCTTGGCGAACTTGGCCTGGTTGGCCAGAGCCTGGCGGAGGGCCCGGTCACGGGCGTCTTCAGCCTGCCCCGGCTGTACCCGGCTCATCACGTGGTTCTCGAGCGAGCCCCGGCCCCCCCAGCGCTCCGCCATCTGGCGCAGGGCCATCTCGGTGACCAACTCTTCCTCCTCGTCCCGGCCCATCTGATCGCTCCAGCCGCCGAAGGATCCGGACGGGTCCTCGTTCTCCTCGTCCCCGCTGTCGCCCCAGCCGGGAGAGGACGCCGGAGGGCGCGACGGCGCCTTTGGCGGCGGTGCGCTCGACAACGGTGGGCGGGACGTCGGGGAGTAGGGCGACTGCTGGGGTTGGAGCGAGCGCCGCATCGACCGGTTCAGCTCGGCGGCGGCCTGCTCTTCGATCTCCTCGCGGGTCGGCTGCCTCTTCCTGGCCATCGACGAACCTTACAGCGGCACAGCGGTCTCGGGGAGGGGGCGCCGGCCCCGGAGTGCTCAGTCCACCAGCGAGCGGAAGACCATGCCGGTGCGGGGCTTGGGGAAGAAGTAGGTGGTCTTGGGGGGCATGCGCTGGCCGCGACGGGCGAACTCGCCGATCTGGTCCACGGTGACCGGTCGCAGGAGGACGGCGGCCTCACCGCCCTGGCCGGCCACCGCTCCCATGGTGGCCTCGATCCCGTGGCAGTAGCTCACCTCGTGGGCGGGCAGGCCGGTGCGCGCCACCTCCAGCCGACTGGCGTCGAGGTCGGCCATCTCGCCGGGGAACGCGCCCTCCCGGGGTACGAGGAGCCGGCACGACCCGTCGGGCAGGGCCAGTCCCAGCGCTCCCCGCTCGACCATGGCCGCCTCGAGCGAGGGGGGATCGTCGTGGGGCAGCGCCTCGAACCACGACGACAACGCCCCCACCACGTCCAGATCGGCGGGCAGGCCGCGGAGCCGGCGGTGGATGGCCTGGACCCACAGCTCGTCCTCGGTGAGCTCGACCACCAGGGCCATGACGAAGTCGTGCGGACCCTCACCGGCTCCCTCGGCCCGCCGCTGGTCACGGTAGGCCAGCGCCGTCTCGTAGCGGTGGTGCCCGTCGGCGATGATCACCGGTGCCGAGGCCACCACCTCGGTGAGCCCGTCCACCACGGCCGGCGACGTCACCCGCCAGAGGCGGTGGTGCACCCCGTCGGCGTCGGTGCTGCGGGCGAAGGGCGGGCCCAGGGGCTCAGCCAGGGAGCTGAGGTGGCGGGCGGGGGAGAGGCACCAGATGGGCGAGAGGTTGGCCTTGGTGGCCTCCAGCAGCCGGAGCCGGTCGCTCTTGGCCCGCGGGGTGGTCTCCTCGTGGGGGAGGATGTCGCCCTGACCTGGTTCAGACAGGGCCAGCGCCCCGATCACGCCCGTGGTCTGGCGAGCCCGGCCCTGGGCGTCGTGGAAGCCCATGCGGTAGAGGTAGACGGCGGTGGGGTCGTCGGGGGCGACGATGCCCTTCTCCCGCCACTCCCGCAGGAGCCGGGCCGCTCGCTGGTAGCGGTCGCCGTTCTCGTCGTCGACGGGAAGCTCCAGGTGGACGGCGTTGAAGGGGCTGCGCCCGGCCAGGGCCTCCCGCTCCATCTCGTCGATCACGTCGTAGGGCGGGGCGGTCAACTCCTCGTGGTCGGCGGTCATCCGGTAGCGCAGACCGGCGAAGGGCTCGAATCGTGGCACCCCGCCTGCCTAGCAGGTCTGCGGCGGTCGGTGCCGGGTGAGCCGGTTCCGCAGTGCGGGCCGGGCCTGGCTACCGTGCCGTCGCGTGGCCTGGGTGATCGATCTCGACGGCGTGATCTGGTTGGGCAGCGAAGCGATCGACGGCTCGGCGGATGCCGTCGCCCGCCTGCGGGAGGCGGCGCAGACCGTGGTCTTCGTCACCAACAACGCCGAGGCCACGGTCCGAGACCAGGAGGAGAAGCTGGCATCCCTGGGGATCCCCGCCGAGGACTCGGTGATCACCTCGGCCGTCGCCGCCGCCTCCATGCTCGGCGCCGGGACGACGGCGCTGGCCTGCGGCGGGCCCGGAGTGGTGGAGGCGCTCGAGGGGCGCGGCGTCCACGTGGTGGACGAGGGCCCGGCCGACGCCGTGGTCGTCGGCTTCCACCGCAGCTTCGACTACGAGCGGCTCCGGCGGGCCCACCGGGCGGTCTGGCTGGGGGCCCGCCTGATCGGGACCAACGCCGATCCGACCTATCCCGACCGCTCGGGGCCCATCCCCGGCGCCGGCTCCATCCTGGCGGCGGTGGCCACCGCCGCTGGCGTGGACCCCGACGTGGCCGGCAAGCCCCACGACCCCATGGTCGCCCTGGTCCGCAACAAGGTCGGCGACGGACCCCACTTGGTGGTGGGCGACCGAGCCTCCACCGACGGCCTGCTGGCGGCCGGGCTGGGTGCTCGCTTCGCCCTGGTCCTCAGTGGCATCTCCAGCGCCGACGATGCGCCCTCGGAGCCCGAACCGGACATGGTGGCCGATGACCTGGCCGCCGTGGTGGAGCAAGAGCTCGGTGCCGGCGCTCAATAGGGCGGCAGCCGGCGGCTGGTGAAGGGGTCACGGTCGGGCTGGAGGTAGGGCTGGCGCCAGGCGGCGCCGCGGGCCGTACGGCTCATGCGCACCACCAGCCCGATAGCCACCCCGAAGACGAAGCCCCCGACGTGGGCCACCCAGGCCACGCCGGCGTTGGGGTTGATGAAGAACTGCGAGACCAGCCAGAAGCCGAGGAGCCACTTGGCGGTGATCTCCCGGAACAGGACCAGGATGAAGAAGAAGGCAGTGAGGACGGGAGCGTTGGGGAACCACACCAGGTAGGCGCCCATCACCGCCGCCACTGCCCCCGAGGCGCCGATCAAAGGAACGGTGCTGGCCGGCTGCACGGCCACGTGGGCCAGGGTGGCCACCACCCCGCCGACCAGGTAGAAGGCCAGGTAGCGCAGCGCTCCCAGGTGATCTTCGATGTTGTTGCCGAAGACCCACAGGAACAACATGTTGCCGCCCAGGTGGACGAGGCTGCCGTGGAGGAACAAGGAGAAGAGCAGGGCCAGCCACACCTGCTTGTCGGGGAAGATCGGGTCCTGGCGCCCGGTGCGGCAGTTGTCGATGTCACCCTGGGCTGTGGGCAACTCGTCGATCGAGAGGGGCTCGCCGGTGACGATCTCGCAGGGGATGGCGGCGTACTCGTAGCTGAAGCGGCTCTCCTCGCCCTGGGTGGCGCTGCGGCCGAGGAGCTGCTGGCCCTGGGGTTGGACGAAGAAGTAGGCGGCCACGTTGGCGACGATGAGCAGGATGGTGACGTAGGGAATCCGTTGCGTCGGGTTGCGATCCCGGAGCGGGAACACTAGGGGGTTCTCCCCGGCGGCGATCCGTCGGCGCCCGTCGCCGCGGATGTCGCTGCGGGGAGGTACACGGCGGCCAAGGTAGCGCCGCCGGGGCCCCGCCTCGCTAAGTTGCCGATGTGAGGAGGCGCCTGGACACCGAGCTGGTGCGCCGGGGCCTGGTGGCCAGCAGGAGCCGGGCGCTGGCCGAGATCGCCGCCGGGCGGGTCACGGTGGCCGGGGCACCGGCCACCAAGGCGGCCCATCTGGTCGACGCCGGCCAGCCCATCGCCGTGGTCGGCCCCCCGGCCCGCTTCGTCTCGCGCGGCGGGGACAAGCTCGACGCCGCCCTCGACGATCTGTCCCTGGCCCCGTGCGTTTCCGGGTGCCGGGCCCTCGACGCCGGCTCGTCCACCGGCGGCTTCACCGATTGCCTCCTCCAGCGGGGAGCCGCCTCGGTGGTGGCCGTCGACGTGGGCTACGGCCAGCTCCACCAGCGCCTGCGGGGGGATCCCCGGGTGGAGGTGCACGAGCGCACCGACATCCGCGCCTACGCCGGGGGTGGCGGTCCGGTCGGCTTCGACTTGGTGGTGGCCGACCTGTCCTTCATCTCGCTTCGAACCGTGCTCGGGCCCCTGCTCGCCCTGGCCGCTCCCGCCGCCCCGCTGGTGGCGCTGGTCAAGCCCCAGTTCGAGGCCGGGCGCCGCCAGGCCAGCCGGGGCAAGGGCGTGGTGCGGGATGCGCAGGTGTGGCGCCGGGTCTTGGCCGACGTGACCGGCGCGGCGGCCGAGGAGGGGGCCCGGGTCATGGGCGCGGCCACCTCGGCCATCACCGGTGCCCAGGGCAACGTCGAGTTCTTCGTCCACCTGCGCCGTTCCCGAGGTGACGACACCCCGTCCCTGTCGGCGGTCGTCGATCTCGACGGGCTGGTCGACCAGGCCGCCCGGCGCCACCTGGGCCCGGTGGGTTGACGTGGCCAGCGTCGCCCTGCTCCTCCACCACCGGCGCCCCGAAGCCGTCGAGCTGGCCCGCCTGGCCGCAGCCTGGCTGGTGAGCGAGGGTCACCAGGTCCGCCTGCCCGAGCCCGACGCCGAGCACGCCGGTCTGGGAGAGCTGGCCTGCGGCGACGGTGAGCTGACGGCGGACCTCGACGTCGCCGTGAGCCTGGGCGGCGACGGGACCATGCTGCGGGCGGTCGACCTGGTGGGCGACGACTGCGTCCCCGTCATCGGGGTGAACCTGGGCCACCTCGGCTACCTGGCCGAGGTCGAGGCCCAGGACCTCCAGCCTGCGTTGGCCCGCTTCTTCGCCGGCGACCACGAGGTCGTCGAGCGGATGCGCCTGCGGGTGGCCGTCGAGGCCTCGGCCGACGCCGCACCGGAGCAGCGGTCGTACCCGGCGCTCAACGAGGCGGTGCTGGGCAAGACCCCGACCGGCCAGATGGTGCGCATCCGGGTCGTGGTCGACGGAGAGGTCTTCACGACCTACCCGGCCGACGGCATCATCGTGGCCACCCCCACCGGCTCCACCGCCTACGCCTGGTCGGCCGGCGGGCCCATCGTCGCCCCCGACCACGCTGCCCTCCTGCTCACCCCGGTCGCCCCCCACATGGTGCTGGACCGCTCTCTGGTGCTGCCGCCGTGGGCCTCGATCCGCCTCGAGGTGGTGGGCGACCGGGTGGCCACTCTGTCGGTCGACGGCCGCAGCCTGGGCCGGCTTGCCGCTGGTGATGCCATCACCTGCAGTGCCGCCGAGCACGACGCCCGGGTGGTGAGCTTCGGCCGCCGCGGCTTCCTCGGCATCCTCAAGGCCAAGTTCGGGCTCAACGGCGGGTAGGCGGGCGCCGCCGGGGCAATTGTGGAGGATCCGCGCTGCTCAGCCACGCCCATCCTCCACATTCGTGGGTTTGAGGGCCGGGCGGCGGCCTACTCCCCCAGCCAGGCCGGCGCCCGCTCGAGCAGGTAGCGGCTGACGGCTAGGCAGCGGTCGAGGGTCTCGCACAGCGCCTCCTCCCCCCGCAGGACCTGGGCCAGCGAGACCCGCAGGCGAGCCACGATGGTGAGGCTGCGCTCCGGGGCGTCGGTGACCGAGGCGTAGGAGTCGATGGCCGAGACCTCGAGAGGGAGGTCGGGCCCGCCCACCCCGGCCAGCTCGGTGGCCAGCAGCAGGAGGTCGGGACCCTGGGGCAGGGGGGGTAGAGCCCAGGTGAAGGTGAGGGGGAAGTGGTACTCGTCGGGCGGGCTGTCATCCTCGTCGTCGAGGTCCAAGACGGCGTCCTCGAAGGCGAGCAGGACCCGGGGGTCGACCTCCAGGGACAGGTGGAGATCGAGCGGGCCCTCGCAGCCCTCCTCGGGGTGCAGATCCACCTCCCAGGCCTGGCGCAGGGAGTAGGTCTCCACGAAGTGGCGCTCGTCGTGGACGTGGAAGGTGTGGTCGACGGCGTGGTCCTTGAGCTCGGCCACGTAGCCGGCGACGTCGATGACAGCCACCCCGGGAGGGTACCGGGGAGGGGCGGAGGGCGGAGCGGGCGGGTACGGTCGCTGAGTGACGGACGACGACCTGCTCGCCACCCTGACCGAGGCCGCGGCGGCGGTCCGCCGGGTGCTGGACGGGGTCGACGACTGGGCGCCGGTGACGGAGCGGGCCGGCCAGTACCAGATCGACCTGGTGGCCGACGCCGCCGCCGTGGAGGTGCTGGTGGGGGCCGGGTTCGGCGTGCTCAGCGAGGAGTCCGGCGCTCACCTCCCCGGGCGAGACGTGGTGGTGGTGGTCGACCCCGTCGACGGGTCCACCAACGCCAGCCGGGGCGTCCCCTGGTACGCCACCAGCCTGTGCGCGGTGGACGGTGACGGGCCCCGGGCGGCCCTGGTGGTCAACCAGGCCAACGGGGAGCGCTTCGATGCAGTGCGGGGCAGGGGAGCGAGGGGCAACGGGCGGCCACTGCGGCCGTCGGGCTGCACCGAGCTGTCCGAGGCCATCGTGGTCCTGTCCGGCTTCCCGCCCCGGCGGTGGGGCTGGGCGCAGTTCCGGGCCCTCGGGGCGGCGGCCCTGGATCTCTGCTACGTGGCCGCCGGGCGCCTGGACGGGTTCGCCGGCATCGCCGCCGACGGGCTCGGCCCCTGGGACTACCTCGGCGGCCAGCTGGTGTGCCAGGAGGCGGGGGCGGCGGTGATCGACGGTACCGGTCGGGAGCTGGTCGTGCTCGACCACGGGGCCCGCCGGGCGCCCCTGGCGGCGGCCACGCCGGAGTTGCTCGGGCAGCTGCATGGTGCCTGGACGGGCGACGGTGGCCGCTAGCGGCGGCGTCCAGGGCCTGGTGGGGCGTGCCCACCTGGCCCTGCTGCAGCTCTACCGGCGCCTGCCCCGCTGGGGGCGCCTCTTCATCGTCCACCGCATGACCCCGTCGTTCACCGTGGGGGCCATCTGCGTCGTCGAGCGCGACGATGGCGCCCTGCTGCTCGTGCGCCACTCCTACCGGCGCCGCTGGGGCTTCCCCGGCGGCCTGGTCGGGCGGGGCGAGGAGGTGGCCGACGCCGCCCGGCGGGAGGCCAGGGAGGAGGTGGGCCTGACCATCGAGCTGGTGGGTGAGCCGGCGGTGGTGGTCGACCCGGACCCCCGCAGGGTCGACCTGGTCTTTCGGGCCCGATCCCCCGATGGCGACCGGATCGACATCGGGTCCCCGGAGATCGTGGAGGCGGCGTGGTTCGCCCCGGACCAGCTGCCCGAGCTGCAGCACGAGGCGGCCAGCGCCCTGGTGGTCCTGGCCCGGGCCCGAACCGGGCGCGATGAGCAGGATGCTGGTGCCGGCCAGCCCTAGGACCGGGGGCCCGGGGCGCCGTGGCCTAGGATCGGGTTCCAGTGCCTAGCCCCACGAGCCCGACCTGGAGCATCGAGCCGGTGGGCCCCCTGCACGGCGACGTCACGGTGCGTGGGTCCAAGAACGCCGTCACCAAGCACATGGTGGCGGCGGTGCTGGGCAACTCGCCGAGCACCGTGCGCAACTGCCCCCACATCGGCGACATCGAGATCACCGCCGCCATGCTGCGGGCGCTGGGTTGCCAGGTCGACGTCGATGCCGACGGCGGGATCGTCCATGTCGAGCCCAACCACATCGAGACGGGTCGGGTGCCGGTCTCCTACGGGGGTCTCAACCGCATCCCCGTGCTGCTGGTGGGTCCCCTCCTGCACCGGATGGGCGAGGTGTTCGTGCCCCTGGTCGGTGGTGACCGCATCGGTCCCCGGCCCCTCGACTTCCACATGGCGAGCCTGGAGGCCATGGGTGCCGAGGTCCAGGTCACGCCCGAGGGGCTCGAGGCCAAGGCCCTGGGTCTGCACGGGGCCCGCATCCGCCTTCCCTTCCCGAGCGTCGGCGCCACCGAGACGGTGCTGCTCACCGCCGTGCTGGCCGAGGGGCGCACCGTGGTGGAGAACTCGGCCATCGAACCCGAGGTCATCGAGCTGGCCCTGTTCCTCCAGCGCATGGGGGCCCGCATCGAGCTGCGGCCCGACCGCCGCTTCGTCATCGAGGGGGTCGAGCGCCTGGAGGGGGCCGAGCACCACCTCGACGGGGATCGCATCGAGGCCTTCAGCTACCTGGTGGCGGGGCTGGTCACCCGGGGCCGGGTACGGGTGCACGGCTGCGCCCAGGGGCGGCTGGTCACGGCCATCTCCACCCTGCACCGCATGGGGGCCCGCTTCGAGATCACCGACGACTGGCTGGCGGTGTCGGCCGACTCCCTGCGCCCCGCCGTGGTCCAGACCGACACCCACCCGGGGTTCATGACCGACTGGCAGTCGCCCCTGGTGGTCCTCTTCACCCAGTGCCAGGGGATGTCGGTGCTCCACGAGACGGTCTACGAGGACCGCTTCCCCTACGTGCGGGCCCTGCAGACCATGGGGGCGGAGGTGGAGCTGTTCGACTCCTGCCTGGGGGGCAGCAACTGCCGTTTCCACGAGACCACCGCCATGCACTCGGCAGTGGTGCGGGGCCCGTCGCTGCTGCAGGGGGCGGAGATCACCGTGCCCGACATCCGGGGCGGCTTCGGGTACGTGATCGCCGCCGCCGCGGCCAAGGGGCCCTCGCTCCTGCACGACGTGCACCACCTGGAGCGGGGCTACCACCGGCCCCTGGAGGCCTTCGCCCAGCTCGGCTTGCACATCAGCCGGGAGGGCCCCACCGCCCCCTCCTAGGCTGGAGGGCGAGGGCGCTTAGCTCAGCTGGCAAGAGCACCTCCCTTACAAGGAGGGGGTCGGGGGTTCGAGTCCCTCAGCGCCCACCCGAAATACGCAGCTCAGGCATCCATGCGCCGCTGGCGCGGCGCACCCGTAGGGATGAAACTCCCCAGGTGCCGTCCTGGCGAGCCCGGATCCTCATTGGTGCCGTGAGCCCGTAGCTCAGACTGGCGCCGGGGACCGACAGGCATCGGTGAT
>DATMJI010000124.1:0-12453 GCA_035553895.1 Acidimicrobiales bacterium | reverse complement strand
GAGATAGTGTAATTTTGGTCTCGACCTCATGTCGAGGCTTTCCCGGGAGGAACGGCGCGCCGGGCCTCGGCCCGCCGCTCGCCGGGCAGGCGCTCGAGGCCGGTGCCGGCTTCACTGTGGTCGACGAAGCGCATGAGGCCGGCGACGATGCGGTGCCCGGCCTGGGTGGCGATCAAGTGGTGCATGTCCTGGCAGATGCGCCGGTAGGACGGGTGGCCCGCCGGCGACGTGCGCAGCTCCAGCATGTGGAGGGCGGACCGGGCGTTGAGCTCCATCGAGTAGCGCAGGCGGTAGCCGAGGCAGACGGCGTAGGACGCCTGGGCGGGGAACGGGCCCTCCAAGGCGTCGTGAAGGGCGGCGGAGGTGGCCATGGCCTCCTCGAAGGGCGTGGCCGCCCCTGCGGCCATGACGTCGTCGGCCATGACATAGCCGTGGCGGGGGCTGAGGGCCTGCCACTGGATGGTGAGCATCCGGTGGCGCTGGAGGTCGCGGAAGGCCCCGTAGTCGGTGCACACGTCGAAGCGGTAGGCGGTGCGCTCCAGGGCCCGCCCCGGCTTGTGCCGGCGGTTTCCCCGGGCGCCGACGTAGGCGGCGACCAGCGCCGACCGCTCGGTGCCGCTCATCGAGCGGACCCGCTCCAACAGGCGCTGCTCCGGCTGGTCGGCGTGGGGGTAGAGCATGGCGGCGAGCACCTTGTCCTCCCCGTCGGGGTCGAAGTCGACCAGGGTCACCTCGGGGGTGTCCTCGTCGCTCGGCCCGGTGCCCGCCAGCAGCGACGCAGCCACGCCGGCGGTGTCCTCCCGGGTGGTGCGCAGGTAGCTGGTCCACTCCCCTCCCCGCTCCGGCCGGTCGACCCGCGAGAGGAACGACGGGATGACCTTGCGCAGCTCGTGCAGCATCAGCTCGGCATACGCTCGGGCCTCGGCCAGGGGATGGGCCCGCATGCGCAGCAGCAGGGCCTCGTAACCCTGGCCGGCGCCGTAGATGCCGACGTTGGAAAGCGAGGCGGCCGGCAGGACGCCGCGCACGGCGTCAAGGGCCTTGGCCCGGGTGGACTGGCGATGGACGAAGTCCGAGTCGCTGGGCGATTTCGGGTAGCGCTGGCGGCACCACTCCTGGACCAGGGGTACCAGGGCGGCGTAGGTGTCGAACAGGCGGTCCATGTCGCCCACGTAGCGGGTTCCCAGCGGCGAGGCCAGCAACTCCGGATCCCGGTAGTAGCGGTAGCGCCCACCCAGGCGGGCGTCGTAGGCGATGTAGCGGGTGGACTGCTCCAGGTACGACATCAGCCGGCCCCACTCCAGGATCTTGGTGAGCAGGTTGGAGGCCTGCTCGCAGGCCAGGTGGACGCCGCCGAGCTGGGCGACGGAGTCGTCGCCGTACTCGAGGAAGACCTTCTCGTAGAGCCGCTCGGCCCGGTCCAGGCCGACGGTGGCGTCGATGGCGGTATCCCCCTCGATGTCGAGGTCACCGACGAACTCATCGAGGAAGAGCCGGCGTAGGCTCTTGTGGGTGCGGCTGTAGCGGGCGAAGAGCGCCCCCTTGACCACCTCGGGCAGGTTCACCAGGGCGAAGCACGGACCCTCGACGTTGGTCACGTAGCGCCGGAGGATGTCGGTCTCCTCGGCGCTGAACTCCTCGCGCACGTAGGGAGTGAGGCTCGGTGCCGACACGGCGGCCGATCCTAGGAGGGGCGAGGCGGGCAAGGGTGGACCTCCCCGCCGGGCGGTGGAGCTACCCCCTCAGGCTGGCCGGGTGGGCAGCCTCCACGGCGCGCACCAGCCGGTCTCGGGCCTCGGCCACGTCGTCGTCGGTGAGGGTGCGATCCGGCGCCTGGAAGCGGACCCGCCACGCCAGGCTGCGGCGATGCGGAGCCACCCGGTCCCCCCGGTAGACGTCGAAGAGCTCGAGGTCGCGCACCAGCTCGCCCCCGGCCCGGCGCAGTGTCGCCTCCACGGCTGCGGCGGGGGTCGATTCGTCGATCTCGAACGCCAGGTCGATGTCGCTGGAGGGGAAGCGGCTCACCGGCCGGTAGGAGGCGGCGCCGTGGGGCTGGGCCAGCAGCAGTCCCAGATCGAGCTCCAGCCAGGCCACCCGCTCGGCGATCTCGGCGGCGGCGGTGACGGCGGGATCGATCTCGCCGAGGGCGCCGACGGTGTGCTCGCCCACCATCACCAGGGCCGCCCGGGTGGGGTGCAGGCCGGGACGATCGGTCGGCTCCAACTGCCAGGTCTCGAACCCGAAGCTCTCCGCCAGCAGGCGCCACAGCGATACCGCCTCGGTGGCGTCCCGCCCGGCTGCGGCGGCACCCACCCGCTCGGTCTCGGTCGGCAGGGACTGGCCGGTGGGAGGTCGAGCGAAGCAGGCGCCGATCTCGAAAAGCTGGACCCCGGGCTGGCGGCGCCGGGCGTTGGCCGCCACCGCCTCCACCAGGCCGGGGAGCAAGGAGGTCCGCAGCCGGGACTGCTCGACCACCAGCGGGTTGGCCACCACCACCGCCTCGGCCGGATCCAACCCGCAGCGGGCCATCTCCGCCGGCGAGACGAAGGTGGAGGTCCACACCTCGTCGGCCCCGGCCCCCGCCAGGATCTGGCGGGCTCGCCGGCGATCGTGCTGGTAGGGGCTCAGGCCTCCGGTCAGCGGGCTGCGGGGCAGGGTGCTGGGTATGGACCGGTATCCGTGGAGGCGGGCGACCTCCTCTACCAGGTCGATCTCCGTGGCGCTGTCGAGGCGCCACGAGGGCAGCGAGACGGCCAGGACCCCTTCGCCGGCCACCGAGGGGACGAACCCGAGGCCGGCCAGGTACCCGGCGATGTGGTCGGCGCTCAAGTCGGTGCCCAGCAACTGGTTGACCCGCTCGGTGCGCAGGCGGACCGGGGGTCGCTCCGGAAGGCGCCCGACGGCCTCGAACGGGGCGCCGGCGGGCACGGCGCCACCGGCGCACTGGTGCAGGAGCTCGCAGATCCGGCCCAGCGCCCGGTCGATGGCCTGCCAGTCGCAGCCCTTCTCGAAGCGGGCCGAGGCCTCGGAGCGCAGCTTGAGGCGCCGGGAGCTGCGGGCGATGCTCAGAGGGTCGAACCAGGCCGCCTCTACCAGGACCTCGGTGGTGGTGGCATCGATCTCCGAGGAGGCGCCCCCCATGATCCCGGCGATGCCCAGCGGCCGGTCGTCCGTGGCGCAGATGAGCGGGTCTTCGGGGCCGAGCTGGCGCTCGGCCCCGTCGAGGGTCACCAGCGTCTCGCCCGCCCGGGCGCGGCGCACCCGTAGCCCCCGCCCCGGGAGCCGGGCCAGGGAGTAGGGGTGGGTGGGTTGGCCCAGCTCCAGCATGACGTAGTTGGAGATGTCCACCACGTTGTTTATGGGGCGCATGCCGGCCCGGACCAGACGCTCGGCCAGCCACCCAGGCGACGGCCCCACGGCCACCCCGGTGACCACCTGGGCCACGAAGCGCCCGCAGACCCCGGGGTCGTCGATGACGACCTGGGCGCTGCCCCCGGCCGGTCCCTCGGGGACCTTGGGCTCGGGCAGGGCGAAGGGCAGCCGCAGGCGGGCGGCCAGATCCCGAGCCACGCCGGCCACCGACATGGCGTCGGGCCGGTTGGCGTTGACCTCCAACTCCAGCACCGTGTCGCTCGAGCGCCCCAGGGCTTGGGAGACGGCGCTCCCCGGAAGGTGGTCCCCGTCGAGGACGAGGATGCCGTCGTGGCCGCCGGGCAGCTCCAGCTCGTCGGGTGCGCACAGCATCCCCTCCGAGCGGGCTCCGCGCATGCGCCGGGCGGTGATTTCCATCCCGCCGGGCAGCACCGTGCCCACCGTGGCCAGGGGGACGAGGTCGCCCACGGCGAAGTTCCACGCCCCGCACACGACGGGGACGGGCTCGGGCCCGCCGGCGTCGACGGTGACGGCCCGGATGCGGTCGGCCCCCTCGATGGCGGCGATGTCGAGGACCCGGGCCACGACCACGCCCTCGAGGCCTGCCCCCACCGTGGTGACCGACTCCACCGCCAGGCCCAGATCGTCGAGGGTGGCCACGATCTCCTCAACGGAAAGGTCGAGGGCAACGAACTCTCGAAGCCACGACAGCGGGACCCGCACGAGGAGAGAACCTACCGCTACGCCGGGATGCTCGCCCCGTGATGGGGACGTGGCCGGAGAGCGGGGAGGCCCGTGGGGGGCTTCACGGGAGGGGCGCTGCCCCCGTACTAGAACTGCCGGAGGACGCGGACGTCGGGAGAGGCCAGCTCGCGGATGTCGTCGATGCCGTGGCGCATCATGGCCAGTCGGTCGATGCCGAAGCCGAAGGCGAAGCCGGACCACACCTCGGGGTCGTAGCCCACGGCCAGGAAGACGTTGGGATGGACCATGCCGCAGCCGCCCAGCTCCAGCCATCCCGTGCGCCCGCAGGTGCGGCACCCCTCCCCCACGCAGAACAGGCAGGTGATGTCGAACTCGGCCGAGGGCTCGGTGAAGGGAAAGTACGACGGGCGCAGCCGGGAGCGAAACCCCCGGCCGAAGTAGGCCTCGGTGAAGGCGTCGAGGGTGCCGGCCAGGTCGCCCATGGTGATGCCGCGGTCGACGACCAGGCCCTCGATCTGGTGGAAGACCGGGAGGTGGGAGGCGTCAGGGGTGTCGAGGCGGTAGCAGCGACCTGGCATCACCGAGTAGATGGGGGGCTCGGCCGCCTCCATCACCCGGATCTGGACGGGCGAGGTGTGGGTGCGCAGCAGGGTCGACTCCGGCGTACCGAGATCGAGGTAGAAGGTGTCGTACATGTCCCGGGCCGGGTGGCCGGCCGGGAAGTTGAGGGCTTCGAAGTTGTACCAGTCGGACTCGGCCTCGGGCCCCTCGGCGACGGTGTAGCCCATGGCGACAAAAACGTCCTCGAGGCGGTCGCGAGCCTGGGTGACGAGGTGGATGTGGCCCCGGCGATGGCGGGGGCGGGCCTCGGTCAGATCCAGTCGCTCGCGCTCGAGGCGGGCCCGGCGCTCGGCCAACTCCAGCTCGGCGCGCCGGGCACCCAGCGCCGCCTCGATGCGCCGGCGGGCGTCGTTGAGGGCCTGGCCGGCCCGGCGCCGGTCCTCGGGGGCCAGGCGCCCCAGGGTCGACTTGGCCTCGGCGAAGGGCGAGCGCCGTCCCAGCACCTCGCTCCGGAGGCCGTCGAGCTGGTCGGAGTCGGCGGCGGCGGCCACCCGGGCCAGGGCGCCGGCGGTGAGGGACTCGATGTCGGCCGCCTCCTCTGCGGGCATCAGCGACCGTTGCCCCGTTCGAGGGGCAGGGTGAAGCGGAACACGCTGCCCCGGCCGAGCACGCTGTCGGCCTCGAGCCGGCCACCGTGGGCCTCCACCAGGCCCCGGCTGATCCACAGGCCCAACCCCGAACCGCTCGGTCTGCCCTGGTCGCGGCGGTAGAACTTGGTGAACACGTGGGGCAGCTCGCCGTCGGGGATGCCCTCGCCGGCATCGGAGACGGCCACGGCCACGGCGTCGCCCCGTACGGAGCCGGACACGCTCATCCCCTTGAGGCTGGCGTACTTGGCCGCGTTCTCCACCAGGTTGGTGAGGACCTGCTCGACCTTGTCGGGATCGGCTTCCACCGACGGGAATCCCTCGGCGAAGTCGAGGCCGCACTCGAGGTCGGGGTACTCCAGGGCCACCTTGGCCACCACCGAGGAGGCGATGCTGGGCAGCGCCACCTCCTGGAAGCGCAGGTGGAGGTGCCCGGTCTCCAGGCGGCTGATGTCGAGCAGCTCGTTGACCAGCCGGGTGACCCGGTCGGCGTCGTGGTGGACCTGCTCGAGCATGGACCGCCGCTGGTCGTCGGGCAGGCGGTCCCACCGGCTCAACAGCAGCGAGGTGTAGCCCTTGACCGACGTGAGCGGCGACCGCAGCTCGTGGCTCACGGTGGAGACGACCTCCATGCCCGAGGGGTCGGGGGGTTGGATGGGGCGCAGGGTGACCACGCTGCGCTCGGCCGCCTCGCCGGGAGAGGACCGCCGGCAGAGGGCGACGGCCACCTCGCCCCCGCCGATGCGGCGCAGGCGGGCCACCTCCTCGCCCCCGCGGAGGACTGACGGCGGGGACGGCGCCCCTGGGGGTCCGAGCAGCTCGGCCAACTCGACGCCCACGAGCTCTCCGGCCCGGGCGCCGGCCAGCTCGGCGGCTGCCTGGTTGGCGGCGGCCACCCGGCCGCCCGCCACCACCAGGGCGGCCACGGCCAGCTCGTCGAGGCCGACCGAGGCGGTCATCGGGACGGACCGAGCGGGGCCGCGTGCCGGCGCTGGCGCAGGGCCTCGAAGCAGATGAGGGCACTGGCCATGCTGACGTTGAGCGACTCGGTCCGGCCCGCCATGGGGATGGTGACGTGCCGGTCGAGGAGGTCGCCGATGGCCGGAGGCAGGCCATGGGCCTCGTTGCCGACCACCACGGCGGTGGGGCCGGCGAAGCTGACCTCGTCGTAGGGTTCTCCGCCGCTGGCGACGGTCCCCAGGCGCTCGTACCCCCAAGCTCCCATGTGCTCCAGCACCTCGACCGGATCCCCTCCCGACACCACGGGGACGTGGAACAGCGAGCCCGCGGACGACCGCACCGTCTTCGGGTTGAACGGATCCACGGAACCTGCGCAGAACACTATCGCCCCGGCCCCGGCCGCCTCGGCACCGCGGGCGATGTTGCCGGCGTTGCCGGGGTCACGGACGTCGACGCAGACCACGACCGGCGAGGAGCCGGCGACGCGCTCGAGGGCCACGTCGCAGGACGGGGCCACGGCAACGACGGGCTGGGGATGGACCGTGCTGGAGATGCGCTCGAGGACGCCGGCGGCCAGGGTGTGGACCCGGTAGCCGCGCTCGGCCGCCCGGGCGGCCACGGCTGGGAGGGGGACGCACCCGGCGGCCACGAAGACCGCCTCCAGGGCCAAACCGGCGTCCAGGGCCTCGGCCACCAGGGTCTCGCCCTCGATGGCGAAGGCGCCCTCTCGCAGCCGGGTGCTGCGCTGGCCGAGGAGCCGGCGGAGGCGGGTGACCTTCTGGTGACGGGCTCCGAGCGGGCTCGGCGCGCCCACGACCGGGGGCTAGGAGGTCGGTGCCTGGGCCGCCACCTGCACCAGGGCGGCGAAGGCGGGCTCGTCCCGGACGGCCAGGTCGGCGAGGACCTTGCGGTCGAGCTCGACGCCGGCCCGGCGCAGGCCATCCATGAACCGGCTGTAGCTCATGCCGTGCTGGCGGGCGGCGGCGTTGATGCGCTGGATCCACAAGCGCCGGAAGTCGCCCTTGCGGGCCCGCCGGTCTCGGTAGGCGTAGCGCAGGGAATGCATGACCTGCTCGTTGGCGGCCCGGTAGGACCGGCTCTTGTTCCCGTAGTAGCCCTGCGCCTGCTCCAGCACCGCCTTGTGGTGCTTGCGGGCGTGGACCGCCCTCTTCACTCGTGCCATAGGGAGTCGGAGTCTAGCGGGGAGCCGTCAGGCTCGGCCGAGGAGGCGGTTGACCTGGCGGCGGTCGCCCCCGGTGAGCTCCTCGGTGCGCTTCAGCCGCCGGGTGCGCTTGGTCGGCTTCTTCTCCAGGATGTGGTTCATCCCCACCTGGCGCCGCATCACCTTGCCGCTCCCAGTCACCTTGAACCGCTTGGCCGCACCGCGGTGGGTCTTCATCTTGGGCACCGTCTAGCTCTCCTTGTCGTCGGCGGCGCTGGCCGCCGGGGTCGGTCGATCGTTGCTCGCCGGCGCCGCCCCGTTGCCGGTGGGGCCCCCAGTGGCCGGTTCGGGCGCCTCTGCCCGGCGCTGTTCGGCCAGGGCCTTCTTACGGGCCGCCTCGGCGGCAGCCTGCACCCGCTTGTCGGGGGCCAGGACCATGGTCATGTTGCGGCCGTCGAGCTTGGGCGACGCCTCCACCTTGGCCAGGTGGTTGTTGTGCTCGGCCACCTGATCCAGGATCTTCATGCCGAGCTCGGGATGATGGACCTCCCGGCCCCGGAACATGATGGTGATCTTCACCTTGTGGCCGTCCTCGAGGAAGCGCTCAACCTTGTGGGTCTTGGTGTCGAAGTCGCCCCGCCCGATCTTGACCCGGTACTTCATCTCCTTGATGGAGACCTGGCTGGTCTTGCGCCGGGATTCCTTCGCCTTCTGGGCCGCCTCGTACTTGAACTTGCCGTAGTCCATGATCCGGCACACCGGGGGGCTGGCCTGAGGGGCCACCTCCACGAGGTCGAGATCGGCATCCCGGGCCAGGGCGAGGGCATCGGGTAGGGCCCGTATCCCGATCTGCTCACCGTCGGTCGAGACGAGGCGGACCTCTCTCGCCCGGATCCGGTCGTTGATACGAAGCTCGTTGCTATCGGCTGTGGTTATCGGACATCACTCCTGAGGAAGGTGGCGGGGACGGGTGGGAACGCCTGGGTGGGCACGACGGAGGAAACCACCCCGGCGAGGGACCACGTCGCAGTGCATCAGGCACGGTGGGGTCGGCACATGTCGGTGTTCGACGAGGGCCCGTTTCTCGACATGTCTCCCGTTATGGTACCAGCATGAGCTCGCTCTGGACACCTGGAGGCGAACGACCGGTGCGGCGGGAGGGCGACGAGCCGGCGCCGGCGGAGCCCGCCGGCCCGGCGGCAGGCGGGCAAGCCGGACCCGCCGGGCACGCCCCGCCAGGGGTCGATCCCGGCGACGCCGCCACCATGGAGCGCGAGCTGGCCGCCATGCAGGAGGAGGTGGCCTCGACCCCGGCCTCGGTGGTGGTGGCCAACCACGCCGTCGGCCTCTTCCAGCTGGCCGCCATCCACCTCAACCGGCGACCCCCCAACCTCGAGGAGGGCCGGCTGGCCATCGATGCCATGGGTGCCCTCGTCGAGGGCATGGTTGGGCGCCTCGGTGACGAGGAACAGGCGTTGCGGGACGGTCTCGGCCAGCTGCGCATGGCCTTCGTCCAGCTCTCGCGAGCGAGCGGGCAGGACACCGGAGAGGGCTCCCCCAGCTGACGCCTGGTGAGCCACGGCTGGACGCGGCGCGCCTGTTAGCGTGCGCTGGCCAGGCACAACCAGGAGTACCAGGGGGCAGATGACGAGCCAGCCGGTGGTCGTCCTCGAGAAGGTCAACAAGTGGTTCGGCCCCCTGCACGTGCTGCACGACGTCGACTTGGCCGTCGACCCCGCCGAGGTGGTGGTGGTGGTGGGCCCGTCGGGCTCGGGCAAGTCCACCCTGTGTCGCTGCATCAACCGCCTCGAGCCCATCGACAGCGGCACCATCCTCTTCGAGGGCTCGCCCCTGCCGGAAGAGGGAAAGGAGCTCGCCCGCCTCCGGGCCCAGGTGGGAATGGTCTTCCAGTCGTTCAACCTCTTCGCCCACAAGACGGTGCTGGCCAACGTCACCCTCGGTCCGCTCAAGGCGCTCCACCTGTCCAAGACCGAGGCCCGGGAACGGGCCATGGTGCTGCTGGAGCGCGTGGGCATCGCCGAGAAGGCCGATCAGTACCCCGCCGAGCTCTCCGGCGGCCAGCAGCAACGGGCGGCCATCGCCCGAGCCCTGGCCATGGAGCCCAAGGTCATGCTCTTCGACGAGCCCACCTCCGCCCTCGACCCGGAGATGATCGCCGAGGTGCTCGACGTCATGGTGGGCCTGGCCGCCGAGGGCACGACCATGATCGTGGTGACCCACGAGATGGGCTTCGCCCGCTCGGCCGCCCGCAAGGTGGTGTTCATGGACGGGGGGCGCATCGTCGAGGTGGCGCCCCCTGACCGTTTCTTCGCCGAGCCCGAGAGCGACCGGGCCCGCGACTTCCTGTCCAAGATCCTGGCCCATTGAGCAGCACCGCGTCCTGCCCACCCGAGAAGGAGACACCGACATGACCCGCACCCGAACCCGCACGCTCTGGCTGGTGGCCATGCTGGCCGCCCTGGCTTTGGTCGCCACCGCCTGCGGCGACGACGACGACGACACCGGGCAGACCTCGGACACCACGGAGGCCGACGCCGGGGAGGCCCCGGAGTTCCCGGCCGGCTCCACCATGGCCGAGATCCAACAAGCCGGCACCATCACCGTGGGCACCAAGTTCGACCAGCGCCTCTTCGGCCAGACCGATCCCCGCACCGGCGAGGTCGAGGGTTTCGACGTCGAGATCGCCAAGCTCATCGTGGAGGCCATCGGGCCGGACGTGGAGATCGAGTTCACCGAGACCCCGTCGGCCATCCGCGAAACCGCCCTGGAGGAGGGGACGGTCGACATGGTGGTGGCCACCTACACCATCAACGACGCCCGCAAGGAGCGCATCGACTTCGCCGGCCCCTACTACGTGGCCGGCCAGGACATCATGGTGCCTGCCGGGAACCCCATGGAGATCAGCGGCGTCGACGACCTCAACGGCAAGCGGGTGTGCTCGGTGCAGGGCTCGACGTCGATCGAGAACGTGCGGGAGATGGCACCCGAGGCCGAGCTCACCGAGTTCGACGTGTACACCAAGTGTGCCGACGCCATGCGCGACGGCCGCGTCGATGCCGTGAGCACGGACAACGTCATCCTCCTCGGCCTGGTCGAGCAGTACGGCTCCGACGTGTTCGAGGTGGTGGGCAACCCCTTCACCACCGAGCCCTACGGCATCGGTATCCCCAAGGGTGACGACGAGTTCCGTACCTTCATCAACGACCGCCTGGAGGAGATCTTCACCAACGGCGAGTGGGCCGACGCCTACGAGCGCACCGTGGGCACCGTCGACGACGAAGTGCCCGAGCCGCCCGCCGTGGACCGCTACTAAGCGCGGCCCACTCCAGGCCCCGGAACCGGCCCCAAGCCCCGTCACGGGTGGAGATCCTCGCCGACAACCTCGACCGCTTCGTCGAGGGGATCGGGGCCACGATCTCGCTGACGGTGGTCTCGTGGCTGGCGGCCTTTGTCATCGGTGTCACCGTCGCCTCGCTGCGGGTGGGCCCCATCCGCCCGCTGCGGGGCGCGGCCACCGTCTACGTCGAACTCGTCCGCAACTGCCCCTTGGCGGTGCTGTTCGTCCTCTTCTTCTTCGGGCTGCCGAGCATCGGCATCCTCTTCGAGTCGAAGTTCGTCTCGGCCGTGATCGTCCTGTCGATCTACACCGGAGCCTTCGTGGCCGAGACGGTGCGGTCCGGGGTGAACACCGTGGCTTCAGGCCAGGTCGAGGCGGCTCGTTCCCTGGGCTTGGGCTTCTCCCAGGTGCTCGGCCTGGTGGTACTACCCCAGGCCCTGCGCAGCGTGGTGGCGCCGCTCGGCAACCTGTTCATCGCCCTCACAAAGAACAGCTCCATCGCCTACACCATCGGCTTCATCGAACTGACCGGCACGGCCAATCAGATCGCCGTGGAGAACGCCGAGTTCGTCACCGCCTTCGCCGCCGCCGCCGGCGCCTACCTGTTGTTGACGTTGCCGTCGGGTCTGGCTGTTGGGGCCCTCGAGCGCCGGGTAGCCATCCGCCGGTGACCGTCGCCCTCTTCGACGAGGTCGGGCCCCGGGGCCGGCGCCGGGTCCTGGTGGGAACGGTGGTGGCCGGGACTGTCCTCCTCGCCGTGGTGGTGGTGGCCTTCGGCCGCTTCTCGTCCCGGGGCCAGCTCGACGCCGACCTGTGGAGCATCCTCGTCGACCCGGGGGTGGTGCGGTACCTGCTCGGCGGCCTGGCCAACACCTTGAAGGCGGCCGCCGCCGGGATGGTGGGGGCCACCGCCCTGGGGGCGGTGATGGCCCTGGGCCGGCTGTCCCGCCGCCGTCCTCTGCGCTGGCTGGCCGGGCTCTACGTGGAGTTCTTCCGGGGATTTCCCCTCCTCCTGCTCATCTTGTTCTCGGCCTTCGGGCTCCCGCGCCTCGGCGTGCGCTTCCCCCTGTTCTGGTACCTCGTGCTCGGCCTGGCTGTCTACAACAGCGCCGTACTGGCCGAGATCTTCCGGGCCGGCATCTTGTCGTTGGACCGGGGCCAAAAGGAGGCCGCCGCCGCCATCGGTCTGCGCCACAACCAGGCCATGCTCCTGGTGATCCTTCCTCAAGCCCTGCGGCGCATGATGCCGGCCATCATCAGCCAGCAGGCGACCCTGCTCAAGGACACCTCCCTCGGGTTCTTCGTCCAGTACGAGGAGCTGCTGCGGCGGGCCCAGATCACGGGCAGCTTCGACGGGAACCTCCTGCAAGCCCTGATTGCCGTGGCTGGTGTGTACATCGTGGTCATCTTCGCCCTGAGCCGGTTGGCTCAACGGCTCGAAGTCCGCCAGCGCCGGCGCTTCGGCGGCACCATCGACATCACCGGCGGCCCCGAGGATCTGGTGGCGGTGGAGACCGAGGGGGCGGCCCGGGCCTGACGGCCCGCCCGCCTCAGCTCCGGGGCGTGATGTCCCAGGCTTCCCAGCGCCCGAGGTGGCCGGGTACCACCTGGAACTCGACCTCGGTGCCTTCGGCGATGGTCCGGGAGCCGTCGGCCACCGCCGTGCAGTGGAAGGCGTGCTCGCCGCC
>DATMJI010000123.1:0-15235 GCA_035553895.1 Acidimicrobiales bacterium | reverse complement strand
CGAGGTCGACGACCTCGGCCTTGAACTGCTTCGAGAACGACCGGCGGGGGCGCTTCGTCCTTCCCATGGTCTCCATGATGGACATCCTTTCCGGGGCTGCGCCCCTGATGGTGGATGTCCGTCAAACCGGGTCAGGCCCAGGGCAACGGCCGCTGGCCGAAGAGCGGTCTGGCGAAACGCTTGGAGCGCCCGGTAACCGGCGCACTGTGCGGAGCCGCCGCCACATAACGCGACCGAGCGTCTCGGCAGTGACGCGCCGGCCGACGGCGGGTAGCGAGCAGCGACCTGCCGCATAGCGAGCGGCCCCGAAGACACAGCTCGCTCCGTATCACGCAACGCCGGGCCCCGGAGCGACGTGGTCGAAGACATCCCTTCGCGTGGACCACTCTCCGTGCTGGCCCTCATCGGGCACCCACTGCTCGCCAGCGCGCAGTTTCAGATGGCCACCAACAGGCACATCACAGGAGCGGTCGGTCGTCCGGCCTCCCCACTCCCGGCGGTGCCCCTGCGGGCCTCGTGTCACGCTCGTGTCACGGAAGCCCCCGAACGGACTGCGACGAGCGGAGACGTTAGAGAGTCGCGCTACAGGAAAAGCGCAGGTCAGCGACACATTCATGGTCAGGACGAGACAACATGGGACAGGCCTCCGGCAACTTTTAATCCCAAGGTGCTGGGTTCGAGACCCAGGCGGCCCACCGAGGCAGAGGCCAACCGACGCCTCGATGAGCAGAGGACGCATCAGGACAGCGGTGTGACCTCGCAGATCTGGGCCCGCAGGGGAGAGCTGCCACTCAACGGGTCACTCGGGGTCTGGCTGAGTACCAGGTTGAGGTTGGCGCTGTTCGGGCCGAACGGTGGGTGACCGGGGAGACCGAGCTCCTCGCATGGTTCGTACCACCCGTGCTGGCCGCACACGACGCCAGGGGCCAGGGTGGCGCTGAAGGCGGCCCGGGCCCGGACCCGGCCCTTCGGCGTTGCGATCTCGACCCAATCGCCCTCGGCGATGCCGCGTGCGGCCGCCGTGTCCGGGTGCATCTCGACCTCGGGGTCCGGGACGTGCCGGCGCAGGCTGGCGACCTGGCGGTGCTGGGTTTCGCAGAAGTGGAGCGCCTTGGCGCACGTGAGCACGAGCGGGAAGTCTTGGGCGAGGTCGGGGCGAGACCGGGGGCTCAGACGGGGCTCGGTGAACGCCGGGACCGGTGGCTGGCCGACATCGAGAAAGTCTTCGACATACAGCTCGATCCGCCCGGTTCCCGTGTCGAATCCCGCCGGCACGCCACCGTCACCCACGACCTCGTACTTCCGGTGACGCGTCTCCAGCGGGAGGCGCACTCCCGCAGGGTCGTCGCGCAGCTGGCGGAGGGTCACGCCGCTCGGCTCCAGCTGGTGGGCCCAGCCGGCGTCGACGTCGCCCTCGAAGAAGTCCTGGCCCAGCCCGAGCCGGGTGGCCAGGTCGAAGATGACCCCGATGTCGGGACGGGCCTCGCCCACCGCAGGCACGAGCGGGGCACGCAGTTGTACCAGCGACTCGGCCTCCTGGGAGACCTCAAATCCCACCTTCAGGCCCTCGGCCTCGAAGGCACCGGTCACGGGCAGCACGATGTCGGCCTGTTCGGCGGTCGGGCTCATGAACATGTCCAGGTGGACGTGGAAATCGAGGGCCCGCAGGGCCTCCCGGCCGCGCCTGCTGTCGCCGTGGGCCATGAGCAGGTTGGCCCCGAAGCTGACCAGCCCCCGCGCCCGGTACGGACGGCCCTCCAGGGCAGCGGTGTAGAAGTCCTCGCCGGTGACGAACTCGAAGCGGGCCGGACCGAGGGGGCGGTCGTCGACGCCGATGGCCTTCGCCCGTTGCGACGGGTCGAGCAGTTCCCATCCGGCGATCGGGTTGGTCGGCACGGGGCTGAACAGCACGTTGCCACCCGGCGCGTCGAGGCAGCCGGTCAGTGCGTACAAGACGTTGATCGCTCGGATGATCTGGGTCGTGCCACTGTGCTGCTCGAGACCGCTCCAGGTGTAGAAGGCGATCGGGCGGTGCTGCCAGAGGACCCGGGCGGTGCGCTCGATCTCGCCAGCGGGGATACCCGTGATGTGCTCCGCCACCGCCGGCGACAGGGCACGGCACTGCTCGGCCACGAGATCGAACGCCGGCCGGCAGGCCACGATCCCGCCGGCGGTCGGCACCTCGAGGGTCCCGGTCAGTGCGAGGCGGCCGTGGTCGTCGACATCCGAGCCCCGGCGGGCCGGGTCGACGACGACCGGATGCCCGGCGACGTCCCAGGCGACGTGATGGCCCGGATCACCGCCCGGGGCCAGGTCGCTGGCCCGCAGCAAACGCCCCGTGTCGGTGCACACGAGGAGCGGGCCGTTGGTCCAGCGGCGAACAAACGGCTCGTCGTACCAGCCCTGCTCGATCATCACGTTGGTGATGGCCAACGCCAGCGCCGCGTCGGTGCCGGGGCGTACCCGCAGCCAGGGATCGGCCCGGGCGGCGAGACCCGCTTGTCGCGGGTCGACGACGACGAGCTTGGCCCCCCGGCGCAACGCCGCCCTCGTCGCCGTGGCGTGGGCGAGGCGCGACACCGACGGGTTGTAGCCCCAGAACAGGATGCATCCGGCCCGGTCGAGGTCGGGCATGTACTCGCCGGGTACCGATGCTCCGTAGGTGTACAACGAGGCGAGGTAGCGCCCCCAACCGCACAACTCCATGGAGGTGAGGAAGTTCGGGCTGCCGAACGCACGCTGCAGACGCTGGATCCAGTCGACGCAATCGACGATCGCCGAGGTGGACGGAGAGACGGAACTGAACACGACGGACTCCGGGCCGTGGTCACGGGCCAGCGCGTGCAGCTCTCGAGCGACCGTTTCCAATGCCTCTTCCCAGCTGATCCGCTGCCATCCGGGCTCGGGCGCCCCCTTGGCGGCGGTGCGCTTCATGGGGTACCGCAGCCGGTCGGGGTGGGCGGTGATCTCCGGTGCCGCCTTGCCCTTGACGCACAGCGCCTTGCCGGTGGGGTGCGACGGGTCGCGGTTGAGCGTGAAGGTCCCGTTGGCCACGGTGGCCCGGGCGCCGCATCGCGAGACGCACAACGGGCAGTAGGTGGCTACCTCGGTCGCCGTCGTCGATGCGTCGGTCACGGCGTGCTCCCATGTCCGCACGGTCACTCGCCGACCCGGCTGAGGGACTGCCGGGCCGGCCAACCAGAGAGACGTTACACCCGCCGCCACCCCAGCCCAGCGACGCCGTGGGGGTCCGTCACTCCACGACAGATACCGTGACCTTGTCCATCACCGCCGGGTCGAGGGGTGTGTGCGTCCCGTCGCCGGCCACCACCCATAAGGTGTGCTCACCCGGCGCCAGGTTGGGAACGGGAATGGACGTCTCGGCGCTGTGGATGATGCCGTCCTCGGCGGGGATCGGCTCCCCCGCCGGGGTGGGTTCGCGGTCGACGAAGACGTGCAGGTGCCCGGTGGTGCCGCTGGTGTCGCCGTCGGCGGCGACGAGGGTGAGACCCTCGACCACCACGTCGACCGTCACCGGTGAACCGGCCGGCGCCGTCTCGGGCGCCGAGGCGTCAACGGACGGACCGGCGACCTCGACGGCCACCTCTGCCTGGGCCTCCCCGATGCGGGTGTGGGTGCCGTCGCCGTAGACCACCACCAGGCGATGCTGGCCGACGGCGAGGCCGGTCAGGACCACCGGGTTGTCGGTGGAGTGGACGATGCCGGCCTCCTTGGGGATCGCCTCCCCGGCGGCGACGGGGTCACGGTCGACGAAGACGTGGTAGTGGCCGGTGGTGCCGCTGGTGTCGCCGTCGGCGCTGACGATCTCCACCCCCGACCCGTCCAGTTGCAGGCTCACCACGTTTCCCTCCAGGACCGCACCGCCCCTCGGGCTGGTGACCTCCAGGGTCGGGCCCGCCGCCTCGTCCTCGGTCGCCGGCTGGGACTCGTCGCCGGTCGCTGCCGGAGGCGGGGCTGCGTCGCCCCCGCACCCCGCCAGGGCGAACAACACGGCCGTGCTCACCGCCGCCCACCAGGCACGCGTCAGTGTCAAGGTCCACCTCCTGATCGATGATCCGTGGGACGATGCTTACCACCATCACCGTCGGGGCCGGCAAGTCTGCGGGTCGCCCGCAGCCGAGGGGGGCAGGAGCAGTGGAGGCTGCGGATCTGGGCTGGTTGGAGGTGCTGGGGCGCCTGGGGGCCGCCTTGGTGTTCGGCGGCGTGGTCGGCTTCGAACGCGAGGTCGACGGCCACGATGCCGGGCTGCGCACCCACGCCCTGCTCGCCGTCGGCGCCGCCGTCTTCGGGGCCATCTCCGTAGGCGGTTTCGCCACTCTGGTGACCGACGATCCCGGGAGCACCAACATCGAGCTCGACGTCACCAGGGTGGCGTCCTACGTGGCCGCCGGCGTGGGCTTCCTCGGCGGCGGGGCCATCTTGAAGGGCAGCGACCACGTCAAGGGCCTGACCACGGCGGCCTCGCTGTGGACGGTGGCCGGCATCGGTCTGGCCGCCGGGCTGGGGTTCTGGCCCGCCGCCGTGGTGGCGACGGTCCTCGCTGCCGTGACCCTGCTGGCCGACGTACCCCTGCGCAAGCTGGTGGCCCGCATGCGCCCGCCCACCTCCCGCAGCGGCTGAGCACCCGCCCGCTCGGGCGCCCGCCTCCGAATTGGTGGCAGGAGCGGGGCCGCAATGGCTCCGCTCCTGCCACCAGTTCGGAGAGACTGGAGGATCCGGGTCGCTCAGTCGCTCAGATCCTCCGGGCTTGGGGGTGGCACTACCGGCCCTTCCTCGGGAAGCCGCCTCGGGCCGGCCCGGGAGCAAGATGAGAGAACTTTCACGGTGTCCTCATCAAGCTCTCAGTCAACCGGCCGACATTAGGTGTTCACCTTCCGTTTCACTCGAGGAGCGCCGACGTGGCCCATCCCCCCAAAGTCCAGCGCTGCCGCCGGGTGGCCCTCTACTCCCACGACACCCAGGGCCTGGGCCACATCCGCCGCAACCTGGCCATCGCCGGCGCCCTGGTGGCCGCCCGCCCCTCCACCGAGGTGCTGGTGGTCACCGGTGCTCCCGGCGCCGGGGCCCTCGATATCCCGCCGGGGACCGACTGCCTCAGCCTGCCCGCCCTCGGCAAGCAGCTCGACGGCAGCTACCGGGCCCGCTCGCTCCCGCGGCCGCTGCACGCCCTCATCGAGTTGCGCTCGCGCATCATCCACGCCGCCCTCACCTCCTTCGATCCGGAGGTGGTGGTGGTCGACAAGGTCCCCTGGGGGATCTGCGGCGAGTTGCGGGCCTCGTTGAACGAGCTGCGGCGGGCGGGTCGGGCCCGCTTCGTCCTCGGCCTGCGCGACGTCCTCGACTCGCCTGACGTGGCCCGCCGGGAGTGGCACGAGGACCGGGCCAGCGAGGCGGTGGCCTCCTACTACGACGCCGTGTGGGTCTACGGCGACCCCCGCGTCTTCGACCTCATGGCCGAGTGCGACCTGCCGGCCAGCGTGGCCCGGCGTTCGACCTACACCGGCTACCTCGGCCACGGCCGGCCGGCGGCCCCGGCTGGCGACGTGACCCCGCCCGAGGGCCCCTTCGCCCTGTGCCTGGTGGGTGGTGGCCAGGACGGGCTGGAGCTGGCCCGGGCCTTCGTCCAGGCCGACCTGCCCCCGGGATGGACGGGGCTGGTGGTGAGCGGCCCCTACATGAGTGCCGAGGACCGTCACCTTCTCGCCCGGCTCGCGTCATGCCGACCCACCATGGTGGTGGCCGGCCACCTCAGCGGGGTCGAGCACGTGATCCGCTCGGCCCGGGCGGTGGTCTCCATGGCCGGCTACAACAGCGTGTGCGAGCTGCTGGCCGCCGGTCACCGCCCGCTGCTGGTGCCCCGCTGCCACCCCCGGGCCGAGCAGCTGGTGCGGGCCGCCCGGCTGGCCCGTCGCGGCGTGGTCGACCTTCTCCACCCCGACGAACTGTCCCCCCGGCAGCTTGCGCACTGGTTGGCGTCGGCCCCTGAGCGGAGTTGCCCAGGGCCCGTCGACCTCGACGGCCTGAGTCGCCTCCCCGGCCTGCTCGACCACCTCCTGGCCGCCGGTCGCGGGCCCAGCCTCACCAGGGACCGCATCCATGCTGCCAGCTGAGAGGGCCTCCGTGGGCTACGTGTTGAAGGTCTACCCCCGCTTCTCGGAGACTTTCATCCTCAACGAGATCCTGGCCCACGAGGCCGCCGGCCTCGACCTGGAGATCTTCTCCTTGCGGGCCCCCGCCGACGGTCGGTTCCACGAAGCGCTGGCTGAGGTCCGTGCTCCGGTGACCTACCTGCGCCATCACGGGCGCCGGGCGGCCGAGCTCTGGGACCAACTCGGCGCCGCCGCCGGCGAGTTGCCTGGCGTGGCCGACCACCTCGACGAGCTGCTCGCCGCCGACGTCGACGACGGAGCTCAGGCCCTGGAGCTGGCTGTGCTGGTGCGCCGCCGGGGCATCCGCCACCTCCATGCCCATTTCGCCTCCGTGGCCACCACCGTCGCCCGGCTGGCTTCGTCGCTCACGGGCGTCCCCTTCTCCTTCACCGCCCACGCCAAGGACATCTTCCACCACGATGTCGACCCGGCGGAGCTGCGCCGCAACCTCCAGGCGGCCTCGGCGGCGGTGACGGTCAGCGACTTCAACCTGGCCCACCTGCGCCGCGCCCACGGGTCCGCCACCGCCCGTACCGCCCGCGTCTACAACGGACTCGACCTGGAGCGCTTCGCCTACTCCGATCCCCGCCACCGCCCGCCGGTGATCGTGGGGGTGGGGCGCCTGGTCGAGAAGAAGGGCTTCGCCACCCTCGTCGACGCCTGCGCCCTACTGGCGGGACGGGGCCGGGACTTCCGTTGCACCATCGTGGGCGACGGGCCGGAGCGCCAAGCCCTGGCGCAGCGGATCGAGCACCGGGGCGTCGCCCACCTGGTCGAGCTGGCCGGGGGGCGCCCCCAGGGCGAGGTCCGGCGCCTGGTGGGGGGCTCCGCCGTCCTGGCCGCCCCGTGCGTGGTCGGCAGCGACGGCAATCGCGACGGTCTGCCCACCGTGGTGCTCGAGGCCATGGCCCTGGGCACCCCGTGCGTGGCCACCCCCGTCACCGGGATGCCCGAGGCTGTCGAGGACGGGGTGACCGGTGTGCTGGTGGGCGAAGGTGATGCCGAGGCCCTGGCCGAGGCACTCGACCGCCTCCTCGTCGATCCCGGGCTGCGGTCCCGCCTGGCGGCGCCGGCCCGGGCCCGGGTCGAGGAGCGCTTCGAGGTCCACCGCCAGGCGGCCCGGCTCCGGGCTCACCTGGGGCTGCTTCCCGACCGCTCGACGGCCCTGGAGGCGGTCTGATGCGTGTGGCCTACGTCTGCGCCGATCCGGGGCTGCCGGCCTTCGGGTGCAAGGGCGCCTCGGTCCACCTCCAGGAGGTGGTCCGGGCCCTCTGCCGGCGGGGACACGATGTCGTCCTATTGGCCACCAGGCTCGGGGGCCCGCCGCCTCCCGGTCTCGAGGGCATCGAGGTGCACCCGTTGCCCGCCGTCGGCCCGGGCACGGGAATCGAGCGGGAGCAGCGATCCCGGGCGGCCAACGCCGGTCTCGAACGGGCCCTGGACGGCGCCGGGCCGGTGGACCTCGTCTACGAGCGGTACTCGCTCTGGAGCTGGGCGGCCATGGCCTGGTCCCGGCGCCAGGGGGTCCCCGGCGTGCTCGAGGTCAACGCCCCGCTCATCGACGAGCAGGCCGCCCACCGCACGCTGGTGGACCGCCAGGCGGCGGAGCGCTGCGCCCGAGCCGCCTTCGCCGGCGCCGGCGCCGTGGTGTGCGTCTCCGAGCCGGTGGCCCGCTGGGTCCGGACCCGGTCGGGGCCCGGGGCCCGGGTCACGGTGGTGGCCAATGGCGTCGACGCCGGGCGCATCACCCCGGGACCGGAGCGGATGCCAGGGGCCACCTTCACCGTGGGCTTCGTCGGCACCCTCAAGGCCTGGCACGGCGTGCAGACCCTCGTCGACGCCACCGCCCGCCTCGCCCGGGACGATCCCACCTACCGGCTTCTGGTGGTCGGTGACGGCCCCGAGCGCCGCCGCCTGGTCGAGGCGGTCGAGGACCGGGGGCTGGGCTCGGTCGCCACCTTCACCGGCGCCGTCGAGCCCGCCGCCGTGCCGGGGTACCTGCGGGCCATGGACGTGGCCGTGGCCCCCTACCCCCCGCTCGACGGCTTCTACTTCTCGCCCCTCAAGCTCTTCGAGTACCTGGCCGCCGGCCGGGCGATCGTGGCCAGCGACATCGGCCAGGTGGCCGAGGTGATCGACGACGGTCGCACCGGCGTGCTGTGCCGTCCCGGTGACCCCCTGGCCCTGGCCCGGGCCCTCGCCGAGCTGCGGGCCGATCCTGCCCGCCGGCGGGCCCTCGGCCGGGCGGCCCGGGCCGATGCCGTCGCCCACCGGTCCTGGGACCGGGCCGTGGATCGGATCCTCGACCTGGCCGAGTGCCGGGAGGCGGTCGCCTGATGGGCGCCCGGCCGGCCTCGCTGCGGGGCGCCCTGCCCGGCCTGCGGCGCACCTCGGCCCGCTTCGGGCCCTACGTGCGCGGCCAGACCCCCCTGGTGGCCTCGGGATCGGTCGCCCTGCTGACCGAGGTCCTCCTGCGCCTGGCCGAGCCCTGGCCGCTGAAGTTCGTGATCGACGCCGTGGTCCAGCCGGTAGGTGGGCCCGGAGCGCTCGACTCGATGTCCGTGCTCGTCCTGGCGGCGGTGGCGGTCGTGGCGCTGGCCGCCTTGCGGGCACTGGCCTCGTACCTGGCCACCGTGTCCTTCGCCCTGGCCGGCAACCGGGTGCTCACCGAGGTCCGGGCCGAGCTCTACGCCCACCTCCAGCGCCTGTCGCTTGCCTTCCACGATCGGGCCCGCACCGGTGACCTCCTGACCCGCCTGACCGGGGACGTGGGACGCCTCCAGGAGGTCACGGTGACGGCCGCCCTGCCGCTGGTTGGCAACGCCGTGACCCTCGTGGGCATGGCCGTGGTGATGGTGGTCGTGGACTGGCAGCTGGCCCTGGTCGCCGCCGCCGCCTTCCCCGTCTTCGCTCTCACCAGCGTGCGCATGACCCGGGGGATCTCCCAGGTGTCAAGGACCCAGCGCCAGCAGGAGGGCGAACTGGCCTCGGTGGCGGCCGAGGCCCTCGGTGCCATGAAGGTGGTCCAGGCCTACTCCCTTGAGGCCAAGCTGGAGCAGCGTTTCGCCCGCAACAACGAGCGCAGCTTGCGTGACGGGGTCAAGGCCAAGCGCCTGGCCGCCGGCCTGGAGCGCAAGACCGACGTGCTGGTGGCCCTGGCCACCGGGGTGGTGCTGTTCGTGGGGGCCCGCCGGGTGCTCAGCGGCGAGCTCACGCCCGGCGACCTGGTCCTGTTCGTCACCTACCTCAAGCAGGCCTTCAAGCCCATGCGCGACGTGGCCAAGTACACCGGCCGCCTGGCCAAGGCGGCGGCCTCCGGCGAGCGCATCGTCGACCTCCTCGAGGTCCGGCCCGACATCAGCGACCGGTCGTGGGCCCGGCCGGCGCCGGCGTTCCGGGGTGACGTGCGCTTCGAAGGGATCACCTTCGGCCACGATCCGGACCGCCCCGTGTTGCGCGACGTCGACCTCCACGTCCGTCCTGGCCAGCGGGTGGGCGTCGTGGGCCCTTCGGGCGCAGGCAAGTCCAGCCTCATGGGCTTGCTGCTGCGTCTGTACGAGCCGACGGCCGGGCGCATCTGCATCGACGGTCACGACCTGGTCGATCTCACCCTGGCGTCGGTCCGCAGCCAGGTCGCCATCGTGCTCCAAGAGAGCGTGCTGTTCGCCACCACGGTGGCCGAGAACATCGCCTACGGCTCGCCATCGGCGACGGCCGACGAGATCCGAGCGGCCGCCCGCCTGGCCAACGCCCACGACTTCATCACCGCCTTGCCCCAAGGCTACGAGACGGTGATCGGTGAGCGGGGGGCGACCTTCTCGGGAGGCCAGCGCCAGCGTTTGGCCATTGCCCGGGCGGCGGTTCGCCAGGCGCCGCTGGTCGTCCTCGACGAGGCCATGGCCGGGCTCGATCGGGCCAACGAGGGGCAGGTGTCGGAAGCCCTGCGTCGCCTGACGGCCGGGCGCACGACCTTCGTCATCGCCCACGACCCCGGCGCGGTCGCCGATGCCGATCTGGTGGTGCGCATCGATGACGGCCGGGTGAGCACCCGGCCCGGTGCCGGCGACGGGCCGAGCCGTGAATCCGGCACCCCCCTGGCGAGAACCGGACGGACGCCGGGGAAGGTGCTGCGGGCGCAAAGGGCCGTCGGTGCTGGCTCCCGCTGATGCCGAGCTGGCAGCGCGGGATCCGGCGATCCCCGGCATGGCGCTCGTCCTCGACGAGGAGGCGCTGGTCCGGCGGCTGGCGCTGAGCCTGACCTTTGCCGGCGTGACGAGCGCCCGGGCCACCTACGTTCGTTACAAGCCCGGGACCAGCTGCCTGGTCGGCTACGAGCTCGGCATGGGTGCACAGCGGGTGACGGCGTTCGCCAAGGCCCATCGGGGCGACGACTTCCCCAAGTTCTCCAAAACCGTCTCCAGGGTCCGCCAGGTGCCAGGCGTCGCCTTCGGCGACGAGCTGGTGGTCGTCGCCGAGGCCGGCGGCGACCGGCTCGTTCCCATGCTCCACAGCCTGTCGGGACACCGGAAGAGGTTCCTCATGTGCCAACTCCTTCCTGACGATGAGCGGCTGTGGTACGAGACCCCCCGCTGTGTGCGCTACAAGCCGGGCCGGCGCTGGGTGGGCACCGTCGCCCGCGAGGGGGTGCCGGTGGCGCTGATCAAGGGTTACCGCCGGGACGATCTGGATCGAGCGCTCGCCGGCCTACGCCTGGTCCAGGGCACGCCGGTGCAGGCACCACGGCTGCTCGGCGCTTGCCGGGCGTCGGCCGCCCTGGCCAGCGAATGGGTGCCGGGGCGCTCCTTGACCGAGCTCCTGGCCCCTTCGGGCGATCCCGCTTCCGCACTGGCAGCCACCGGCCAGGCCTTGCGGCGCTTGCACGATCTGCCGGCTGCGGGCCTCACGGTGGTGCCCCCGGAGGCGGACGCGGCCGCGGCGGAGGAGGCGGCGACCGCCCTGGCCGTTCTCCTGCCCCACCGGGCGGCGATGATCTGGCGGCTGGTGGGATCCCTCGGCGAGTCGCTCCTCGCTTCCACACCTGCCCTCACTTCCCGCCACGGGGACTTCTCACCCGACCAGGTGGTCATGGCCGGGGACGACGCGACGCTCCTCGACCTCGACGCGTGCGCCACCGGGGACCCGGCGGCCGACCTCGGGTCGTTCCTGGCCAGCGTGGAGCTCACGGCGGTGGAGCGATCGGTCGACGACAGGGCGGTGGTGACCATGGCTGAGCAGTTCCTGTCCGGCTACGCCGGTGCGGGGGGGTGCCTGGACCGGGACCGGGTGGCCGTGCACCGCGGCGCCCATCTGCTGCGGCTGGCGGTCGAACCCTTCCGGCGCCGCCAGCCGGACTGGCCCGAACGGGCGGGTGCATTGGTCGAGCGGGCGGTGGGCGCCACCTCCGCCGCCACGGGATGATGGACGCCCGCACGACATCGGTCCCGCCGCCCGGGCGCCACGGCGGGCGGTGGCCGGCTCACCTGGAGGTGGTCGAGTGCCCGCTGACCGGACGGCGCCTCCACCTCGGGCGGGCGTGGCCCCGCCAGGGTGACCACCTCCTCCTCGAGTACCTCGACGAGGGTGACGGCACCGTCGCCGCCCAGTGGTTCGGCGACGAGGCGCGCGCTCGAGCGGTGGCCGAGGAGACGGCTAGGGCAGCCGGGCCCGGCATGGTGGCCGCCGTCGACGGCATCGGGGTGGTGCTCCAGCGCCGGGGAGCGGACCGCCGGCTCCCGTCGCTCGCTCCCATCCTGCAGCAGGAGGGGTCGACGATGGTCGTACACCGTCCCGAGCGCCGGGCGGTGATCCACCGGGCTGGTGCGGCGGGATCTGCCACGTGGATCAAGGTGTTCCGACCGGGACGGCTCCCTCAATCCGTGGACGCCGGCGAGCTGCCTGTCCCCCGCCAGCTCCGGCGTGATCCGGAGGCGGGGATCATCGAGTACGCCGAGCTGGCCGGGGTCTCGCTCTACCACCTTCTCGGCCAGGGCCGGCCCGCCCTGGTGGTCGAGGCCATCGGCCACGCGGGCCGGACCTTGCGCCGGTTCCACGACTCCCGACCCCCGGATGGGCTGGCCGTCCATGATGCCGGCGAGGAGGCAGCCGTCACCCGTCGCTGGGTGGCCCACGCCCGCGACCATAAGGCCCTGAGTGTCCCCGCCTGCCGGCAGGCGACGGCGGCGCTCACCCGGGCCACCTCGATGCTGGAGGAGAGCCGGCCGAGCTCGCCGGTCGCCCTCGTGCACCGGGACTTCCACGACAAGCAGGTCATGGTCGACGGCACCGGCGGCATCGGGCTCCTCGACCTCGACACCCTGGCCATGGGTGACCCCGCCCTCGACGTGGCCAACCTCCTCGTGCACCTGGAGCTGCGCTCCCGCCAGCAGCACTGTTCGCCCGGACGGTCCCAGCGGGCGGCGGCTGCCTTTCTCGAGGGGTACCAGCCCGGCCCGGAGCTGTGGGACCGGGTAGCGGCCTACGCCCTGGCCACCAGGGTGCGCCTGGCCTGCGTCTATGCCTTCCGCCCTCGCTGGCGCTCGCTCGCCCCGCGGCTCCTCGACGGGTATGGCGAGCAGCTTCAGCCGTCGACGCGCAAGCGGTACCCCATGCCCCGTACCGTCTCGATGAGGTCCGATCCGAGCTTGCGGCGGAGGTAGCGGATGTAGACGTCGACCACGTTCGATCCCGGGTCGAAGTCGTAGCCCCACACGTTGCTGAGCAGCTGCTCGCGGGAGAGGACCTGGTTGGGATGGCGGAGGAAGGTCTCGGTGAGGGCGAACTCCCGCGCCGTCAGCTCCACCAGCTCTTCACCCACCAGGGCCCGGCGGGTGCGCAAATCCAAGGTCACCGATCCGGCCCGCAGCAGCGTGGTCTCCTCGGTGGCCTCCGCCCGCAGTCGCACCCGGATACGGGCCAGGAGTTCGTCGAAGCGGAACGGCTTGGTCACGTAGTCGTCGGCTCCGCCGTCGAGACCGGCGACGGTCGACGTCACCTCCCGGCGGGCGGTGAGGATGATGACGGGAAGGCGTTCCCCCCGCCGCCGGATGCTCGCCAGCACGTCCAGGCCGTCCCGACCGGGGAGGCCGAGGTCGAGCACCACCAGATCGAAATCGCCGTCACGAGCCATGCTCGTGGCCTCGTTGCCGTCGTCGACGACCACCGTGGAAAAGCCGTTGGCCCGGAGGCCCTTCTCCAGGAACGAGGCGATCCGGGGCTCGTCCTCGGCGATGAGGATGCGGGGCATCAGCTCGGCTGCTCAGCGCCTGCAGGGATGACGATGGTGAAGGTCGTCCCGCCGCCGGCCCGCTCGCTGAGCTCGACCCGTCCCCCGTGGGCGGCGGCGATGGCGGCCACGATCGACAGGCCCAGGCCGGCGCCCTCGGAGTGTCGCCGCTCGTGGTCGGCCCGGGTGAAGCGTTCGAAGATGCGGTCCCGATCCTCGGGCCGCACGCCGGGCCCCCGGTCGCTCACCCACAGCCGGGCCTCGCCTCCGGCCACCGCCGAACCGATGTCGATGGCCGTGCCGTGCTCGGTGTGCTGGGTGGCGTTCTGGGCCAGGTTCATGACGGCCTGCGTCATGCGCTGGCTGTCCAGGACGACCTCGGCTCGGGCCACTTGCTCGAGCCGCCACTCCCGGTCGGCCAGGGTCACGGCCCGAGCGTGCCAGCTACGCGTCAGCTCGCCCAGATCGACCGGGCGGGCCTGCACGAAGTCGGGTTGTTCCACCTTGGCCAGCAGCAGGAGGTCATCGACGATGCGGCTCATGCGGTCGAGCTCGTCGAGCACCAGGTCCAGGGTCTGGCGCCGTTCGTGGGGATCCTCCTCGAGGAGCTCGAGGTGGCCCCGCACGATGGTGATGGGTGTGCGCAACTCGTGGCCGGCGTCGTCGAGGAAGGACCGGCGGGTGTTCATGGCCTGCTCCAGGCGGTCCACCATGTGGTTGAAGGTCAGGCCCAGTTCGGCGACCTCGTCGGACCCGGTGATGTGGATGCGCCGGGTCAGGTCCGACTCTCCGATGGACCGGGCCGTCTCGGTGAGCAGACGGACCGGTCGGAGCAGCCGGCCGGCGACGAACCAGGCCAGGACCGAGGCCAGCACGAGGACGGAGAGGGCGACGGCGGCACCTACCCGGATGGCGCCTTCGATCTGCTCGCGCTGCTGGCGTACGAAGTTGGCCACCACGAACACCCCGAGGGTCTCGTTATCGGCTCGCAAGGGCACGGCCAGGTAGCGGACCGGTCCGGCCGGGGTGTCGACCTCTCCTCGCTCGGTCTGGCCCAGTCGGGACCACCGATCGACCAGGGCGGAGTCGGTCTCGAGGCGGAAGGGGGCCGGCGTCGAGAGGTAGGGCCGGCCACTCACCAGCGTGAGGAAGCTCTCGCCCTGGCTCGGGAGGTTGCTGCGCAAGAACGTGTCGAACAGGGCGGCCACATCGGTGCCGAAGGGTTCGCCGGTGGCCGGGTCGTTGCCAGTGGCCAAGGTGGCGATCTCGGTCTGCTCCTGGACGAGCTGCTCGGCCACCTCCTCGTTGAGCTGGTCGAGCAGGATGCTGCGCGCCACCAGCAGCGTGCCCCCGATGGCCAGGGTGAGGAGCACGACGTACCAGCCGAGGATCCGCACCCGCACGCCGGCCAGCAACCGCCGCCAGCGGGCCGGGCGGGGCAGGGGCGGTGCGCCGGGGGCCGTGGGCTCAGTCGCCGTCTCTGCGGTCATCGATCTCGGGTGCCCGGCCGCCGCCCCCGTCGTCGGGGTCGTCGTCGGGGTCATCACCGGGGTCATCGTCAGGGTCGTCTTCGGGTTCCTCGTCGGGCTCTTCGCCACCGCCGCCGGCTGGGACCGTCACTCCCGGGCCGGGCGCGGGAGGGCGCACGGCGGGGGGGACGACCGCGGCTGTCGGCGGCGGCGATGGTCCCCCGGCCGCAGGCGGGGCCGGGGCCGGCGAGACGTCCCCGCCTGCGGGTGGCGACGGCCGGGTGGAGAGGGACCCGCCCGATCCCTCAGCCACTGTGTCCGTCGTAGTCGTCGATGAGCTGCCTGGAACGGCGGTAGTGGTGGCGGGCTGCAGC
>DATMJI010000122.1:0-17346 GCA_035553895.1 Acidimicrobiales bacterium | reverse complement strand
GCGCCTTCCTGCTCGAGCACCTGGCGGCCCCGCCCCACCGCCTCCCGGTCGCCCCTCCCGGCGAGGACGACCCTCTGAGCGGCGACGACAGCCAGCTGGCCCTCTACTGCTGCTACGAGCTGCACTACCGGGGGCTGGCCGGGGTGTCCGAAGGGTGGGAGTGGGAGCCCTCGCTGCTCGCCTTCCGGGCGGTGCTCGAGCGGTCCTTCGAGCAGCGCCTCCACGAGGAGGTCGGCGAGGTGCTGGCGGTGGGCGACGTGGAGGCCGCCCTGGCCGCAGTCATCGCCGCCCACGACGGCCCCTCCCTGTCAACCTTCACCGAGGGCCGGGCCAGCCTGGACCAGGTCCGGGAGCTGGCCGTGCACCGCTCGGCCTACCAGCTGAAAGAGGCCGACCCCCACAGCTGGGCCATCCCCCGCCTCGCCGGCCCGGCCAAGGCGGCCCTGGTGGAGATCCAGTTCGACGAGTACGGCGGGGGCATCGAGGGTCGGTCCCACGCCGAGCTGTGGGCCGCCACCATGGACTCCCTCGGGCTGGACAGCCACTACGGCGCCTACCTCGACCTGGTGCCGGGCGTGACCCTGGCCACCACCAACCTCATCTCCCTCCTGGGCCTGCATCGCCGGCTCCGGGGGGCGCTGGTTGGCCATCTGGCCGTCTTCGAGATGACGTCGGTCGTGCCCATGTCCCGCTACGCCGCCGCGCTGCAGCGGTTGGGCATCGGTCCCGCCGGCCAGGCCTTCTACGACGTGCACGTGGCGGCCGACGCCGGCCACGCCGTGGTGGCCTCGGCCCGCCTCGCCGGCGGGCTGGCGGCCAGCGAGCCGGCGCTCGCCTCCGACATCGTCTTCGGTGCGGCCGCCCTCATAGCCACCGAGGACCGCTTCAGCCGCTTCGTGCTCGACCGCTGGGGGGCAGGCCGGACCTCTCTTCGCCGACCGCTGCCGGCCGCGGTCGGCTCCTGAACGCCGGCCCCGGTCGTGGAGCTGACCTATCTCGTCCCCCTGCGCCGCTGGGACGCCCCGGCCGAGGACCACCTCGGCGAGTACCTGCGGTGGCTGGTGGGCACTGCGGGCGTCGAGGTGCTGGTGGTGGACGGCTCTGCGCCCGAGCTCTTCGCCGCCCACCACCGGGCCTGGGGCGCCGGCGTGCGCCACGTGCCGGTCGACGACGACCTCACGGGACGCTACGGCAAGGTCAACGGCGTGGTCACCGGCCTGCGGGCGGCCGGTCACGAGCGGGTGGTGATCGCCGACGACGACGTGCGCTGGGACCTCGAGGGCCTGGCCGACATGTTCGGCCTGCTCGCCTGCGCCGATCTGGTCTGTCCCCAGAACTACTTCGATCCCTTGCCCTGGCACGCCCGCTGGGACAGCGCACGGACGTTGGTCAACCGGGCCGGCGGCATCGACTTCCCCGGCACCCTGGGGGTGTGGCGCCGGGTGGTGCTCGCCGCCGGGGGCTATGACGGCGACGTGCTGTTCGAGAACCTCGAGCTCATCCGCACCGTGCAGGCCGTGGGGGGCCGGGCGGTGAGCGCCCCCGACCTCTACGTGCGCCGCCTGCCACCGTCGGCCCGCCACTTCTGGTCCCAGCGGGTGCGCCAGGCCTACGACGAGCTCGCCACCCCCCTGCGGCTGGTGGCGGAGCTGGCGCTGGCCCCCACCGCCGGCCTGTCGTTGCTCCGGCGGCGGGGGCGGGCACTCGTGCTGGGGGCGGCCGCCGCCGGCACCGCCGCCGAGGTCGGCCGGCGGCGGGCCGGGGGCGACGCCGTCTTCCCCCCGACCTGCTCGCTGCTCGCTCCCGTGTGGCTGGCCGAGCGGGCGGTGTGTGTCTGGCTGGCGCTGGCCCTGCGCGTCGTCCGGGGCGGCGTTCCCTACGCCGGCACCGTGCTGGCCACGCCGGCCAACCCCACCCGCCGGCTGCGGCGGCGCCACCGGGCGGCGGCCCGCGTTCGGCCTCCGGTTGTCAGCACCCCCGCCGCACCCGTAGAATCACCCCTTCGTGCCTACCATCCAGCAGCTGGTCCGCAAGGGCCGCGAGACCAAGCCCGAGAAGGGCAAGACCGCCGCCCTCAAAGGGGCTCCCCAGCGCCGGGGCGTGTGCACCCGCGTCTACACCAACACCCCCAAGAAGCCGAACTCGGCCTTGCGCAAGGTGGCCCGGGTGCGCCTCTCCAGCGGGATGGAGATCACCGCCTACATCCCCGGTGAGGGCCACAACCTCCAGGAGCACTCCATCGTGTTGGTGCGCGGGGGCCGGGTGAAGGACCTGCCCGGCGTGCGCTACAAGGTCATCCGGGGTGCCCTCGACGCCGCCGGCGTGCGTGACCGCAAGCAGGCCCGCAGCCGCTACGGCGCCAAGAGGGCCTGATGCCGCGCAAGGGACCGCCGCCCCGGCGCCAACTCAACCCCGACCCCATCTACCGGTCGGTGCTGGTCACCCAGATCGTCAACAAGGTGCTCCAGCGGGGGAAGCGCTCCACCGCCGAACGCATCGTCTACGACGCCCTCGACATCATCCGGGACAAGACCGGCTCGGAGCCCATCGCCACCCTCAAGCGGGCCATGGACAATGTCAAGCCGGCCCTGGAGGTCAAGAGCCGGCGGGTGGGTGGGGCCACCTACCAGGTGCCGGTCGAGGTCCCGCCCCGGCGGGCCAGCACGCTGTCCATCCGTTGGGTGGTGGGGTATGCCCGCCAGCGCCGGGAGAAGACGATGGCCGAGCGCATGGCCAACGAGCTGCTCGATGCCTCCAACGGCATCGGGGCCAGCATGAAGCGCAAGGACGACCTCCAGAAGATGGCCGAGTCGAACCGGGCCTTCGCCCACTACCGCTGGTGAGCGACCTTCCCCGCTAGGCTGGCCGGAGCCGCGGCCCCGGCCCGGCTTTGACCCCCCTCGAGTCGCGAACGAGCCGGCGCGCTGGTTTCGCGAAGGAGTTTCGATGAGCCCAACTCGCCAGACGCCGCTCGGTCGTGTCCGCAACATCGGGATCATGGCCCACATCGACGCGGGCAAGACCACGACGACCGAGCGCATCCTCTACTACACCGGGCGCAACTACAAGATCGGCGAGGTCCACGAGGGTGCGGCCACCATGGACTGGATGGTCCAGGAGCAGGAGCGGGGGATCACCATCACCTCGGCGGCCACCACCTGCAGCTGGCGCGACCACACCATCAACATCATCGACACCCCCGGCCACGTCGACTTCACCGTCGAGGTGGAGCGGTCCCTGCGGGTGCTCGACGGCGCCGTGGCCGTCTTCGACGCCGTGTCGGGGGTTGAGCCCCAGTCCGAGACGGTCTGGCGCCAGGCCAACAAGTACGGGGTGCCCCGCATCTGCTTCGTCAACAAGATGGACCGCATCGGGGCCGACTTCTTCGCCGCCGTCGACTCCATCGAGGACCGGCTCCAGGCCAAGGTGGCCGTGGTCCAGATCCCCATCGGGGCCGAGGGTCATTTCCGGGGCGTGGTCGACCTCATCAACATGAAGGGTCTGGTCTGGTCCGACGGCGAGGGCGAGAAGGGCGAGGAGTGGGCCGTGGGAGAGATCCCCGACGACCTGGTGGCCGAGGCCGAGGCCTGGCGGGCCAAGTTGCTCGACGTCCTCGCCGAGTTCGACGATGCCATCTTGGAGAAGTACGCCGGGGACGAGACCATCACCGCCGACGACCTCCGCCAGGCCCTGCGGGCCGGCACCATCGCCAGCCACTGCGTGCCCGTGCTGTGCGGATCGGCGTTCAAGAACAAGGGCGTCCAGCCCATGCTCGACGCCGTGGTCGACTTCCTCCCGGCGCCACCCAACCTGGCCGCCATCCGGGGCCTCGATCCCAAGGGCATCGAGGAGCTGGAGCGCCCGGCCGACGACAACGCCCCCTTCGCCGCCCTGGCCTTCAAGATCATGAGCGATCCCCACGTGGGCAAGCTCACCTACTTCCGCGTCTACTCCGGCACCCTCGAGGCCGGGTCCTACGTCTACAACTCGACCAAGGACCGCAAGGAGCGGGTGGGCCGGCTGCTGCAGATGCACGCCAACAGCCGGGAAGACAAAGACGCCATCTTCGCCGGCGACATCGTGGCCGCCATCGGCCTGAAGGGCACCACCACCGGTGACACCCTGTGCGACCCCGACCGGCCCATCGTGCTGGAGGCCATCGATTTCCCCGAGCCGGTCATCCACGTGGCCGTGGAGCCCAAGACCAAGTCCGATCAGGACAAGCTGTCCAAGGCGCTCCAGGCCCTCTCCGAGGAGGACCCGACGTTCCAGGTGCGCACCGACGAGGACACCGGCCAGACGGTGATCTCGGGCCAGGGGGAGCTGCACCTCGAGGTCATCGTCGACCGCATGCTGCGGGAGTTCAAGGTCGACGCCACCGTGGGTAAGCCCCAGGTGGCCTACCGGGAGACGATCACCTCCCCGGCCACCAAGGTCGTGTACCGCCATGTCAAGCAGACCGGTGGCTCGGGCCAGTTCGCCCACGTGGTCATCGACCTCGAGCCCACCGGTCCGGGCGGGGGCTACGAGTTCATCGACAAGATCACCGGCGGGCGCATCCCCAGGGAGTTCATCCCCTCGGTCGACCAGGGCATCCAGGCCTCGCTGGCCTCCGGCGTGCTGGCCGGCTACCCCGTGGTCGACGTACGCGCGGTGCTCACCGACGGCTCCAGCCACGACGTCGACTCCTCGGAGATGGCCTTCAAGATCGCCGGCTCCATGGTGTTCAAGGAGGCGGCCCGCAAGGCGTCGCCGGCGCTGCTCGAGCCCATCATGGCCGTGGAGGTGGTGACGCCCGAAGACTACATGGGCGATGTTTTCGGCGACCTGAACGCCCGCCGGGGCAAGGTCGAGGCCAGCGAGCAGCGGGGCAACAGCATGGTGATCCGGGCCCAGGTACCCCTGTCCGACATGTTCGGATACGCTACCGACCTGCGCTCGCGCACCCAGGGCCGCGCTACCTACACCATGCAGTTCCACTCCTACCAACAGGTCCCCAAGGCCATCGCCGAGGAGATCATCGCTCGGGTCCGCGGCGAGTAGCACCCGGTCGGTAGGCCCAGATGTCCCGAAGGTCGATGAGGAGCCGAGCCCGGCTCCTGGACGGAACCCCTCGAAAGGAAAGTTGAAGACATGGCCAAGGCGAAGTTCGAGCGGACCAAGCCCCACCTCAACGTGGGCACGATGGGCCACATCGACCATGGCAAGACGACGCTGACGGCGGCGATCACCAAGACGCTGGCGGAAGCCAACCCCAACGTGCAGGTCATGTCCTTCGAGGAGATCGACAAGGCGCCTGAGGAGAAGGCCCGGGGCATCACCATCACCATCTCCCACATCGAGTACGAGACGGCCAACCGCCACTACGCCCACGTCGACATGCCCGGCCACGCCGACTACATCAAGAACATGATCACCGGTGCCGCCCAGGTGGACGGCGCCATCCTGGTGGTCTCGGCGGCCGACGGCCCCATGCCCCAGACCCGTGAGCACGTGCTGCTGGCCCGCCAGGTGGGCGTGCCCTCCATCGTGGTGGCCCTCAACAAGGCCGACATGGTGGACGACGAGGAGCTGCTCGACCTGGTCGAGCTCGAGGTGCGCGAGCTGCTCAACGAGTACGAGTTCCCCGGCGACGACACGCCCGTCGTCCGGGTGTCGGCCCTCAAGGCCCTGGAGGGAGACGAGTCGGCCAAGGCCGGTGTCCTCGAGCTCATGGAGGCCGTCGACACCTACGTGCCCCAGCCCGACCGCGACCTGGACAAGCCCTTCCTCATGCCCATCGAGGACGTCTTCTCCATCACCGGGCGAGGCACCGTGGTGACCGGCAAGGTCGAGACCGGCGCCGTCCACACCGGCGACACCGTCGAGATCGTGGGCATCCGCGACACCCAGTCCACCACCTGCACCGGGGTGGAGATGTTCCGCAAGATCCTCGACGAGGGCCAGGCCGGCGACAACATCGGCGTGCTGCTGCGGGGGACCAAGAAGGAGGAGGTCGAGCGCGGCCAGGTGCTGTGCAAGCCCGGCTCGATCACCCCCCACACCCAGTTCGAGGGCCAGGTGTACGTGCTGACCAAGGAGGAGGGCGGGCGCCACAAGCCCTTCTTCAACCACTACCGCCCGCAGTTCTACTTCCGCACCACCGACATCACCGGCGAGATCAGCCTGCCCGAGGGCACGGAGATGATCATGCCGGGCGACAACATCACCATCACGGTGGAGCTCATCCACCCCATCGCCATGGACGAGGGCCTGCGCTTCGCCATCCGAGAGGGCGGTCGCACGGTGGGCGCCGGCCGCGTCACCAAGATCCTCAAGTGACCGCCAGAACAGCGCTGCCAGTAGCTCACAAGCCCTCGCCGATGGCGACCGGCGAGCGGTCACCGAAGGTGACCGTTCTCGCCGGACCAGCAGGACAGCGCCCCGAAGGGGCACCTCGCCTTGCGGGGGTCTCCGGGGCCGGAGCCCGCGGATGAGTCAGAAGATCCGCATCCGGCTCAAGGCCTACGACCACGAGGTCATCGACCAGTCGACCAAGAAGATCGTGGAGACGGCGGTGCGCACCCAGGCCACCATTCGGGGGCCGGTGCCACTGCCCACCGAGAAGCACCGCTACACGGTGATCCGCTCTCCCCACAAGGACAAGGACTCCCGGGAGCACTTCGAGATGCGCATCCACAAGCGCCTGCTCGACATCCTCGAGCCCTCGGCCAAGACGGTCGACTCCCTGCAACGCCTCGACCTGCCCGCCGGCGTCGACATCGAGATCAAGATCCAGTCCGCCTGAGGACGAGCGGGCAGCCCCGGCTCACTTTGTGTGCACTGATTGGTGGTATGGCCATCATCCCTGCACACAAAGCGGCGAGGTTCAGCGACGCTGGCGGCGAGGCGCTTCGGGATCGGCCTCACCGGGCTCCAGCGGCCGCATGAGCACGTCGATGGCGGTCCACATGGTCTTCGACGAGGGGTAGAAGACCAGGGGTACCACCACGGCGGTGACGACGGCGACCACGGCGAGGCGTCCCGAGTGGTAGTCGGGATGGTCCAGCACCAGGGAGGCCACGACCACCACGAACAGGGCGGTGAACGACACGATGGTGTTGAGGCCGAGCGCTCCCAGCCAGTGCCCCTCGATGCGCTGGAAGCGGAGGCGGCAGCCGGGGCAGCGTTCGGCCAGGACGAACCAGCGGGTGAACAGCGAGCCGCTCCCGCATACCGGGCAGCGCCGGAGCAGCCCACGGGCCAGCACCCGGCCAGTTCCCACCGGGCCAGGGTAGGCACCGGCCCCGTCCACCACCCCCGTCCCGTTCTTTGTCGGCTCCACCGTCGCCGGCACGGTCCACCCGACAACGAACGGCAGGAGGGCGGGTCGATCGGCGTAAGTGGTGGCCCCGGGAGCCGGCCGCTATGCTTTGCCCCTTACGCCGCCGGCTGGTTGCCGGGGCGTTGCTCGGAAATCGACGTCCGCGCCGGTCCGCCTGCGGGGAGCACCCGCAACGAGTCGGATACCACGTGGCACAACCCAACCCACGCTCCGCCGGGGATCGACCCCGTGCGGAGCGTTCGCGTGAAGAACGAGAGATGGAACTGGCATGGCCGACAAGGCACTGGTAGGCGAGAAGGTGGGCATGACCCAGGTCTGGGACGACCAGAACCGCGTCGTGCCCGTGACCGTCCTGTCGGTCACGCCCTGCCGGGTGGTGCAGATCAAGCGGCCCGAGACCGACGGCTACAGCGCCCTTCAGGTCACCTACGGGGCCAAGAAGGTGCGGGCCGTCTCCAAGCCCGAGGCCGGCCACTTCGACAAGGCGGCGGTGGAGCCCGGGGTGCGCCTGGTGGAGCTGCGCCTCGACGACACCGACGGCTACGAGTTGGGCCAGCAGCTGGGCGCCGACCTGCTGGCCCCGGGCGAGCGCATCGACGTGACCGCCGTCTCCAAGGGCAAGGGCACGGCCGGCGGCATGAAGCGCCACAACTTCAAGGGCCTGCCCGCCTCCCACGGCGCCCATCGGGTCCACCGCGCCCCCGGCGCCATCGGTGCCTGTGCCACCCCGTCCCGGGTGTTCAAGGGCACCCGTATGGCCGGCCGCATGGGCGCCGCCAAGGTCACCACCTTGAACCTCGAGGTCGTCTCGGCCGACGCCGAACGCGAGCTGCTCCTGGTGAAGGGCTCGGTGCCCGGCCCCCGGGGCGGCCTCGTCCTGGTCCGTAACGCGGTGAAGGGAGCCCGGACGTGAGCACCGCCGACCTGGGGAGCTCCGGGCGGGCGGGAGCGCCCGACCCGCCCCACCCGGCGACGGTGCGCGTCGACGTGCGCGACCCCTCCGGTGGTCGGGTGGGCCACGTGGAGCTCGATCGGTCCTACTTCGGGGCCACGCCCAACGTCGCCCTCATGCACCAGGTGGTGACGGCCCAGCTGGCCGCCGCCCGCTCGGGCACCCAGTCGACCCAGACCCGAAGCGAGGCCCGCGGCGGCGGGGCCAAGCCCTGGCGCCAGAAGGGCACGGGTCGGGCCCGCCAGGGTTCGGTCCGCGCCCCCCAGTGGCGAGGGGGCGGCGTCGCCCTCGGGCCCAAGCCCCGCTCCTACCGCCAGCGCACGCCCAAGAAGATGGTGCGGGGCGCCCTGGCCTCGGCCCTGTCGGACCGGGCCGCCGACAGTCGGGTGGTCGTCATCTCCTCGTGGGACTTCGAGGCCCCCAGCACCAAGGCGGCCGTAGCCGCCCTGCGCTCGCTCGAGCTGAGTGGCCGGGTCCTGGTGGTTCTCGGCCCCGACGACCACCATGCGGCCAAGAGCTTCCGCAACCTCCCCGAGGTCCACACCTTGGCCGCCGGCGAGCTGAACGCCTACGACGTGCTGTGCAGCGACTGGGTCGTCTTCACCCGCGACACGCTGCCCGGAGCCGGGGAGGCCGCCTGATGGACGCCCACGACGTCATCATCCGCCCGGTGGTGAGCGAGAAGTCCTACGCCCTGCTCGACCAGGGGGCCTACACCTTCGAGATCCACCGCCAGGCCACCAAGGTCCAGGTCCGCCAGGCCGTCGAGTCCCTCTTCGGGGTAACGGTGGCCAAGGTCAACACCCTCAACCGCAAGGGCAAGCGCAAGCGCAACCGTCGCAACGCCACCTTCGGGCGCCGCCCCGAGACCAAGCGTGCCGTCGTCACCCTGGTCGCGGGCGACTCCATCGACCTGTTCGATAGCTAGGGAGGACGACGAACCATGCCTCTGCGCAAGCGACGCCCGACCAGTCCCGGTCGCCGGTTCCAGACCGTCGCCGACTTCTCCGAGATCACCAAGGACCGTCCCGAGCGCTCCCTGATCGCCGCCCGCACCCAGAGCGGGGGCCGCAACAGCTACGGGCGCAAGACGGCTCGCCACCGGGGCGGCGGCCACAAGCAGCAGTACCGCATCGTCGACTTCAAGCGGAACAAGGACGGCGTGCCGGCCAAGGTGGCCGCCATCGAGTACGACCCCAACCGCAACGCCCGGATCGCCCTGCTCCACTACCTCGACGGTGAGAAGCGCTACATCCTGGCGCCGGCGCGGGTCGGGGTGGGCGACCTGCTGCGCAGCGGCCAGGGTTCCGACATCCGCCCGGGCAATGCCCTGCCCATGCGCTTCATCCCGGTGGGGACCACCATCCACAACGTCGAGCTCAAGCCCGGCGCCGGGGCCAAGCTGGCCCGCAGCGCCGGGGCCAGCGTCCAGCTCGTCGCCAAGGAGGGCGACTTCGTCACCCTGCGCCTGCCGAGCACCGAGATGCGCCGGGTGCCCATCGACTGCCGGGCCACCGTGGGCGAGGTCGGCAACGCCGAGGCCGAGCTGATCTCCCTCGGCAAGGCCGGTCGCAACCGCTGGAAGGGCGTGCGCCCCCAGACCCGGGGGGTGGCCATGAACCCCGTCGACCATCCCCTCGGCGGCGGCGAGGGCAAGACCTCCGGGGGCCGCCACCCGGTGTCGCCGTGGGGCCAGCCCGAGGGTCGCACCCGGGCCCGCCAGAAGGAGTCCGACCAGATGATCGTCCGTCGCCGCCGCACCCGCGGCGCCCGGCGTTAGGAGACCAGAGATGCCGCGCAGCCTCAAGAAGGGCCCGTTCGTCGACGATCACCTGCTCAAGAAGGTCGACGCCCTCAACGTGGCCAAGGAGAAGCGGGTGATCAAGACCTGGTCCCGGCGCTCCACCATCATCCCCGACATGGTCGGCCACACCATCGCCGTCCACGACGGTCGCAAGCACGTGCCCGTCTACATCACCGAGTCCATGGTCGGCCACAAGCTCGGCGAGTTCGCCCCCACCCGGACCTTCCGCTTCCATGCCGGCCAGGAACGGGGAGGCCGGCGATGACGGCGACCTACAACGCCCGCCCCGGTGCTGCGCCCGGCACGACGGCCCGGGTGCGCTACGTGCGCATGTCGGCCACCAAGGCCCGGGCCGTGCTCGACCTCATCCGGGGCCAAGAGGTGGCGGCGGCCGAGGAGACGTTGCGCCTGTGCGAGCGGGACGCCGCCCTGGTGATCGGCAAGCTGCTGCACTCGGCGGTGGCCAACGCCGAGCACAACGACGACCAGATCGCCGAGGACCTGTTCATCTCGTCGTGCTACGCCGACGAGGGCCGCACCATCCGGCGCTTCCGCCCCCGGGCCCGGGGGCGGGCCACCCGCATCCGCAAGCGCACCTGCCACATCACCATCGTGGTCAGCCGCCTGAGCGAGGAGCAGCTCGAGCGCCGCCGCCGGCGCCAGGAGTCCCGTCCCGCCGGCCGGGCCCGCCGGGGCGGACAGGAAGCGGCCGAGGCGGCCAAGGCCGGCCGCAGCCGCCGCCGCCGCCGATCCAAGTCGAGCACCGACACGGAGGCGACACCCAGGGCGGCGGAGCCGGCGACCACGGCCCCGGAGCCGTCGTCCACCGACACCGACACCGACACCGGGACCAGCGAGGGCGTCGAGACCGAGGCCGGCACCACGTCCGGGGCGGGCCCCGAGTCGGGGCCGACGACCGCCGCGCCCCCCGAGACGGCGCCCGAGGCCCCAGCCGAGCCCGGGACCGAGGACCGAGCCGGCACCGAGGCCCCGGCCGAGCCCGGGACCGAGGACGGAGCCGGCACCGGCGGCGACGAGCTGGGCATCTTCGGCGACGACGACACCCCGCCCCCGGCAGCGCAAGACGAGGAGAGGTAGCGATGGGCCACAAGGTGAACCCGTACGGGTTCCGGCTCGGTGTCACCACCGACTGGAAGTCCCGCTGGTTCTCGGACCGCGAGTACACGGACTACCTCATCGAGGACTGGCACGTGCGCGACTACCTGATGAACCAGCTGCCCCATGCCGCCATCAGCCGGGTCGAGATCGAGCGCACCCGTGACCGGCTGCGCGTCGACGTCCACACCGCCCGCCCGGGCATCGTCATCGGTCGGCGGGGGAGCGAGGCCGACCGCCTGCGGGCGGGGCTGGCCAAGATCACCGGGAACAACCGGGTGCAGCTCAACATCCAGGAGATCAAGCAGCCCGAGCTCGACGCCGCCCTCATCGCCCAGGGCGTCGCCGACCAGCTGGCCGGCCGGGTCAACTTCCGCCGGGCCATGAAGCGGGCCGTCCAGAACGCCCAGAAGGCCGGCGTCCCCGGCATCCGGGTCCAGTGCTCGGGCCGGCTCAACGGTGCCGAGATGAGCCGGACCGAGTGGTACCGCGAGGGCCGGGTCCCCCTGCACACCCTGCGGGCCGACATCGACTACGGCTTCCGGGAGGCCAAGACCACCTACGGGCGCATCGGCGTGAAGGTGTGGATCTACAAGGGCGACATCCTGCCCTACAAGACCTCCGGCGACGACAAGGCCACCCGCGAGGCGGCCATGGCCGTGGGCGAGACCTCGGGTGCCCCCCGGCCCCGCAAGGTGGTCTCGGCGGGCGGGGCCCGGCGCAAGGCGGAGGCCGACACGGGCGGGACCGAGGCCACCGAGGCCAGCGAGGCCGAGCCCATCATCAAGGAGGCCGATCCCGAGCTCGAGCGCCTGCTGGCCGAGGAGGAAGAGATCGAGCGCCTGACCCGCGACCACCACGAGACCCCCCACTTCCGGCCCGGCGAAAGTGACTAGCACGATGACCCGGAGGGAACAGGTCGCGCCGAGGTCATGGCCGGCGGCTGCAGGAAGCGCCGAAGGCGCCCCGTCCTGCTGCCGGCCCGGGCTGCTGGCGGCGCCAGCGGCCCCAGAAGGTGGTCTGGGCCGGAGCCGAGCCGGCTTTGCCGGTCGGCGGAGGCACGATCAGGCTCGTCCGAACGGAGCGAAGCGAGTGAGGACGACATGTTGATGCCGAAGAAGGTGGCGCACCGCAAGCAGCACCGTGGCCGCATGACGGGGCCGGCAACCGGTGGCACCATGATCAACTTCGGCGAGTACGGCATCCAGGCCCTCGAGCCCGGGTGGGTCACCGCTCGCCAGATCGAAGCCGCCCGTATCGCCATGACCCGCCACGTCAAGCGGGGCGGCAAGGTCTGGATCACCGTCTTTCCTGACCGTCCCGTGACCCAGAAGCCGGCCGAGACCCGCATGGGATCGGGCAAGGGCAACCCGGAGCACTGGGTGGCCGTGGTCAAGCCCGGCCGGGTGCTCTTCGAGCTGGCCGGGGTCAACGAGGAGCTGGCCCGGGCCGCCCTGGAGCGGGCCATCCAAAAGCTCCCCATCCGGGCCCGCTTCATCCGCCGATCCGATGCCGAGGAGATCTGAGATGGCGTCCAAGACCGCCGAGCTGCGCAACCTGGCCGACGAGGACCTCCTCCAGCGCCTGGGCGAGGCCAAGTCGGAGCTGTTCAACCTGCGCTTCCAGCACGTGACCGGCCAGCTGGACAACCACGCCCGCCTGAGCCAGGTGCGCAAGGACGTGGCCCGCCTCAACACGTTGTTGCGCCAGCGGGAGATCGAAGCGGCCGAGGCGTTGGCGGGCCAGGACCGCGAGGCAAAGGGGGAGACCCGTGGCTGAGGCCGACGGCGTGGTGGACACTGGGGCCCGGCCCAACCGGCGCAAGGTCCGGGAGGGAGTGGTGGCCTCGACGGCGATGGACAAGACCATCGTCGTGCGCGTCGTCGACCGGGTGCGCCATCCCCGCTACGACAAGACCATGCAGCGCACCGGGCGCCTCTACGCCCACGACGAGACCAACGACGCCCGGGTGGGGGACCGGGTACGGGTGCAAGAGACCCGGCCCCTGTCGAAGCACAAGCGCTGGCGCCTGCTCGAGATCTTGGACCGGGCCCGGTGATCCAGCAGGAGTCCCGGCTGCGGGTGGCCGACAACAGTGGGGCCAAGGAGGTGCTGTGCATCAAGGTGCTCGGCGGCTCCCGCCGCCGCTACGCCTCAATCGGCGACGTGTTCGTGGCCACGGTCAAAGACGCCATCCCCGGTGCGGCGGTCAAGCGGGGCGACGTGGTGCGCTGCGTGGTGGTGCGGGTCAAGAAGGAGAAGCGCCGGCCCGACGGGTCCTACATCCGCTTCGACGAGAACGCCGCCGTGCTCATCAACGAGGCCAGCCAGCCCCGGGGCACCCGCATCTTCGGGCCCGTCGGCCGGGAGCTGCGGGACAAGAAGTTCATGCGCATCGTCTCTTTGGCCCCCGAAGTTCTGTAGGACGACACCAGCGAGTGAGGACGACGTGAAGATTCGTAAAGGGGACAGGGTGGTCGTGCTCTCGGGCAAGGACCGGGGCAAGGAGGGCGTGGTGATGCGCGCCCTGCCGGCCGAGAACAAGGTGATCGTCGAGGGTGTCAACGTGGTCAAGAAGCACCAGCGCCCCACCCGCATGACCATGCAGGGGGGCATCATCGACAAGGACATGCCCATGCCCGTCTCCAAGGTGGCCATCATCAGCCCCCGGGACGGCAAGCCCACCAGGGTCGCCTATCGCTTCGAGGCCGACGGCGAGAAGGTGCGGATCTGCCGCCGCACCGGTGCGGACATCACGTGACGCCCGCCCCTGCCGCCACCGCCCGGCCCCGGCTGCGCCGGCGCTACGACGACGAGGTCCGCCCGGCCCTGGCCGAGCGCCTCGGGCTGGCCAACCCCATGGAGGTCCCGCGCTTCGAGAAGATCGTGGTCAACATGGGCGTGGGGGGTGCCGTCGCCCAGTCCTCGCTGCTCGACGGGGCCGTGCGCGACCTCACCCAGATCACCGGCCAGAAGCCGATCGTGTGCCGGGCCCGCAAATCCATCGCCGGGTTCAAGCTGCGCGAGGGCAACGCCGTAGGCGCCAAGGTGACCCTGCGGGGCGACCGCATGTGGGAGTTCTTCGACCGGCTGGTCGCCCTGGCCATTCCCCGGATCCGTGACTTCCGGGGCCTGCCGCCCGACAGCTTCGACGGGCGGGGCAACTACACCTTCGGGATCACCGAGCAGCTGATCTTCCCCGAGGTGGACTACGACCAGGTCGATGTGGTCCGGGGCATGGACATCGTGATCGTGACCACCGCCCAGACCGATGCCGGAGGCCGGGCCCTGCTCGAGGCCTTCGACTTCCCGTTCCGTCGAGAGACCCCCAGGAGCTAGTCGTTCATGGCGAAGAAGGCACTGATCGAAAAGCAGAAGCGCACACCGAAGTACAAGGTGCGGGCCTACACGCGCTGCCGCCGGTGCGGCCGCCCCCGCGCCGTGTTCCGCAAGTTCGGGCTGTGCCGCATCTGTCTCCGGGAGATGGTCCACGCCGGCGAGGTGCCGGGCGTGACCAAGGCGAGTTGGTGATGCGCCGATGACGATGACCGACCCCGTCGCCGACATGCTCACCCGGCTGCGCAACGGCAACGTGGCCTACCACGACCAGGTCCGCATGCCATCCTCCAAGCTCAAGGAGGCCCTGGCCGCCGTGTTGAAGCGTGAGGGCTACATCGCCGACTTCGCCGTGGCCGACGACCCTGGGCGCCCGGGGCGGGTGCTCACCGTGGACATGAAGTACTCCCCGGACCGGGAGCGGACCATCTCCGGCCTGAAACGGGTGTCCAAGCCGGGTCTGCGCATCTACCGTCAGGCCGATCGCCTGCCCCGGGTGCTCGGGGGCCTGGGCGTGGCCGTGCTGTCGACCAGCCAGGGGCTCATGACCGACCGGGAGGCGCGCCAGCGCCGGGTCGGTGGCGAGATCCTCTGCTACGTCTGGTGAGAGGAGAGGTGACCACACCATGAGCAGGATCGGGCGTTCCCCCATCCCCGTGCCCAGCGGCGTCGAGGTCTCGGTCACGGGCCGCTCGATCACCGTCAGGGGCCCCCGCGGCAGCCTCAGCCGAGAGATCCCCGAGCCGATCACCGTCCGCCAGGAGGAGGCCACCCTCTTGGTGGAGCGGCCGGACGACGCCCGCGCCAGCCGCTCCCGCCACGGTCTGGTGCGCTCGCTGGTGGCCAACATGGTCACCGGGGTCACGACGGGCTACACCAAGGAGCTGGAGATCGTGGGCGTCGGCTTCCGGGCCAGCGCCGCCGGCAAGGAGAAGCTCGACCTGGCCCTCGGCTTCAGCCACCCCGTCTCGGTGGAGGCGCCCGAGGGGATCTCCTTCAGCGTGCCCGTGCCCACACGGGTCATCGTGGAGGGCAACGACAAGCAGCGGGTGGGCCAGGTGGCGGCCGACATCCGGGCCCTGCGCAAACCCGAGCCCTACAAGGGCAAGGGTGTGCGCTACCTGGGCGAGCGGGTCATCCGCAAGTCCGGGAAGGCGGCCAAGTGAGCACCGGCCGGCGTGCGGGTAACCCGAGGAGGAACACGACGTGAGCTCGTCCACCAAGCAGAAGCACCTGGCCCGGGACCGGCGTCACCGCCGGGTGCGCAAGAAGGTACGGGGGGTCGCCGGGCGCCCCCGCCTCGCCGTGTTCCGGTCCAACCGCCACGTGGTGGCCCAGGTGGTCGACGACGTGTCCGGGCGCACTCTCGCCGCCGCCTCCACCCACGAGGCGGATCTGCGCGGGTCCGCCAGCACCGGCACGCGTGAGGCGGCGGCCGCAGTCGGGCGCCGGGTGGCGGAACGGGCCCGCGCCGCCGGCATCGAGCGGGTGGTGTTCGACCGGGGCGGCTATCTCTACCATGGACGGGTCGCCGCCGTGGCCGACGGCGCCCGCGAGGCGGGCCTGGAGCTGTGAGGCGAGCCGTGGTCAAGCCAGCAACCAGAGAGGATCCTCATGTCTGACGCAGGCCTGCGCGACGGCCGGCTCATCACCCGGCCCCGCCGGGTGGCCAAGGTGGTCAAGGGGGGCCGGCGCTTCCAGTTCGCCGCCCTGGTGGTGGTGGGCGACGGCGCCGGGCGGGTGGGCCTCGGCTACGGCAAGGCCCGGGAGGTGCCCCTGTCGATCCAGAAGGGGACCGAGGACGCCAAGAAGAACGTGTTCGACGTGCCCCTGGCCGGCTCCACCATCGTCCACCCCGTGCTCGGCAGCTTCGGGGCCGCCCGGGTGATGCTCAAGCCGGCCGCCCCCGGCACCGGGGTCATCGCCGGCGGGGCGGCCCGGGTGATCCTCGAGGAGGCCGGCGTCCACGACGTGCTGTGCAAGTCGCTGGGTTCGTCCAACCACATCAACGTGGCCCGGGCCACCATTGCCGGCCTGCAAGCCCTGCAACGACCCGACGTCATCGCCCGCCGCCGGGGGCTCTCCCCCGAGGAGGTCACGCCCGCCGGGCTGCTCCAGGCCTACCAGGAGTCGAACCGGGGCGCGGCCCCGCCGCCCCGCGAGGTGGCGTGATGGCCGACCCGTCACTGGCGGTCACCCAGATCCGCTCGGCCATCGGTACCAAGCCCAAGCACCGGGGAACGTTGCGGGCGCTGGGCCTCGGGCGCATCGGGCGCACCAACGTGCTGCCCGACCGGCCCGAGATCCGGGGCATGATCGCCCGGGTGCCCCACCTGGTGGAGGTGCGGCCGGTGCGCCAGTCCAGTGAGGAAGGAGCCCCGTCGTGAAGGTCCACGAGTTGCGACCGTCGCCCGGATCCAACACCCCCAAGCGCCGGGTGGCGCGAGGCATCGGGGGGCGGGGCGGCAAGACCGCCGGTCGGGGGACCAAGGGCCAGCGGGCCCGCAACCGGGTCCCGGTCGGCTTCGAGGGGGGCCAGATGCCCCTCCAGCGCCGGGTCCCCAAGCTCAAGGGCTTCAACAACCCCTTCCGGGTCGAGTACGTGGTCGTGAACCTGGACACCCTCGAGGGTGTCGAAGGCGACGAGGTCTCCCCCGACTCCTTGCGGGCCCGGGGCCTGGTCCACAAGAAGGGCCTGGTCAAGGTGCTGGGCCGGGGCGAGCTCACCCGCCCGTTGCGGGTGTCGGCCCACGCCTTCTCGACCTCGGCCCGCTCCGCCATCATCGCCGCCGGCGGCCACGTCGAGGAGCTGGC
>DATMJI010000121.1:0-11416 GCA_035553895.1 Acidimicrobiales bacterium | reverse complement strand
GCCCCCCTCCGCTGCCGGTCCGGCGAGTCCCCCCCGACGCAGCCGAGCCATCCCTCCCAGGCGAGGAGGCGCCGGGATTCTCGATGATGACCCCGGTCCGGTCCTGGCTAGGAGCGGCGCCGGTGCCCGGTCGGTGATCAGCCGCCATCGCTGCACTCGTGGTGACCAGGACGGCCAACAAAACCACGATCATCGACCGACGCACGGATCCTCCGGCGCCCGACCCTGGATGGCAACGCCGTCGCTGAAGATGACCCAGCCCGAGGAGTTCCGCCCTCCGGGATCATCCGATGGCTCTTTCGGCGTGATCCCGAGATAGGTCATGGTGGGTGGTGCCGTGCGCGTCGTCGTCGCAGCGAAGTCACGCTCTGCCATGACGAAGACACAGTCCGCAGCGACGCCAAGAATGCGCCGAACGGAGTGCCGAAGGGCTCCCGGGAGCACCTCGTCCGGCCGTTGCGCCAGGAGCTGTTCCCAGTGGTGCACCTGCTGGTCGAGTTCCTCACCGATGTAGATCGACGCCAGAATCTCCACGCCGCGGGGGTCGAGCTGCTTGGTCTCGACGAAGATTCTGGTGGCCTCGGCGTCGACGGCGAAGAGGGCGTCGATTACCGCTTGGACGTAGGTCTCGTCGATGTCGGCCGGGTCGTCGGGGATGGCGGCGACGTCGACCGGGCGAGCCGTGGTCGAGGTGGTGGGGGGTGCCGTCCCCAGGGTGGCGGCCGGGCCGAGGTCGGAGGCACCGCTGGAGCAGGCTCCGGCCAGCAGGACGACACCGAGTGCAGAGTACAACGGAACGCTACGACGCACTATCGGCGAACGCTACTGCAGTCCCCTCGACGGTGTCCAGAGGAACTTTGTGTGCACGAATGATGGCTATACCGGCTATCTGTGCACACAAAGCTCAGGGGAGGAGCTGCGCCCCCTGGAGGGTGTCGAGGAGGCCCTCGGCGCCGACGCCGAGGCCGACCACGGCGGCCGTGGCCAGCGCCGTCGCCGCCGTTGCCCACCGGCCGAGCACCGGGACGGGCCCCGGGGCCGGATCGAAGGCCAGGGGGGCCACGACCCGGAGGTAGTAGAAGAGCGACACGACGGTGTTGGCCACGGCCACGGCGGCCAGCCAGGCGTAGCCACCGTCCACCGTGGCCCCGAAGAGCAGCAGCTTGCCGACGAAGCCGCCGAGGGGGGGAACCCCGACCATCGACAGCAGGGCCAGCACCAGGGCGGCGGCCAGCCACGGGCGGCGGCCGGCCAGGCCCCGATAGTCGTCGAGGCGGGTCCGCCCTCGCAGCTCGGTGACCACCCCGAAGGCGGCCAGCTGGCCGACGGCGTAGGCGGCGAGGAAGAACACCAGCGCGCCCAGCGCCTGGTCCGAGCGGCCGACGACGGGGATGGCCATGAGGGCATAGCCGGCCTGGGAGACCGACGACCACCCGAGCAGCCGGCGCAGGTCCTCCTGCCACAGGGCGGCCAGGTTGCCCACGGTCATGGTGACGGCGGCCAGCAGGGCGACCAGCGGCCGCCACCCGACCACGCCGTCGGGGAGCACGGTCACGATGCGGGCCAGGGCGACGACCCCCCCGACCTTGGGTACCACGGTGAGGAAGGCGGCGGCCGGGGCCGGGGCTCCCTCGGCCACGTCCGGCACCCAGGTATGGACGGGCACGGCGCCGGCCTTGAAGGCCAGCCCCACCGCCACCAGGACCACCACCGCCACCAGGGCCGCGACCGGGGCGCCGCCGGCCACCACCCGCGCCGTCTCGTCGTAGCGGGTGGTGCCGGCCACGCCGAAGAGCACGGTGATGCCCACCAGGAGCACGGTGTTGGCCAGGGCGCCGGCGAGGAAGTACTTCATGCCGGCCTCCACCGACAGGGCCGAGCGCCGGTGGTAGGAGGCCAGCACGTAGCCGGTCACTGACGAGAGCAGCACTCCTACCATCAACTGCAGGGTGTCGGTGGCGCTGGCCATGACCATGGCCCCGGCCGCCGAGAACAGCACCATGGCGTACCACTCGCCGTGGCGAGCGTCGCCTCGCATCCATTCGGGCGACAGGACCACGGTGAGGCCGGTCACGGCCAGGATGATGAGCTCGGCCCACGCGGCCACGTCGTCGAGCGACCAGGCCCCCATGAAGGTCAGGGCCTGGGCGCCACCCGCCATGCGCCGGGCGATGAGGACGCCCGAGAGGATGCACGCCACCAGGGCCAGGGGGGCGGCGGCCACCTGCAGGCGCCGGGGGACCACCACGCTGGTGACGATGACGGCCACCGCCCCGAGCACCAGGGCGATCTCCCCGGCCAGGTCCCCGACCGGCACCGCTCAGGTCCCCGCTGTGCGGCGCCCCGGCCGCCGGTGCAGGCCCCCCGCCGCCTTCGCCGGTTCCGGGGCGGCGCCCGGCACGGAAGCAGGACCGGCGAACGGGGCCGGTGGTGGGGCCGGGGGCCGGCGCACGTCAGCCCCCTCCCACCAGGGCGGCGCTGGTGGCGGCCACCAGGTCGAGCAGCCAGCGGGGGTAGACGCCGATGGCCACGATGAGAGCACCCAAGACGGCCAGCACCGCCCCCTCCGAGCCGCTCAGGTCGGGGAAGTCCAAGTGGCGCTCCCCCGGCGGCCCGAAGAAGAGCTTCTGGAGCATCTGCAGGAACAGGGCGGCGGTGACCAGCAAGCCGACCAGAGCGATGCCGGCCAGCACCGGGTAGACGGCGAACGTCCCGGCGAAGACCTGGAACTCGCCGACGAACTGGGCCAGACCGGGCAGCCCCAGGCTGGAGAAGGCGGCCAGCGTGGTCACCGCCGCCAGCCGGGGGGCGGGCCCGCTCAGCCCCCCGTAGGCGTCGAGGTCGTAATCCCCGGTCCGCCGCCAGAACGACCCGGCCACGAGGAACAAAGCCCCGGTGGTCAGCCCGTGGGCCACCATCTGCACCGTGGCCCCGGTCAGGGCCAGCGCTCGGCCGTCCTCCTCCCCCCCGAGCACGGCCCCGGCTACGGCGATGCCCAGCACCACGTAGCCCATGTGGTTGACCGACGTGTAGGCGATGCGGGCCTTGAGGTTGGTCTGGCCCAGTGCCACCAGGGCGCCGTAGACGATGCTCACCACCGCCACCACGGCGAGCACCAGGGCGGCGTCGGCGAAGGTCTGGCGCATCATCGAGAGGGGGATGCGGATCATGCCGTAGGTCCCCATCTTGAGCAGGACCCCGGCCAGGATGGTCGAGGCCGGCCCCGGGGCGTCCACGTGCGCCGGGGGGAGCCAGGTGTGCACCGGCACCAGCGGGGTCTTGACCCCGAGGCCCACCAGCAGGGCGAACAGGACCAGGCCGCCGCGGAGTCCCTCGCCGGCCAGCGGCTGGGTGCGGATGAGCTCGGCCATGTCGAAGGTGACGGTGTCGCCGGCCAGGGCCAGGCCGAGGATGCCGAGCAGCATCACCAGGGATCCGGCCAGGGTGTAGAGGAAGAACTTGAGGGCGGCGTGCCGGTTGTCGCCGTGGCCCCAGCGCCCGATGAGGAAGTACATGCCGACCAGGCTCAGGTCGAACAGCACGTAGAAGACGAGCAGGTCCAGGGTCAAGAACAGCCCGAGGGAGACAGCCTCGAGGAAGAGCAGCCAGCCGTAGTAGTGGCGGGGGCGCCCCAGGGTGTCGACGGGGTAGGCGACCGCGGCGCAGAACAGCACGGCGCTCACCAGGGCGAGGGCGAGGGCGATACCGTCGACGCCCACCCGCCAGGCCACCCCCAGGGTGGGGATCCACGGCACCTCCTCGACCAGCTGGAACGATCCTCCCGTCCCGGGGTCGAAGCGGGCCCAGGCCCCGGCCAGCAGGACCAGGGGGACGGCGGCGACAGCCAGCGCCACCAGCCGCAGCCCCCGCTCGTCGAGCCGGCGCAGTGCCAGCAGGCCCAACGCACCGAGGAGGGGGACGACGATGGCGGCGCTCAGCACGGCGGGACTACCTCCACAACAAGGTGACGAGGACGAGGGCACCGGTACCGGCGGCAACCACCACGTAGTAGTGATGGGTCATGCCGGTCTGGGTCCGGCGCACGTCGGCACCGGCGGCGCCCACCAGGCCGGCCAGCCGGCGCACGGCGCCGTCGAACCCCCGCTCGCTGACCCGGTCCATCACGCCGGCCGCCCACGCCGCCACGGCGGCGACCCCCCGGACCCCGGCGTCGACCACCCGCCGGTCGGCACCGGCCAGCCCGGCGGCCACGGTCGTGGCCACCTTCTGGGCGGCCCGGGCGGGGACGTCGAGCACCCGGTCGTCGAAGCGGACCAGGGCCCCGGCCAGGCGCAGGGTGGGATCGACGACCACCGCCTGCGACAGCGAGGACAGCCGGAACCAGGGGGCGACGGCCTCGGCCAGGGATCCACGGCCAAGGGTCACCAGGGTGCCCCGGCGGTGGGCCACGGAGGCGGCGTAGAGGGCGGTGGCGACCAGGGCCAGGGACAGGGCCAGCTCCCAGGTGGTGCCCGGCACCAGCTCCGCCCCGGCCAAGCGGCCGACCACGGCGCCGGCCCCCGGCACCCACGCCAGCCCGAACAGGCCCGAGGCCAGGGCCAAAACCACCACGGCCGCCACCTCCGCCGGTGATGGGCGCCGGCGCAGCGCCGGGTCGCCTCCCTCGACGGGGCGGCCGAAGGCCAGGAGCCACAGCCGGGCGGCGTAGAAGGCGCTGAGGGCACCGGCCACGGCCACGGCCACCCCGGCGGCAGGGGCGGCGTGGCCGGCGGCGGCCAGCACCTGCTCCTTGGTCCACGCCCCACCCAGCGGGGGCACGGCGGCCAGGGCCAGAGCGACGACGATGGTGGCCCCGGCGACCACCGGCAGCCGGCGGCCCAGGCGCATCCGATCGAGCAGAGGGCTCTCCACCGCCTCCATGGCGATGCCGGCGGAGAGGAACAAGCCGGCCTTGAAGGCGGCGTGCGCCACCAGGTGGGCGAGGGCAGCGGCCGGCACGCCCGCCCCCACGGCCACGAACATCAAGCCGTACTGGGCCGAGGTCGACGCCGCCAGCAGCTTCTTGGCGTGGCGCTGGACGAGCGCCACCACCCCGCCGGCAAGGGCGGTGGCCACTCCCACCCCCATCACCACCGGGGCGAACCAGGCCACCTGGTCCAGCACCGGGTGGAGGCGCACGAGGATGAAGGCCCCGGCCGCCACCATGGTGGCGGCGTGCAGCAGGGCCGACACCGACGTCGGCCCGGCCATCGCCGAGAACAGCCAGGGGCTGAAGGGGAGCAGGGCCGACTTGGCCACCGCCGCCAGGACCACCCCGGCCACCAGGACGTGCAGCCAGGCGCCGTCGAGACCGGCCAGGCTGCGGTAGTCGAAGGACCCGGTACCGGCCAGCGCCGCCCCGGCGGCAGCGAAGAGGCCGAGGTCGCCCACCCGGGTGGCCACGAACGCCTGGGTGGCCGCGCCCGTGGTCCCGGCCCGCCACCACTGGTGGCCGATGAGGGCCCACGAGCAGGCCCCGACCAGCTCCCAGGCGACCAGCAGGGTCAGCACGTCGGCGGCCAGCACCAGCAGCTCCATGGCCCCGGTGAAGGCGACGAGCGTGCCCACCAACCGGGCCAGGCCCCGCTCCTCCTCGTGGGCGGCGGCGTAGACGGCCACCACCAGGGCCACCGCCGGCACCAGGACCATCATCACCGCCGACGGGTCGTCCACGGCCAGGCGCAGCACCAGCCCCGCCCCCCAGTCGAGGCTCGCCGAGGCCCGGCCGAGCGCCCCCCACAGCGCCAGGCCGACGGTGGCGGCCAGCGCGGCGCCGGCACCGGCACCGAGGGCGAGGCGCCGTCTCGGGGCGGCGACACCCAGGGATGCGCCGGCCAGGACGGGCACCAGGCTCACCAGCCAGAGCATCAGCGGCGCAGGGAGGTCAGGCCGTCGGTCATGTCGACCTGGCGGGTCCGGTAGAGGGCGACGAGCAGGGCGAAGCCGACGGCCATCTCCACGGCCATGACGGCCATGGCCACGATCACCAGCAACTGGCCCTCGGGCGCCCCCCCGGCGGCGTAGGCCCAGAGGCCGCCACCGGCGAGCATGGCCCCGTTGACGATCAGCTCGATGCCCATGAGCACCATGACGATCGACTGCTGGGACAGCGCCCCCCACAGGCCCAGCCCCACCAGGGCGGCGGCCACCACCAGGACGGCCTCCAGGCTCATCCGTGGCCCCCGTGGTCGCCATGGCCCCCGTGGCCGCCGGAGCGCTCGGCGATGACGCCGGCGGGGTATTCGCCGGTCTCGGGATCGAGGGTCGGCGGCAGGGACGCGTCGTCGCCGGCCTCGTCCCCGAAGCGGCTCCGGCGGCTGGAGAGCACCACGGCGCCGATCATGGTGGCCAGCAGGGTGACACCGGCGGTCTCGAAGGTGAGCATGGAGTCCCCCAGCAACTCCTCGCCGAGGGTGCCGATCACGTCGGTGCCCGGCGGCAGGGGGCGGTCGGGGAACTCGCCCGCCAGCGCCACCGCCGCTCCCCCGGCGAAGGCCAGCCACCCCACGACCGCCGCCCGGCCGCTCCGGTGGGTCATCGACATGGGGTTGAGGCCCGCCGAGTTCATCATGAAGGCGACCATGAAGATGGCCATCACCATCATCTCGACCGTCATCATGAAGAACAGGGCCACACCCAGGTAGGTGGCCGACAGCAGCAGCAGGATGGCCCCCACGTTGAGGAACGACGCCAGCAACAAGAAGGCGGAGCGCACCATGGAGTCGGTGCGGAACACCCGGTAGCCCGTGGCCACGGCGGCCAGGGCGAACACCCAGAAGGCCACGTCGGCCCCCACCGGCAGGTCGGCCGGGCTCACGGCAGGGCTCCGAGGCCGGCGACGACCAGGTCGAGGAAGGCCAGGGGCAACAGCACCGTCCAGCACCAGGTGACGAAGCGTTCGGCCCGCACCCGGGCCACCAGGTGGCCGGCGGCCACCAGCAGGGCCAGCAGGGCGGCGGTCTTGGCCGCCATCCACACCGGGCCGGGCAGCACCGGCCCGTGCCAGCCGCCGAGGAAGGCGGCCGAGCCCAGTGCGGCGAAGGACACCAGCATGGCCGCCCGGGCTCCCTGCCAAGCCAGGCGCTGCGACCCCGAGGCCTCGGCCGACGTGCCTCCCGACAGGTCGGCGCCGTCGGCCAGGTCCATCGGTCCCCAGAAGGTGATCCCCAGGGCGACCACGGCGAACAGGGGCAGGCCCAGCGGGTGGCGGACCACGTTCCACAGGCCGGCCTGGGCATCGACGATGGCGTTCAGCGCCAACGACTCGGCCGGCAGGGCGACGGCGATGAGCACGAACATGGAGACCAGCAGGCAGGAGAGCCCGACGGCCACGTAGCGGTAGGCGGCCATGAGCGGCTGGTGGCTGTTGGGCGACCAGCCGTGCAGGAACACCGCCACCACGGCCAGCGACTCCACCGTCCCCCAGACCACGATGCCGGCGTCGACGTCGGCGACCGAGAAGCTCGGCGACCAGGGCACCACCGCCAGCCCGGCGGCGGCCAGCCCGGCGTAGGCCGCCGGGGCCAGGGCCCAGGAGGCGGCGTCGGGGCGCTCGGTGACCACCCGTTGCTGCACCACCAGCAGGGCGGCCCGGCGGAGGGGCTCGATGAGCACGTCCGGGGCCAGGCCGGTGCCGGCCACCACCCGGGTGGCAGCGGCGTCGAGCACGGCGACCAGGTAGGCACCCACCGCCAGCACGGTCCCGACAATCAGGGGGGCGGCCCACACGTCGGCGTGGAGGGCCGGGCTCACGGTGCCGCACCGGCCGGAGCCACAGCGGCATCGGGCACCAGGTCGAGGCTGCACAGGGTGGCGAGGGCGTCGGACCAGTCGGCACCGGCGAGGGCGGCCGCCACCACCTCCAGGGCGACGGACCCACCGTCGGGGGCCGGTCCCCACGGAGTCTCCAGGGGGTGGTCGGGGTGGTGGACGGCCCCCACGTCGGCCGCCCGGCTCGCCAGCTCCAGGGCGTGGCGGGCCTCGGCCAGTCGCTGGACCAGGCGGGCCCGGGCGTCCCCCCCGTGCTGGACCACCATGGCGAAACCGAGCGCCCGGTAGGCCGGGTCACCTCGGCGGGCGTCGGCGGCCAGGCCGGCGGCCCGGGCGTTGGCGCCGCCGGTGAAGGGCGATCGCCCGGGAAAGGTCCCCACCCCGCTCCACGACGCCAGCAGCGCGCTGGCCCGCAGGCGCCGGCCGAGGGCGGCCACGGCGGCGGGGTCCACGCCCGCCACCCCGGCACCCGCCCCGCGGGCCAGCGAGGCAGCCCGGGCCGCCAGGGCCCAGAGCCCGGCCAGCCGGAAGCACTCGGCCACGGCCCGCAGGTGGTGGCGGGCCCGGGCCCGTTCCAGCTCGGCGACGGGCACGGGGCGGTGCCGGGCCTCATCGAAGCGCGCCAGCACGGGATCCAGCACGGGAGCCTCCGGCACCGCCTGGGGCCGCAGCTCCAGGGCCTGGACGACCTCCCCCTGGAAGGTCACCCGGGCGACGGTGGCCGCCGGCAGGCCCACCAGGAAGGGACCCAGATCGGCCGAGACCTGGCCCAGGGCCAGGCCGTCGCGGTCGTCGCCGGTCATGGCCATCGGCCGCCCGAAGGGAACACCGCCCATCATCCCCTCGCCACCCTGGCCGTGGTCGCCCCGGCCCTCGAAGGGGTGGGGCGGCTCGTCGGCGCCGGCGTCGGGCGCCGTCGCCTGGTCCCCGGCGAGCAGGCGGCGGTGGGTGTCCACCAGGACCTGGGCCACGTCGCCTCCCGGCCCGTGGACGACCGCCGCCGGATGGTCGAGGGCGCCGGGCCGGTCGTCACCGGGCTCCGGGCCGCCCGCCGCCCGCCACCACACCAGCGCCCGGGGGTGGGGAAGCTGGTCGTGGACCCGGTCGAGGGCCGGGCCCAACCCACCGCCGAAGTGGCCGGCGGCCAGCACCACGGTGGCCTGGCGGGGCGAGGCGACCAGGCGCAGCCGCCGGTCGGCGGCCAACTCCCCCCCCAACAGCCCGGCTCCGGCGCCCCGGGCCACGAAGACGGGCACGGGCGCGGCGGCGGCCAGGCGGTGCAGGGCGCTCACTGCCAACGAAAGGCCCCCTCCCGCCAGGCGTAGACGATGCCGATCGACAACAGGGCAAGGAACATGCCCATCTCGGCCAAGGCCTTGGCGCCTTGGCGGACGAAGACCACCGCCCACGGGTACATGAACATCATCTCCATCTCGAAGGCGATGAAGACCAGGGTCATGGGGTAGTAGCGGGGGTGGTACTGGTTCCAGGCGTGGGTCTCTGACCACCCGCCGCCGAGGAAGGGTGCCCGCTGGGGCCACGTCGATGCCGGGTCGCCCCGGTCGGCGAGCAGGCGCACGGCGGCGACGGCCAGCCCGGCGGCGGCCGTCACCACGGCGGCAGAGGCCAGCGTAGTCAACACGATCGGGGCCCTACCCAGCCGGGATTGTGGAGGATCATGGTGGCTCTGCCGCCTCGATCCTCCACAATTGCCGGGTCCTGGCTCAGACCGAGGTGCGGGTCGCTCGCAGGCGGCGGAGCTTGCGCACGGTGAGCCAGGCCACCCAGGCCCCGCCGGCGACGACCACGGCGTAGCCCACCGGGGCCACCCAACCCTCCACCCGGTCGTAGTTGGCCCCGAGCTGGTAGCCCGCCCCGATGAACACGGCGTTCCACACGGCGCTGCCGGCCGCGGTGTAGAGGCAGAACCGGGCCAGGGGCATGCGGGCCACCCCGGCGGGGACGGAGACGACGCTGCGCACCAGGGGGACGCAGCGGCCGAGCAGCACGAAGGTGGCCCCGTGGCGCTCGAAGATGCGTTCACCGCGCTCGAAGTCCTTCTGGCTGAGCACGACGAACCAGCGCTTGCCGGCCAGCTCATGGAGGCGCTCGGCGCCTACCCACGCCCCCAGGCCGTAGAGGATCAGCGCCCCCACCAGGGCGCCGGCGGTGGCGGCCACCCAGGCCAGGACGACGTTGATCTCCCCCCGCTGGGCCTGGAAGCCGGCGAAGGGCAGGATGAGCTCGGAGGGGATGGGCGGGAACAGGTTCTCCAGGGCCACCAGGGCGCCCACGCCGAGCTCCCCCACCCGCTCGACGACACCGAGCAGGTCGAGCGGCGGCGCCGCCATCAGCCCGGCCGGGGCGCTCGCCTGGCCGGCTCGCTCACCTCGGCCCCTGGTCGTCGGCGGGCTGGACCAGGGTGCTGGGGAAGTCCTCCAGATGGCCGGCGGGGGCGGTGTCCCAGCGGCGGAAGGTCAGGTCGGTCTGCAGGTACACGGCCAGCAGCTCGGCCACCCGGCGGATGCCGTCGACGTGGGTGCGCTCGTGGCCGTGGCTGGCGTCGATGCCGAAGCCGATGAGGGCCGCCCTGGTCTCGGCGCCGGCCTCGAGGGCCGAGGCGGCGTCGGAGCGGTAGAAGCCGTAGACGTCGCGGCGGTGGTCGATGCCGTGATGGCGGCACAGCCCGGCCAGGCGCCGGACCAGGTGGTAGTCGAAGGGACCGCTCGAGTCCTGGGCGGCGATGTTGACGGTGTGCTCGGTCGAGGCCTGACCGGGGGCGACCACCGAGATGTCGATCGACACCATCTCGGCCACGTCGGCGTCGAGGCCGTGGCTGGCCCCGAGGCCGAGCTCCTCGGCGATGGTGATGAGCAGGTGGGCGTTGACTGGCAGGGTGACGCCGTGGTCGATGATCGCCTTGAAGGCGCCCAGGGCGGCGGCGATGCCCGCCTTGTCGTCGAGGTGGCGGGACTTCACGTAGCCCGTCGGCGTGACCACCGGGGCGGCGTCGAAGGCGACGAAGTCGCCGACGTTGAAGCCCAGCTCGGCCAGGCTGGCGGCCCCGTCCACCTGCTCGTCCACGCGGATCTCCACGTGCTCCCACCCGGCGGGCTGGGTGTCGACCTCGTCCCCCCAGCGGTGGCCGCTGGCCTTGAGGGGCAGGATGGTGCCGGTGCGGGGGTGTTCGAGATCGTCGAGGAAGATGGTGACCCGTGCTCCCTCGGCGAAGCGGGCGTTGTGGGTGCCGATGGGCACCACCTCGAGGCGCCCGTTCTCCTTGAGGCGCTTGACCATGGCGCCCACGGTGTCGGCGTGCACGACCACGGCCCGGTCGGCCGCCCGGGTGTCCTCGCCCTCCAGCTCCGCCCGCAGGGCGCCCCGGCGGGTCAGGTCGAAGGGCATACCCAGGGCGGCGACCTCCTCGCCCAGCACCTGCATGATGTGATCGGTGCGCCCCGACGGGCTGGGGATGGCCAGCAACCGCAGCATGACGCCGACCACGTAATCCATGTCGATGGGCAGGAACTTGGCCCGGGCGGGCTCGGCAGGGGCCAGGACGAAGGGCACCCGGGGGAGCTTAGAGGGGGTGGCCCGCTTCTGGCGGTGGGACCGGCGCCGCTTCGGCGCCGCTTCTGCCACCAGT
>DATMJI010000120.1:0-14734 GCA_035553895.1 Acidimicrobiales bacterium | reverse complement strand
ATTCCCAGCGTGGAGCTCTCCCGCATCTGCGGGCGCTCGAATCTCCACACCTTCCGGGACGGCCGCCGGGTGCTGCAGACCCTGCTCTCCGAACGCTTCGAGCGGGGCCCGAAGACGATGAGCCCGGCCGCGCCCAGCATGGCCCCCTCCGTGCCCCGGTGACCAGCCGCGCCACCCCGCCGGCCTACGGGCGATCCAACCCCCGCTGGACGGTTGCCCTCGTCGCTGTGCTGGTGCTCGTCGCCGGACAGCCGCTGGTGGCGGCGCCGGTGTCGGCCGCCGAGATCGCCGGCTGGAACGAGGGCCCGTCCTACCGTCCCATCAGCGCCCCCTCCGGCCAGAAGCCCCAGAGCAAGCTGTGGTTCGCCCAGTCCAGCTGGTGGGGCGTGCTCTTCAGCTCACCCACCGGTGACTACACCATTCACCGTTTCGACTGGCCCACCAGCACCTGGGTCGACACCGGGGTCTTCGTCGACAACCGCGACGCCTCCAACAGTGACGCGCTCTGGGATGGTTCCCACCTCTACGTCGCCACGGCGGTCACGCCCGGGCGCAGCGCCAGCGACTACCGGGCACTCCTCCGGCGCTACCGCTACGAGGCCGGGAGCTACCACCTCGACGCCGGCTTCCCGGAGACCATCGCCAACGTCGCCATGGAGGCCGTGGTCATCGACCGGGACACCACCGGCAAGATCTGGGTCACCTGGACGGCGCCCAACAGCTCGGGCGGGCGCCAGGTCTTCGTGACCCACACCAACACCAGCGACGGCACGCTGGTCGCCCCGTTCGTCCTACCGGTGGCGGGCGCCTCCAACCTCATCTCCGACGACATCTCGGCCGTGGTGGCCTTCCGCTCCCAGATCGGGGTGATGTGGAGCAATCAGAACGACGACACCATCTACTTCGCCGTGCATCGCGACGGTGACCCGGACGGCACGTGGCAGCTCAGCCGCGCCCTGCAGGGGCCCCGCAACGCCGACGACCACATCAACGTCAAGTCCCTGCAGGTCGACGAGTCGGGCCAGGTCTTCGCCGGGGTCAAGACGGAACTGACCGGCTCGGACGCCCCGCTCATCCTGTTGCTCGTACTCCGGCTCGACGGCACCTGGACCCGCCACACCTTCGGAACCGTGGCCGACGACCACACCCGCCCGCTGGTCCTCATCGACGGTGAGAGCCGTGAGCTCTACATGTTCGCCGTCACCCCGTGCTGCAACGGCGGGACCGTCTACATGAAGAAGACAACGTTGGACAACATCTCCTTCGGGCCCGGGCGGGGAACGCCGTTCATCGGTAACGAGGGTGACTCCCGGATGAACAACCCCACGTCGACCAAGCAGACGCTCAACAGCCGCACCGGCTTGCTCGTGCTGGCCAGTGACGACCGGGTGAAGCGCTACGGCTCCGGCGCCCTGGCCCTGAGCAGCAGCCTCGATACGGTGATCAACTCGGGCCCGCCGAGCGTGACCTCCACGCCGGACGCGTCGTTCACCTTCTCCTCCCCGAACGGGGACGCCGGCTTCGAGTGTGCCCTCGACCAGGCCGCCTTCGCCGCCTGCACCTCACCGGCGACCTATGGCGGGCTCGGCGACGGTCCCCACACCTTCCAGGTGCGCGCCGTCGATCCGGCCGGACCGGTCGATCCGACGCCCGCCAGCCGCACCTGGACCATCGATACCGCCGCCCCGGGGATCATCGCCCGGTCGCCGGCGCCCGGTGCCGCCGCGGTGGGCGTGGCCAGCGCCGTCCAGGCCGGCTTCTCCGAGCCGATGAACCCAACCACGCTGGATTCCACCACCTTCTCCCTCGCTCCAACCGGCACGCCGGCAGCCGTCGAGGCCACGGTGGCCTACGACACGACATCCCGGACCGCCACCCTGCGGCCCACCGGCCCGCTCGAGGTGGCGACGTCCTACACCGTGACCGTCAAGGGAGGCGCTGGCGGCGTGCTCGACTCGGCGGGTACGGCGATGGGGGCCGACGCCACGTGGAGCTTCACCACGGTGGACAGCGACACCCGGCCGCCCCAGACCATCCTGGCCGACTCGGGGCCGTCGGGAACGGTGGACACCAGCTCGGCCGTGTTCGACTACGCCTCCGACGAGCCCGGGTCCAGCTTCGAGTGCCGCCTCGACGCCGCCGCCTTCGCCCCGTGTACCTCGCCGTCGTCCTACACGAGCCTCGCCGACGGCAACCACACCTTCGAGGTGCGGGCCGTCGACGCCGCCGGCAACGTCGATCCCACGCCGGCCAGCCGCTCCTGGACCGTGGCCGCCACCGTGCTCGCCGACGGCTTCGAGTCCGGGGACTTCAGCCAGTGGAGCGCGGTCGGGACCCAGACCACCGGTTCGGCCACCGTCCAGCAGAACGTGGTCCACACCGGAGCCCATGCCGCCCTGCTCTCGGCCACCACCGCGGTCGACTCGCTGGCGTTCATCCGCTCCGATCTGGCCATCGCCCACACCGAGCTCATCCTCGGGGCCCAGCTGCGCATGGTGGACGAGGGCCGGGCGGGCCGGCTGGTGCCGATCGTCAAGCTGGCCGACGCTCGCGGCACCCTGGTGACGGTCTTCCGGGAGAACGTGACCGGCGGCCTGTCCATCCGCTACGACGGCGCCCACTACCCGGCCGCCGGAGCGCTCGCCCTCGGCACCTGGACCGCCATGGAGTTGCGGGTGGCGACCGCTGGTCCCGGCCAGAGCATGGCCGAGCTCAGCATCGGGGGCCAGGTGGTGTACCGCACCACCCAAGCCGACCTCGCCACCTACGGGATCAGCGCCGTGCAACTCGGCAGCGACCACCGGCGCCAGCCCTTCGCCCTGGCCGTCGACGAGGTGGTGATCCGTGGCTGAACCCGGGTCGGGCACCGTGTCGGTGGTGATCTGCACGTACACCGAGCGACGGTGGGAAGAGCTGGTCGCGGCGGTCGCCAGTGCCTCCGAGCAGACCCGTCCACCGCTGGAGGTCATCGTCGTCGTCGACCACAACCCGGCCCTGAGGAACCGGGCGGGCGCTGCCTTCGAGCAGGCGCAGGTGGTGGTCAACGACCAGCCCCAGGGGCTCTCGGGGGCCCGCAACTCCGGGCTGGCCGTGGCCCGGGGCGACATCGTCGCCTTCCTCGACGACGATGCCGTGGCCGAGGCCGACTGGCTGGAGCACCTCAGCGCACCGTACCGGGACCCCCGGGTACTGGGCGTGGGCGGCCAGGTCGAGCCCCGCTGGGTGGAGGGCCGCCCGCCGGGCTTCCCGGCCGAGTTCGACTGGGTCGTGGGCTGTTCCTACCGCGGCCTCCGGGCCACCACCGGCCCCGTCCGCAACCTCATCGGCGCCAACATGTCCTTCCGCCGCCAGGTGTTCGCCGCCGTGGGAACCTTCCGCTTGGGGATGGGGCGGGTGGGGACCCGCCCCGCCGGCTGCGAGGAGACGGAGCTGTGCCTGCGGGCCAGCCGGCACTGGCCCGATGGCCTGTTCATCCACGAGCCCGCCGCCCGGGTTGCCCACCGGGTCCCCGCCGAGCGGGGCCGGTGGCGGTACTTCGGGGCACGGTGCTGGGCCGAGGGCCTGTCCAAGGCGGCCGTGTGCCAGCTGGCCGGAGCCGGTCCCGGTCTGGCCTCGGAGCGGGCCTATGTCCTGCAGGCCCTTCCCCTGGGCGTGATCCGGGGCATGGCCGACACCGTCCGGCACGGCGATCTCGCCGGTCTGACCCGGGGAGCGGCCATCACCGCCGGGGTGGCACTGACCACCGGGGGCTACCTGACCGGGACTGCGTCGGCCCGCCTGGGCCGGCATCGACCCCTCGTTCACAACCAAGGAGAGCACCGATGACGGCTACGACCATCCGGCCCGGCACGGCCACCGACGGCTCCTCACCCCCGTCCTGGCTGGAGTTCGACATCCACGGGCACCTGGGAATGCGGGTCGAGGCGACCGCTCCCACCGCGCCCCAGCTCGAGGAGATGTTCGCTCCCTTCCGCACCAGCGGGCTCGAGCGCGTCGACCTCACCGTGTCGGGTCGATCCGAACCTCTCGATCAGGCCTCCCATGCCGAGGAGGACTTCCACTACAACGGCCGGGGGCTGTTCATGGCCGCCTCCGGGGTCCAGATCGAGCGCCAGGACGGCGGGTACCGGGCCAGCGGGAGCCGCGAGCTCCTCACGACGGTGCTGCCCCTGGTCGACAGCATCCTCGTGCGGCGGGGCGTCGCCATGATCCACGCCGCCACCTTCACCTACCGGGGCCAAGGCGTGGCCATGCCTGCAGCCGGAGGCACGGGCAAGACCAGCACGGTGGCCAAGCTCGTCCGCCTCCACGGCGTTTCGTTCATGGGTGACGACTGGGCCTTCGCCTCCCGCCACCAGGAGCTCCTCGGCTACGCCAAGCCCATGTTCATCAAGCCCCACCACAAGCCCATCTACCCGCATCTCTTCGACGGCCTGCGCAAGCCGCTGGTCCCGTCGTCGCTGTCGATGCCGGTGGCCCGGCTCACCACCCTGGTGCACCCCGTGGTGACCCAGTACCCGCGGATCGCCGGGCTGTCTCGGCGGTGGTCGCCGGAGCACATGATGGTCACGCCTCGCCAGGCCTTTCCCGAGGCCACCATCGCCACCGAGGCGCCCCTGCGGCTGGCCGTCTTCGTCGAGCGCTACGACGGGCCGTCGTCGGTGATGGAGGAGCGGACCACGGACTGGATGGTCTCGCGCCTCATCGGGAACTTCCACGCCGAGGTCACCCGCCACTCCCAGGAGGTCATGACGGTCCTCGGCGCCGTCGGCCTCCTCCCCCTCGAGGAGACCTTCGCCTGCAAGGCCGAGGTCCTGAACAGCGCCCTGGCGGGCCGGCCCGCCCACCTGCTGCGCGTCCCCCGGCAGATGTCGGCCGACCAGGCCTCCGACAGCATCGTCGAGCACCTCCAGCGCCTGCTGGACGGCGTCGGGACCGGCTAGCGGTGGCCGACCTGGAGCAGCTGTCAGTGGTGGTGCCCGTGCGCAACGCCGAGCGGCTGGTCGACGGGTGCCTGGAGTCGATCACCGCATCGGGCCCGGTCGAGTTGATCGTGGTCGACGGGATGTCGACCGACACCTCGGTGGAGCGGGCGCGCGCCTACGGCGCTCGCATCCTCTCCGACGAGGGCCACGGGCTGCCTGCCGCCCGCATGCTGGGTACCGCCGCCGCCCGCGGTCGCTGGGTCGCCCTGGTCGACGCCGACGTCGTCTTGCCTCCGGGCTCCCTCCACGGCCTGCTCGAGGAGTTCGTGGCCGGGGGCTACACCGCCCTCCAGGCCGGCCTGTCGAGCACGGGCGGGCCCCGGTACTGGGGACGAGCGCTGGCTCACCACCACCGGTCGGGCCGCAGCCGCCACTGGTTCGGCGTGGTGGCGACGGTCTTCGAGCGCGAGGCACTCCTCGCCCTGGGCTTCGACGAGCGCTTCGTCTCGGGCGAGGACATCGAGCTGCGCTGGCGGCTCGAGCAGGGAGGGGGGCGGGTCGGGGTGTCGCGCCGGATCGTGGTCACCCACCGCTTCGCCGGCGACGGCTTCGCCTTCGCCCGGGACCAGTTCCTCGCCGATGGCAGTGGGCTGGGGAGGATGGTGGCCAAGCACCGGGCCCGGGCCCTGTGGCTGGCCGCCCTGCCGGCCGCCGCCGCCGCCCGGGGTGTGGCCCTCAGCCTGGCCAAGGGCCAGCCCCGGTGGGTCCCGTACTACCTGGGCTTCGCCGCCTACAACTACGCCGGCCTGATCGGAGCCCTCCTGCGGTGGCGGTGACCACGGCCGGTGCCCATGCCGGGGAGCTCCCGCTGCGATCGCTGTCGATGGCCGGCAGCTCCTTCGGCCTCATCGCCGGGAAGTTCGCCGCCATGGCCCTGGGCTTCCTCTTCTGGCTGGTGGCGGCGCGCCACTTCGACGCCGCCTCGGTCGGGCTGGCGGCGGCGGCGGTGTCGGCCATGATGCTCTGCGTCCAGTTCGCCCACCTGGGCGCGGGCTCGGCCTTCGTGTCCGAGTTCCCCACCCACCGGGCTCGCCCGGCCCGGCTGCTGGACACCACCTTCTCCCTCGGAGCGGCGGCCGCCATCGCCGCCGCCGGAATCTTCCTCGCCGTCGCCGCCACATCCCTGGCCGACCTGGGCCCGGTGCTGGCCACGCCCGCCTTCGCCACCCTCTTCGTGGCCGTCACCGTCCTCGGCACCCTGGGGGTGCTGCTCGACCAGGTTTCCATGGCCCTGCGGCGGGGCGACCACGTCGCCGTGCGCAACACGCTTGGGGGCACGGCCACCCTGGTTTCGCTGGTCGTACTGGTCCTGGTGGCCGACGATGCCGGCCCCCTGGCCCTCTTCGCCCTCTGGCTGGCGGGCACCGGCGTCATCGTGGTGGCCGGTATGAGCCAGGTCCGCCGCTCGGCCCGCCCCTACCGCTACCGCCTCCGGCTGCACCGCCCGAGTGCTGACCGCCTGGTGGGTATCGGGCTCCCGAACTACGCCCTGACCCTCAGCGACCGGGCCCCCGGCCTCGTCCTGCCCCTCGTCGTCACCGAGCTCCTGTCGGCCGGTGCCAACGCCTACTGGTACACAGCGTGGATGATGGCCTGGGCCGCCTACGTGGTCCCCGTCTCGGTCGGCACCGCCCTCTTCGCCGAGGTGTGCCAAGCCCGCCACGATCTGGCCGCGGCCACCCGCCGGGCCCTCCGGTCCTCGTTGCGCCTCGGCATTGCCGCCGCCGTGATCCTGGGCCTCGGCGCCGAGGTGGTCCTGGCCCCGCTCGGCCCCGACTACGCCGCCGCCGGTGCCGGACCCCTGCGGCTCCTGCTGCTCGCCATCGTGCCCCTCGCCTTCGTCCAGACCTGGTTCGCCGTGTGCCGGGCCTGCCACCGGCTGGGCGAGGCGGTGGGCACAGCCATGCTCGGCGGCACCGTCGTGGTGGCGGCGACGGCTGTCGCGGGCGCCGGCGGCGGGCTGGAGGCCATGGCCGCCACCTGGTCGGCCACCCAGCTGCTCCTCGGCCTGTGGTGCTGGGCCCGCCTGCGGCGCACCATCCGTGACGGCGCCGGGCCAGTACCTGCGCCAGTGTGGGCCGGGCGATGAGACGGGATACGAGGCTGCCCCTCGGCCTGCTGGCCGCCGGGCTGGCCATGTGGGCCGGGGCCGTGCCCGGCATCGACCTGGCGGCCATGGACGACACCGGGCTCGTCTCCGCCCTCCCCTTGCTCGCCGTCGCCGGTCTCGTCGCCCTCAACGTCGGCTTCTGCCTGGCCCTGCGCCGGTCACCGGTACCCTCCCGCCTCCTGGCGGCCTACGCCGTCGCCCTGGTGGTGATGCTCTACGGCATCACCAGCGTGGTCGGCGAGGCTCCGAGGGGCTCGGTCGTCTGGCGCCACGCCGGCATCATCGACAACCTCGTCCGCACCGGTCAGCCCGATCCCACCATCGACGCCTACTTCAACTGGCCCGGGCTGTTCATGTTCGGGGCGTCGGTGAGCGAGCTGGCCGGCTTCGCCAGCCCCATGGCCTTCGCCCGGTGGGCGCCGGTCTACTTCAACCTCCTCTACCTCGCTCCCCTGGCCATGATCCTGCGCTCGGCCACCGACGATGCCCGCCTCGTGTGGTTGGGCGTCTGGCTGTTCTGCCTGACCAACTGGATCAACCAGGACTACTTCGCCCCCCAGAGCGCCACGTACTTCCTGTTCCTGGTGGTGGTGGCGGTCGTGCTGCGGTGGTTCGGCCCCGAACCGGCGCCGGCCGGCGCCCGCCAGCGGGGTGTGCTCATGGGTGTGGTGCTCATCGTGGTGGCGGCCTCGGTCCCTACCCACCAGCTCACCCCCTTCGCCATGCTGGCGGCGGTGACCGCCCTGGTCGCCATCCGCCGCTGCCGGGCGACGGGGCTACCGGTGGTCATCGCCGTGCTCATCGCCAGCTGGCTCGGCTTCATGACCCTCGCCTACTTGCGGGGCCACCTCCCCGAGTTGGTCGGCCGCATCGGTGACGTCGGCGGGACGGCGTCGGCCAACGTCGGCGACCGCTTGCAGGGCAGCCCCGGCCACCTCCTGGTGGTGCGCACCCGCCTGCTGCTCACCGGTGGCGTCGGGGCCCTGGCCCTGCTCGGCGCCCTGCGCCACCTCGATCGGCGCCAACGGCTGTGGCCCATGGCGGCGCTGGCCGTCGCCCCCCTCCCCCTCCTCCTCCTCCAGCCCTACGGCGGCGAGATGATCATGCGCGTCTACCTCTTCTCGCTGCCCTTCCTGGTGTTCTTCGCTGCCGCGGTGTTCTACTCCGGTCCCCGGTCCGTCATCAGCTGGCGGGGCACCGCCGCCATGGCCTCAGTCTGCACGCTCCTCCTCGGTGGCTTCCTGGTCAGCCGCTACGGCAACGAGCGCATGGACCAGTACACCGCCGCCGAGCTGGCCGCCGTCGACCGTCTTTACCAGTTGGCCCCGGCCGGCTCCCTCCTGGTGGCCGGTGCCGGCAACCTGCCCTGGAAGTACCGTGATTACGAGCGCTACGACTACCTCACCCTGACGTCCCTGTGGGAGAAGGACCCCCGGCTCGAGGACGTGGTCCACCGTGCAGCCGGCGCCATGGCCGCTGGATCCTCCTACCTGATCTTCACCCGGTCCCAGCAGGCCTACACCGACCTCCTCGGTGTCATGCCCACCGGCACCCTGCGCCGGATCGAGGACGCCGTGGCGGCGTCGCCCCAGTTCGCGCTGGTGCACCGGAGTGCTGACGCCAGCATCTTCGCCACCGCACCGGCCCTGCCGATGGTGGTCGCCGCCGGGGCGGGCTCGTGACATCGTCCCGGCGCCGGTGGCCGGTCCTGGTGGTGGTCGCGGCCGCCGTCGCCACCGTGGCGGTGGTCGCCGGCATCGGCCCACCGTGGCGCCCTGCCGCCGTGCTCGGGTTCGCCGGTGTCTGCCCCGGGCTCGCCGTCGTCGGCCCCGCCCGCCTCGACGACCGGGTGAGCGAGGCGGTCCTGGCCGTGGCCACCAGCGTGGCCCTCATCGTCCTGGTGTCGGCCGCCCTGATGTACGCCGGCTGGTGGTCCGCCTGGCGCGTCCTGGCCGTCCTGGTGGCCGTCACCGTGACCGGTGCCCTCGTCGAGCTGCGCACGCCGGTCGGGGCCCGCTCATGATCGACGTGGCCCCCCACACCGGAGCCGATGTGGTCGTCGCCGTGCTCCTCATCATCCTGCTGGTCGAGCGCCAGGTCCTCTCGGCGGTGAAGGGTCGGCGGGCGGCGGCCGGCTACCTCCTGGTAGCCGTGGTGCCCCTCCTCGTCGTGTTCGCGCTGGTGCTCACCGGCCGGGCGGCGGAGATGCTGGGGTGATCAGCGCCCGCGTCCCCTCGTCCGGAGTACGGACGTCGGCTCCCACCGAGCGCTCGGCGCCTTCGGTGGTGGTTCTCGCCTACCTGCTCGCCGTGGTCGGCGCCCAGCTGCTGCTCGGCTCGGGGCCCAGCCGCCTCGGGCTGGCGGCCAACGCTGTCCTGGTGATGGGCATGATGAACGAGGTGCTGGCCGGGGGCCGGCTCGACGAGGAGCACGACCGCCGGGCCGTCGGATCGTCACCGGCCATGGAGGCCGTCGCCGTGCTGGCGTTGGTTCCCCTGCTCAGCCTGGTGAGCGCCGCCGTGCCCGTGGCCGAACCCGTCCCCCGGCGGTGGGCCATCGTCAGCGTGGCCATGCTCCTGGCCGTCATCCTGGTGGCCCGGCCGGCGCCGGTGCGCTCCCTCGCCACCATGCTCTCGCCCGCTTCTTCGGTGGTGCCCATGGCGCTCGGCGGGGCCGTGCTGGGCTTCGGCGCCTCGGCGCTGCTCGGTTCCCCGGCTGCCGTCTCGGCCGCCGACGGCGCCGGTGCCGTACTGGCCACCGTGGTGGTGCTGCTGATGGCCGGCGCCCTCTGGGAGCTGGCCTTCCGCGGCATGCTGCAGCTGACCCTGGCCCGGGCCTTCGCCACCTCCGGGGTCGTCTCCTCGGCCGTGGTGTCGGCCGCCGCCGCCGCCGGGAGCGGTCGCCTCGGCTACGCCGCGGTCCTGGGGCTCACCGGCCTGGTGTCGGGCACCGTGGTCCACCGCACGGGCCGGCTGGCCGGGGTCGTGGCCGCCCAGGGCCTGTTCAACGTCATGCTGTTCGTCGTGGCGCCGGCGGTCCTGCCGTGAGGTCGCTCGGCGAGGACCTCGTCTTCGTCAGTGACCTCCACCTGGGCGACGGCCGGGCCGAGCTGTTCCAGCGCGACGCCAGCTTCTGCCGGTTCCTCGGCGCCCTCGGGACGCGGGCCGACGAGCGCGGGCGCCGGTGCCGCCTGGTCGTGCTCGGCGACTTCCTCGACTTCCTCCACGTGGACGGATCGGGGAGCGACGCCGAGCGGATCGCCGTGGGCAAGCTCGAGCGCATGGTCGCCGCCCACGGGGCGGTGTTCGACGCCTTGCGATGGTTCTGCACCAACGGCGGCGCTCTCGACGTGGTCGTCGGCAACCACGACGCCGACCTGGCCCGCCCGGCGGTGCAGTCGGCGCTGGCCGCCGCCCTGGGAGGGACGGCAAAGACGGCGCCGGGCATCCACCGCTGGCAATGGCACCGGCCCGGCGAGGTCTACGCCGAGCACGGGCACCAGTACCACGACATCAACGCCTTCTCGACCGTCCTCGCCCCCTGGGGGCGGGGCACGCCCCCTGCCCTCGAGGAGACCCTCGGTGCCGGGCTGGGACACTGCCTCGCCAGCCGCCGGCGCCACTCGCGCCTGGTCCTGCCGGCGGTGCTGGCCGGCCGGGCTGCCCGCCTGGTCGATCCCCGCCGGCACGCCCGGCGCCGGGCCTATCGCCGGGAGATCCTGCCCGGCCATGGCGCCACCGTCGGTCTCGATCTCGCCACTTTGGAGCACCTCGATGCGCTGTCCGCCCGGACCGTCGCCGCCCTCCCCCTGCGCCTGGGCCGCCACGTCCTCAGGACCCGTGCCGGCCGGCGGCCGCCGCCGGATCGCGACTACCTGGCCGGTGCGGCCGCCCAGATCGCCCGCATCCTGGCCGAGTCCCGCTCCCCTGTGGGCCTCGTGGTCATGGGCCACAGCCACCGTGCCGGGCAGTGGGCCCTGGGTGGGGGCTCGGCACCGGTCCGGTATCTCAACACTGGGGCCTGGTCGTCGGTGCGCGGTGGCGGCGACGGCCTGCCCACCTTCGTCGACGTGCCCGGCGGGGTGGGAACGGCGGCCCGCCTCCGGGGTTGGAGCGACGCCAGCGACGAAACCGGCTTCGTCGCGGTCGCCGCCGACCGGCGGGGAGCCTGAATGGCCGCCGCCGCCCGCCCGCCGCCCCCCGCGCCCGGCAATTTCAGCTCTTCCTCAGGTGCTGGCTCCGCCGGTGTGGTTGCCTACGAGGGAAGGGTTCGAACCGTGCCCATAGTTGGCCGGACGGCGAGTGTGGAGGCTCGCGACAACCCGCCACCACCAGAGGAAGCGGGGGCCGATAGTGACGTGGCGATCTTTGCGGTACCAGGCGCGCGAGTGACCTCCGGGCCCGGTGCCGGCCCGGAGGCCTCCCTGGGCAAGGGTCAGACCGAGCTGGAGCTCTACCTGCTCGAGAGCTTCGAGTTGCGCCGGAGCTCCGGGGGGGTGGCGCCGATCCCGCTGGGTGTGCAGCGACTCATCTCCTTCCTCGCCCTGCGGGAGCGGTCACTTCATCGCACCCACGTGGCGGCCTCGCTCTGGCCCGACACCACCGAGGACAAGGCCCGAGCCAACCTGCGCTCGGCCGTGTGGCGCCTGGCGGCGACCGGCGTCGACGTGCTCGACATCACCACCACCCACATGCGCCTGGGTGACGACGTGTGGGTCGACGTGCGGGACGGGACGGTCCAGGCCCGCCGCCTGATCGATCCCACCTGCGAGTGCGGCGAGGAGGATCTCCAGGACCTGGTGCTGGGAGGTGAGCTGCTCACCGATTGGTACGACGACTGGGTGCTCATCGAGCGCGAGCGCCTCCGCCAGCTGCGCCTCCACGCCCTGGAGGCGCTGTGCAAGCGCCTGGCCGACGCCGGCCGGTACGCCGAGGCGGTCGACGCCGGGCTCCAGGCAGTGGCCTGCGAACCCCTCCGGGAGAGCGCCCAGGCGGTGCTGATCGATGCCCACATCGCCGAGGGCAACACCGTCGAGGCTCTGCGCCAGTACCAGTCCTACCAGAGCCTGCTGTGGGACGAGCTCGGCGTCGGGCCGGGTCCGGGCCTCGAAACGGTGGTGGCGGCACTACGCCCAACGTGACGATTGGTTGACGCCCGGCTGCGAACCTGGAGCCCGTGGAGCGCGAGCGGGTCGGTGTGCTGGTGGTACGGGTGTGGCACGAGGACGGCAGCACCCACTTCCGCGCCCGGATCGTCTCCCGGCTCGACGTCGACGTCGACCAGCAGGTGGTGCGCCACGTGGGCCGGCCGGCCGAGGTCTCCGGCATCGTGCAGGCCTGGGTCGACGAGTTCTGTTCGTGATGGTCGACGGCTGCCGGCCGGCCGCTCAGCCCAGGGGCCGCTGGCCGAGTCGGCGCAGCCCGTCCAGGGCTTCACCGATACCGAACGTGTCGGTCCTGCCGATCGACCGGCGCCGCTCACTCCCGGTATCGGGTTCGGGTTCGGGTTCGGGTTCGGGGGGCGAGCCGGGACCGGCGTCGCCGGAGCCCGGAACCAGCTCGTAGGCACCCACGTCCACCACGGCCCGACCGTCCCCGGTGCCGTCGGCGGGGACGACGTTGCCGTCGATGTCGCGGCTGGCGTCGCTGGCGTCCTGGTCGCCGGCGTCGATCCCCGGGCTCGACACCTCCAGGTGAAGGTCGGCGCTGCCGGGATGGGCGAAACCCGGAGGCAGCACCTGGCTGCCCGGACCGAGGGCGAACTGGACCCGGCCACCGTGGTAGAGGCCGAAGCCTTCGTCGAAGGGTGCGTCGGCGTAACCCACCTTGCGGACCGCCTGGATCACGTTGTTGCGCATGCGCAGGATCTCGGGCCCGCAGCCGGCGTGGCACACGATGCCCTCGCTCAGCTCCCCACCCAGCAGCACCGAGTTGTTGTACAGCTCGGTCGCCAGGACCGGTCCGTAGCTGCTGGCCGCCCCCCGGGTGGTGAGGAAGCCGCCCCGCTCCAGGTTGGAGACGACCACGTTGTAGGCGAAGACGTTGCCGGCTGAGCGGGCGTGGCCCAGCTCGCTGAACATGTTGTTGTCGTAGGCCCGGTTGTGATGGATCCGGTTGTTCCGGGCGCCGTAGATCTCGAAGGCCGCCCCGTCCCGGGCGAAGTCGTAGGAGAACGAGTCGCTTCCCCGCACCACGTTGTAGGCCACCTCGGTATCGTCGCCCCGCAGGAGCACTCCCCAGGCGCCCGAGTCGCCGCCGGGTTCGGGGGTCAGCACCGACATCCGGTTGTTGTCACGCAGCTGGTTGCCGAGGATCTGATTCGATGTCGCCCCCGGGCGCACGTAGATCCCGGCCACGTTGCCGGTCGAGGCGCTGTCGCGCACGACGTTGTGGTGGCCCGAGATGGAGATGCCGGCCCACGTGCAGGCGTCGGTGTGCAGCGCTTGGACCACCAGGTAGGAGCCCTGGAGGTCCAGGCACCCGCCGCCGTGGAGGCGGGGCAGCTCGCCCCGGCCGTAGGCACCGATCAGGATCGGCTCACCCGGACTTCCGCTGCTGGCCAGGGTGAGCTGGCCGGTCCAGTCACCGCCCCGCTTGAAGAGCACGCTCGCTCCCGGGACCAGGGACGCTGCCTGGGCCCGGGCCAGGGACTTCCACGCCGTCTGGGGCGAGGTGCCCCCCAGGCTGTCGTCGCCCGCCTCGCTGTCGAGGTAGTAGGTGGGCCCCGGCGACGCTTCCTGGGCACCGGCCTCCCTCCCGTTCTCGGCGCGTTTTGGCCCCAGATGAGGGGCCAAGTCGCGCCGAGAACGGGAGAGGCGGGGGGGACCGGGAGGATCAGCTCCCGTAGCCCGGGTCCGAGGGCCAGTTGGGCTGGAACAGTCAGGCCCACTTCGCTGACCTGCGGTTCTTCCTCAAAACCAGCTCTGACCTGGGGAGTTACATACGTGTTATTACTCAGTGGTCTCCGCTGTTCGTCGGTGTCGTGTGTCCAATCTGTGTCCACCCCTTCCCCGAGTTGCAGCCCTTGTGGGCTGGTGCCCAGTTGCCGATGTGGTTCTCCCCACCCGAAGCCAGGGGCACGAGGTGGTCGATGGTGTCGGACCCGGGCCGGCCGCAGATGTGGCACGGGAGGCCCTTCCACGCCCGTCTGGTGGCCCGGTAGGCCGGATCGTCGTAGGCAGAGCGGTGCGGGGCCCTGGATGCTCTGAGGCGCTCACAGGCCCTACAGCGAGTCCCTGACGCCACCACGCCGCAGTCGAGGCAGGGGCGGCTCATGCCAGCTTGGCCGTGACTCGGGGGCGCCGGCCGATGAGGGTGACCTCGACCACGTCGTTGACGGCCAGGCTCAGCCCGGCCACGTAGGGCACCCCGGGGATGTCGACGGTGGAGCCGTCGAGGCGGACGGTACAGGTGGGGGCGGTGACCGACTGCACCACCCCGTCCCGGCGCTTGGTGGGCGGCGTGCGCTCGGTGGTCCTCGTGCGGAGCAGCTCCCGGATGCTCACGACAGCGACCTCCGGGCCTTGGTGGTGACCGACATGGTCCCGTCGATGTCGAGGGGGATGGACATGGCCTCGATGGCCGCCACCACGTCGAGGTCCCGGGAGGCGATGCGCACCAGGTCCCCAACCGATCGGGAT
>DATMJI010000119.1:0-4197 GCA_035553895.1 Acidimicrobiales bacterium | reverse complement strand
CCCCGTTCCCCCGACGACCCGGCGCAGCCCGTCCCGGTCCGCCTCTACGGCTGGCGCCAGGGCCCGGTGGTCTCGGTGGCGGCCGTGTCCATCGCCGCCGGCTTCGGGCAGTTCGGTGCGGTGGCCGCGCTGGCCGACGTGGCCGAGGCCTTCGGCGAGGCCAGCGGGGGGGCATCGGTGGCCGAGCAGGCCGGCCTGTCGGGCACCGTGCTCGGCGTGGGCCTCGCCATCATCCGCCTGGCCTCCCTCGGGGCCATGCCCCTGGCCGGGCTGGGCGACCGCCGGGGCCGCAGTGGCGTGCTGGTGGCCTGCGCAGGGGCCGGCCTGGCCCTGGTGGCCCTCGGCGCCCTCAGCCCCGGCTACTGGTGGTTCGTGGCTGCCTTCGGTCTGAGCCGCCCCTTCCTCAGCGCCACCACCGCCCTGGCCCAGGTGATCGCCGGCGAGCACACCGCCAGCACCGACCGGGCCAAGGCCGTGGCCCTGGTGGCTGCCGGCTACGGCCTGGGGGCCGCCCTGGTGGCGTCGGTGCGGGGGATCGCCGCCAGCGCCCTCGGCTTTCGTGGGACCTTTGCCCTGGCCCTGGTCCCCCTCGTCCTCCTGCCCCTGCTGGCCCGCTCGATGATCGAGCCGGCCCGGTTCCGGGCCGCGGCCGGCGCCGGAGCTCCCGCCGGTGCATCGAGGACCTCGGCGGCCGCCGCCCTCCGGCACCTGGGCGGGGAGGGCCGGCGCCGGCTGGTGGCCATGGTCGTCCTCGCCCTGGCCGCCGCCTTCGTCACCGGCCCGGCCAACAGCTTCATCTTCGTCTACGCCGAGGGGATCCTCGGCCTGCCGGCCTCGGTGACGGCCGCCCTGTTGTTGGTGGCCGTGCCCACCGGGGTGCTCGGCCTGGTGGCCGGTCGCTGGAGCGCCGACCATTGGGGGCGGCGGCCCACGGCGGCCGTCACCCTGGCCGGGATCGGCCTGGCCGCCACCCTCACCTACGCCGGCGGCCTGCCCACGACCATCGCCGGGGCCCTGGCCGCAGTCCTGGCCGGCTACGCCTTCGCCCCCACCGTCGCCTCCCTCGCCAACGAGTTGTTCCCCACAGAGGTGCGGGCGCGGGTGGCGGGCTGGCTGGTGGGCGTGGGGGTGATCGGCGCCGTCGCCGGCCTCGTCACCTTCGGTGCCCTGGCCGATGCCCTGGACGGCTTCGGCACCGCCGCCGCCGTCGTCGCCGCCCCCGCCCTGCTGGCCACCACCGCCCTGGCCTTCGTCCCCGAGACCAGGGGCTGCGAGCTCACCTAAGCGGCCACCCTCCCGGGCATCGGGTCACCGCCTCGGCAGGGCGGCGTCGGGGGCCTCGGCTGGGGCCGTGGCCGCCACCTCGGCCTGCCGGCGGCGGCCACCGCCGGGCAGCACCCGATAGGCGTCGTAGACCGACTCCACCCGGCGGATGGTGGTGATGAGCGAGTCCAGGTGGGCGGGATCGGCCAGCTCGAAGTCGAAGCGCATGCGCGAGATCCGGTCGCTGCCCGTCTGGGTGGCGCACGAGAGGATGTTGACCCGGTGATCGGCCAGGGTGGCCGACACGTCGCGCAGGAGCTTGGAGCGGTCGAGGGCCTTGACCTCGATGGACACCACAAAGGTGTCCGACCCCCAGTGCTGGTCCCAGTCCACCTCGATGAGGCGGTCGTGCTGGCCCTGGGCCAGGGACACGGCGTTGGCGCAGTCCGACCGGTGGACGGTGACGCCCCGCCCCCGGCTGACGAAGCCCACGATCTCGTCACCCGGCACCGGGGTGCAGCAGCGGGACAGGCGCACCATCACATCGTCGAGGCCCTCCACGTGCACGGCCGTGTTCGGCCGGCGCCGGCGGGGGGCGCGGGCAGTGGCCGGCAGTTGCTCCTCGCCCTCGCCGTGGCGCAGCTCCCGGGCCACCCGCTGGGCGGCCGAGCGAGCGGAGACGTGGTGCTCGCCGATGGCCACGTGCAGCCCCTCCAGGTCGGCGAAGCCCATGGCCTGGGCCACCTCTCCGAGCAGCGGCGACGACTGCAGCTTCTGCACCGGTAGCCCCTCGCGGCGCAGGGCCTTGGTGAGCTCCTCCCGCCCGGTCTCGAGGGCGTCCTCCCGCCGTTCCCGGGAGAACCAGTGGCGAATCTTGTTGCGGGCCCGGGGCGAGGCCACGAACTGCAGCCAGTCCCGCGACGGCGCCGGATCGACCTTGGTGGTGAGGATCTCCACCGTCTCGCCGGAGTGGAGCTTGGCGTCGAGGGGCTGGAGGCGGCCGTTGACCCGAGCACCGATGCAGGCGTGGCCCACCTCGGTGTGGATGGCGTAGGCAAAGTCGATGGGCGTCGACCCGTCGGGCAGGGTGACGACCTCACCCTGGGGGGTGAAGACGAACACCTCGTCGTGCTCCAGGTCGACCTTGAGGGTCTCCATGAACTCCTGGGGGTCGCTCGTCTCCGACTGCCAGTCGACCAAGTGGTTGAGCCAGGCCACGTCGGTGGAGCTCAACTCGTCCTTGTAGGCCCAGTGGGCAGCCACGCCGAACTCGGCCCGGCGGTGCATCTCCCGGGTGCGGATCTGCACCTCGAGGGGCTTGCCCTGGGGACCGATCACCGTGGTGTGCAGCGACTGGTACAGGTTGAACTTGGGCATGGCGATGTAGTCCTTGATGCGCCCCTGCACCGGCTTCCAGGTGGCGTGCATGGAGCCCAGGGCGGCGTAGCACTCCTCCACCCGCTCCACCACCACCCGGATCCCCACCAGGTCGAAGATGTCGTCGAACTCCTTGCCCCGCACCACCATCTTCTCGTAGATCGACCACAGGTGCTTGGGCCGCCCGGTGACCTCCCCGGCGATGCGCAGCTCCCGCAGGCGCTCACGGACGGCCTCGAGGACCAGGGCCAGGTACAGCTCCCGCTCGGGGCTGCGGATCGACACCATCTCGTCGATCTCGGCGTAGCGCTTGGGGTGCAGGGTGGCAAAGGCCAGGTCCTCCAGCTGCTGCTTGATGTGGGCCATGCCCAGGCGGTGGGCCAGCGGGGCGTAGATGTCGATGGTCTCCCGGGCGATGCGCTGTTGCTTGTCCTCCGCCAGCCCGGCGATGGTCGACATGTTGTGGAGCCGGTCGCACAGCTTGATGATCAGGACCCGCAGGTCTTTGGCCATGGCCACCAGCATCTTGCGCATGGACGCCGCCTGCTGAGCCGCCCGGGAGTCGAAGCGGACCCGGTCGAGCTTGGTCACGCCGTCGACGATGGCCGCCACCTCGGGGCCAAAGGTGGAGCTCACCTCCACCAGGTCCACGGCCGTGTCCTCCACCGCGTCGTGCAGGAGGGCGGCGGCGATGGTGACGTCGTCGAGACCCAACTCGGCCACGATCATGGCCACGGCCAGGGGATGGGTGATGTAGGCCTCCCCCGACTTGCGCACCTGGCCCTGGTGGGCGTTGGCCGCCACCGCGTAGGCCCGGCTGATCATGGCCGTCGACGCCCGGGCGTGGCGGCCCCGGTAAGCGGAGAGCAGGGGCGCCACCTCCTCGGCCGGCAGGGCACTGCGGCGCCAGGGCAGGACCCGGTCGACCGTGGTCACCCGCCCGGCTCCTCGTAGGTGAGCAGGGAGACGACGGGGCGGCCGGCCAGCTGGCGGCGGCCCCCGAGGAAGCCGAGCTCCATGACCACACCCACCCCGACCACTTCGGCCCCCAGCTTCTCGGTGAGGCGGGTGGTGGCAGCGGCCGTGCCCCCGGTGGCCAGCACGTCGTCGATGACCACCACCCGGCTCCCGGGGACGAGCGCGTCGGCGTGGATCTCCAGCCGGTCGTCGCCGTACTCGAGCACGTAGGACTCCCCCTCGACCACCGAGGGGAGCTTGCCGGCCTTGCGCACGGGCACGAAACCGGCCCCCAGGCCGTAGGCCACCGGGGCCCCGACGATGAACCCGCGGGCCTCGATGCCGACCACCTGGTCGACGTTCTGGCCGCTGAACTCATCGACGAAGGCATCGATGGTGGTGGCGAAGGCCCCGGCGTCGCTCAGCAGGGGCGTGATGTCCTTGAAGACCACCCCGGGAGTGGGGAAGTCGGCGATGTCCCGCACGAAACCTGCCAGCAGGTCTGCACGCGTCGGCACGTCTTCAACGTATCGTCTCCAGATGGCCTCACCCTGCCCCGCCACCGACGGCTCGAGCCCCCGCCAGACCCGCTTCGACGCC
>DATMJI010000118.1:0-5346 GCA_035553895.1 Acidimicrobiales bacterium | reverse complement strand
CGCCACCACACCCTGGACTGACCCCGCCCCCCGAATTGGTGGCAGAGGTGGGACCGGTGCGGCATCGCTTCTGCCACCCGAACTGGTGGCAGAAGCGATGCCGCACCGGTCCCACCTCTGCCACCAATTCGGGGGGCGGGGTCAGTCCAGGGTGTGGTGGCGGGCGGCCAGCGCCTTGGCGGTGGCGGCGGCGATGCCGGGACCGTCGAGTCCGAGATCGGCGAGGATGCGGTCGGGCTTGGCGTGGGCCAGGTACTCCGCCGGCACGCCCAGCACCAGCACCGGCGGCGACGTCCGGCTCTCGTGCAGCTCGGCGACGCCCTCGGCGATCTGGCTGCCGATGCCGCCGGCTTTGATCCCGTCCTCGGCGGTGACCACCAGGGCGTGGTGGGCGGCGTCGGCCAACATCTCCGGGTCGAGGGGCTTGGCCACCCGGACGTCCCACACCGTGGCCGACGTCCCGGTGTCGGCCAGCAGCCCGGCCGCCTCCTCGGCGGCCGCCACCATCTTTCCCACCGCCAGGATGGCCACCTCGCCGTCGCCCTGGCGGACCCGCCGGGCCTTGCGCCCCCGGCCCACCTGCTCGGGTGGCACCTGGCGGGCCTCGGTCTTGGGCCAGCGCAGCACCGACGGCCCGGTGGTGATGGACAGGGCCTCGGCGAACATCACCTCCAGCTCCTGGTAGGACGACGGGGCGAAGATGGTCATCCCCGGCACCTTGCTCAACAGGGCCAGGTCGAGGATGCCGTGGTGGGACGGCCCGTCGTCGCCGGTGATGCCGGCCCGGTCGAGGCAGAACACCACCGGCAGCCCGTGGAGGCCGACGTCGAGGTTGACCTGGTCGAAGGCCCGGGTGAGGAAGGTGGAGTAGATGGCCACCACCGGGCGCAGCCCGCCCATGGCCATGCCCGCCGCCGAGGTGACGGCGTGCTGCTCGGCGATGCCCACGTCCAGGAGCCGGTCGGGGAAGCGGGCGCCGAAGGGCAGCAGGCCGGTCGAATCGGGCATGGCGGCGGTGATGGCCACGATGGAGGGATCGGCCTCGGCGGCGGCGATGAGGGCGTCGCCGAAGGCGGCGGTGTAGGAGCCGGGACGGCACTCCGACATGTCGTGGAGGCGCTTGACCTCGTCGTCCTCGGCCGCCTTGTGGCCCCGCCCCTTCTTGGTGATGAGGTGGACGACGATGGGGCCCTCGAACTGCGCCGCCTGGCGCAGGGCCGTCTCCACCCACTCGATGTCGTGGCCGTCGATGGGGCCGACGTAGCGCACGCCGAGGGGTTCGAAGAAGGCGGTGGGCTCGAAGATCTCCCGCACCGCCGCCTTGGCCCCCTCCATGCCCTTCTCCAGGTGCTCGCCCACCATGGGCACGGTGCTGAGCAGGTGCTCCAGCCAGCGCTGGCGGCGCATGTAGGTGGGGTTGAGGCGGATCCTGGTCAGGCTCTCGGACAGGCGGGACACGGTGGGGGCGTAGGAGCGGCCGTTGTCGTTGAGCACGATGATGACGTTGCGCTCGCTGTGGCCGAGATTGTTGAGCCCCTCGTAGGCCATGCCGCCGGTCAGCGAGCCATCGCCGAGCACCGCTACCACCCGGCGCTGCTCGCCCCGGCGCTCGACGGCGGTGGCGATGCCGTGGGCATAGCTGAGCACCGTCGAGGCGTGGCTGTTCTCGATCCAGTCGTGCTCGGACTCGTCCCGGCTGGGGTAGCCGGACAGGCCCCCCGCCTGGCGCAATGACGCGAAGGCGTCGGCCCGCCCCGTCACCATCTTGTGGACGTAGCTCTGGTGGCCGGTGTCCCACAGCAAGATGTCCCGGGGGGAGTCGAACACCCGGTGCAGGGCGAGGGTCAGCTCGACGGCGCCCAGGTTCGAGCCCAAGTGGCCGCCCTTGGCCGACACCGCCTCGACGATGAAGCGGCGTAGCTCGGCGGCCAGGCGGTCCAGCTCCGGGTAGCTCAGCCGCCGCAGGTCCGCCGGGGCGGAGATGGTGGCGAGCAGCGAGCTCGGGGGAGGCTCCTCGGCGTCGATGATGCCCTCGACGCTACCCGGACCGCCCTGCCATCACCCCGCGGCCGGGTCGCCGGGCGGCCGGGCACACTGGCCACCGTGACCGTCATCCAGCGCCGGACGAGCGTAGCGACCGACACCGGATCCATCCCTTTCGCCCTGGCCGAGGCCGGCCCGGGTGGGCGCCCCCTGCTCCTGGTGCACGGCTTCACCGGGGCCAAGGAGGACTTCGTCGAGCACCTGGACGTCCTCGCCGGCGCCGGATGGCACGCCGTGGCCCCCGACCTGCGGGGCCACGGGGCCAGCCACGCCCCGTCCGAGGAGAGCGCCTACGACCTCGAGGTGCTGGCCGGCGACGTGCTGGCCCTGGCTGACGCCCTGGGTTGGCGCCGCTTCAGCCTGCTCGGCCACTCCATGGGCGGGATGGTGGCCCAGGTGGCCACGCTGACCGCTCCCGAGCGGGTCGAGGCCCTGGTCCTGATGGGCACCAGCCCGGGCCCGGTGGCCGTCGACCGCCAGCTGGCCGAGCTGTCGGTGGAGGTGGTCCGCTCCGGCGGCATGGCCCGACTCGGCGAGGTCATCGCCTCCCTGCCGGAGGGCAGCCCCCTCGACACCACCGCCTCCCGGGAGCTGCGCCGCACCCGGCCGAGCCCGCTCGGCGGGGACGACCCCGAGGCCAGCTGGACCGCCTTCGGCGAGGCCAAGATGCAGGCCGCCTCCCCCGCCATGTACGCCGCCATGGTCCCGGTCATGCTCGACCAGGCCGACCGCCGCCCGTCCCTGGCCGGGCTGTCGATACCGGCCCTGGTCATGGTGGGCGAGCACGACCAGCTCTTCCTCGACGACAGCCGCCGCCTGGCCGAGGCCATCCCCGGGGCCCGCCTGGTCGTGCTCCCCGGCGCCGGCCACAACCCCCAGCACGAGACCCCCGGAGCCTGGCGCACCCTCCTCCTGCAGTTCCTCGCCGGCCTTCCCTGATCGGCCCCGCCCCGGCTGCTCCGGCGCGGGGCCGGCGCCGGGCGCCGCTGGCGGACCGGACACGGAACGGCGAGGGCCGGGCCTCAGCGGCGGCCCCGGCGGCCCTTGCCCCCTTCCCGGATCCGGACCTCGTCGATCTCGTCCCGCACCCGGGTGACCCCATGGCTGCCGGTGGCGACCTCGAGCACCAGGTCGTGGGCCTCGGGGGTGAGCCGGCCGCCGAGCACGGCCACGCCGTCGCGCACCTCCACCCGCAGCCGATCGGGTCCACCCCGGTCGAGGGCGGCCCGCGTGCGCCCGTCGCTCGCCAGGCGGGCGCGCAGCCGCCCCTCGGCCACCACGTCGCGGGTGTCGCCGGCGACCAGGCGGGGCGCCGAGCGAGACGCCCAGCTGGCCCATCCGCTGATCTGGTCCCGGTGCTGCCACGCCCACAGGGCGGCGCCGGCCCGGCTCACCGGAACCGCCCGCCGCAACGATGTCCGCACGATGCCCATGACGCCAGTGTGGCGGGCCGCCGTGGCGCTGCCATGCCCGGCGTGCGAAGGTGGCCCGCGTGCCCCTTCTGCACGCCATCGTCCTCGGGGTCGTCCAGGGGCTGTCGGAGTTCCTCCCCATCTCCTCCAGCGGCCACCTGGAGCTGGTCCCCTGGCTCTTCGGGTGGGAGGACTTCGTCGCCCGCCCCGAGCTGGAGACCACCTTCGACGTGGCCCTGCACCTCGGCACCCTGGCCGGTGCCGTGGCCTACTTCCGGACCGACCTGGCCCGCCTGGCCCGCGGGGGGCTCGCCAGCCTGCGGACTCGGAGCCGGCGCCAGCGGGTGGCCCCCGCCGCCACCGAGGTCTCGGTCCCGCCGGCTCCGGCGGGCGACCCCGGCACCGGCGGTGCGGGACCGGGCGACGACGGTCGCCTGGCCGGGCTGCTGCTGGCCTCGGCCGTGCCGGCAGCCGTGGTCGGCGGCCTCTTCGCCGACGCCTTCGCCGGCATCGGCGAGAGCGAGTGGCTGGTCGGGCTGCTGCTCGCCGCCTTCGGGCTGGTCCTGTTGTGGGCCGACCGCCTGCACGGGACGCGCACGGCCGACGGGTTCCGCCTGGCCGACGCCCTGACCATGGGCCTGGTCCAGGCCCTCGCCCTCCAACCCGGCGTCTCCCGCTCGGGCGTGACCATCACCGCCGCCCGCCGGCTGGGTTTCACCCGGGAGTCGGCCGCCCGCCTGTCGTTCCTCATGAGCCTGCCCATCATCGCCGGTGCCGGGCTCTACGAGGGGCTGGGCGTGCTCGCCGGCGGGGGCGTGCCCACCAGCTTCGTGCCCGCCTTCGCCGCCGGCATGGTGGCCTCGGCCGCCACCGGCTGGCTGGCCGTCTGGGGCACCCTGCGCCTGGTTCGGACCCGGACCTTCACCCCCTTCGTCATCTACCGGGTGGTGGTCGGCATCGGCGTGATCGGCCTGGTCGTCACCGGGCTGCGCTGAAACGGATCCCCTCAGCGCCGGGGGTCGAGGGTGAGGGTCACCACCCCGGCGGTGAGGGCGAAGGCCACGCGCGCCGCCTCGTCCTCCCCCACCGAGAGGGTCACCGCCTCCTTCCCCACGGCCGCCACCGCCGCCGAACGGGCCACCGCGAAGGTGGGCTCGCCGTCGCCCACCGTGTCCGGGTCGAAGGTGACGAGCACGTCGACCCGGTCGCCCACCTCCAGGGGCAGGCCGGCGGCGCCACCGGGCACGGCGATCCCCCGGGACCCCGGAGCCAGGGTGGCGGCCACCGGCGACAGGCCGGCGGGGGCCAGCCGGTCGGCCACCACCGGCTCGCCGGCGAGGATCGCCTCGGCGACCACCTCGCCGGCGGCCGGCTGGGTCAGGGCGGTCTCGGGCACCAGGCTGGCCGGCAGCCGCCGCACCTCGGCCCCACCCGGACCCAGGACGGTGCCCGGGGCCAGATCGGTGGTGGCCACCAGCGTGGCCCGGAGTTCCCCCCAGCGGGCCGCCCCCGCCTGGGCCCCGGCCAGCAGGCGAGCCATGGTCAAGCCGGTGATCCCGGCGAGCACCAGGGCCGCCAGCCAAAAGAGCGACGGCCGGCGGCCGAGCGACGGTCGGGGGGCCCGGGCGCGGGGCCGGGGTACGGCGGTGGCAGGCATGGGCGCTCCTCGAGACGGTGTGGAACCGGACTACGGGGGAAGCGCAGGAGAGACTTTAAGCCCCGGCGAGCGGGGAGGGAAGGGTCAGGCCGGGGTACTGGCGGCCGGCGGCGATGCCGCCTTGGTGTCGGCGCTCTTGGCCGGCGCCGGGCCCTTGACGCCATCACCGCCGGTGCCCGAGCCCGAGGTCGCCGCCGTCCCGTCCGCCGCCCCGTCCTTGGCCCCCTCGCCGCC
>DATMJI010000117.1:0-3847 GCA_035553895.1 Acidimicrobiales bacterium | reverse complement strand
CCCGGGCGCTGAAGGTGGTCTTCTGGCCGCTGCGGGCCGGCTCGTTCATCCCCTCGTAGGTGATGGTGTGCCCGGCCAGGGTGGCCGACTCGCCCGGGCGCAGGCGGAACTCCCCGTTGGAGGCGTAGGAGGAGGCGGCAGCGAAGGCCACGGCCAGGACCACCACCCCGACGTGGACGACCATGCCCCCGTTGGCCCGCCCCACCAGGGCCCGCAGGGCGGAATCGCCCCGGGTGCGGGCGGCCCGCACGGCGAGGGCCAGCTGGCGCAGGGCGGCGGTGCCGGCGAAGGCCCCGAGGCCGAAGGCCACCAGGGGGGCCAGCCCCCGGATGCCGGCGAGCACGGCGACGGCCACCGTGGCCGTGCCCGCCCACGCCGGCCACTGCAGGCGGGTGCGCAGGAGCTCGCCCGAGGCCTTGCGCCAGGTCAGGACCGGTGCCACCGCCATGAGGAACAGCAGCACCATCCCGAGGGGCATGGTCATGCGGTCGAAGTAGGGGGTGCCCACGGCGATGCGGTCGTCGTTGAAGGCCTCGACCAGCAGGGGGAAGACGGTGCCCAGCAACACGACGAAGGCGAAGGCGGCGAAGACCACGTTGTTGGCCAGGAAGGCGCCCTCGCGCGACAGCGGCGAGTCGATACGCCCCGGCGAGCGCAGGCGGTCGCCCCGCCACCCGATGAGGCCGAGGGAGACGGCCACGGTCACCCCGAAGAGCCCCAGCAGGGCGGGGCCGATGGGCGACTCGGTGAAGGAGTGGACCGAGTCGAGCACGCCCGAGCGGGTCAGGAACGTGCCGAGGATGGTGAGGGAGAAGGTGGCGATGAGCAGCGACAGGTTCCACACCCGCAGCATCCCCCGGCGCTGCTGGATCATGACCGAGTGCAGGTAGGCGGTGCCGGTGAGCCAGGGCAGGAACGAGGCGTTCTCCACCGGGTCCCAGGCCCAGAAGCCGCCCCAGCCCAGCACCTCGTAGGACCACCACGAGCCGAGGATGATGCCGGTGGTGAGGAAGCCCCAGGCCAGCAGGGTCCAGCGCCGGGTGGCCGCCAGCCACCCCTCCCCCACCCGGCCGGTGACAAGGGCGGCCACGGCGAAGGCGAAGGGCACGGTGAAGCCGACGTAGCCCAGGTAGAGGATGGGCGGGTGGAAGGCCATGAGGGGGTGGTTCTGGAGCAGGGGGTTGGGCCCGGGCCCGTCGGCGGGGACGGCCCCGGCCACAGTGGTGAAGGGGTCGGCGGGCCCGACCATCAAGGCGAAGAAGAAGGCGGCCACGGCCAGCAGGGTGAGGGTGGCCCAGGCCACCAGGGGGTCGCCGGCCCGGTCGGCGAAGCGCCGGACCACGGCCACGGTGAAGCCGGCCAGGACCAGGGTCCACAAGATGATGGAGCCCTCCAAGGCGCCCCACAGCGAGGCCACGGTGTAGAGCAGGGGCGTGGATCGGCTGCCGTTGTCGGCCACGTACTGGAGGGAGAAGTCGTGGTTGACGAGGGCGACCTCCATGGCCACGGCGGCCAGCACGGCGCCGCCCAGCGCCAGCCAGGCGAAGGACCGGCCGAACCACAACAGGTCGAGGGCGCCGTCGCCCCCCCGGTCGCCGGTCCGGTCGCTGGCCCGGTGGCGCCGGTAGAGCCCGGCGGCCAGCACGGCGATGCCCAGCACCGAGGCCACCAGCCCGAGCACCACGCCGGCGCGCCCGAGGGCGGCGTTCACCCGGGGCACCCCTCGGCTTCGGCCAGGGCCAGCCGGTCGGCCTCCTCGGTGCGGTACTCGGAGGTGTGGCGCACGAGGATGCGGTCGCTGGCGAAGGTGTCGCTGCCGTCGCGGTAGCCGCCTTCGAGGACGACGGGGATCCCGTCGGCGAAGAGCTCGGGAGGGTCGCCCTGGTGGCGCACAGCGACGGTGGCGCAGGCGAAGGTGACGTCGAAGTCGACCCCGTCGCCGCTCGGGCGCACCGAGCCCGGGACCACCGTGCCCTGGAGGCGGAAGCGGTCGTCGCCCAGCTCGGGGCGCAGGGCCTCGGCCTCGTCGGCGTTGTAGAAGTAGGTGGTGGCGTTGCCCAGCCCCTGGAGGACCAGGAAGGCCAGGCCCCCGCAGACCAGGGCGATGGCTATGCCGAGGCGCAGCCGGCTGCGCTCGAAGCGCCGCCCGCTCCCGCCGCCACGGGCGTCGTCGTTGTCGGCCCCGGTGCCGGTGGTGGCGGCTCCAGTGCCGGCGGCGCCCGCCTCCGCCTCGCCGGCGCTCACTGCCCGCTCCGGGCCCGCCGGGACAGGGAGCGACCCCGGGCCAGGGTGCGCAGGGCGTAGGCGGCCAGGGTGACCAGGGTGATGCCGTAGCCGGCGGCCACGTAGCCGTTCACGGGCTCACCAGAGCCTCGGCCCGGCGCTCCTCCAAGGCCACGGCCAGGTGGGCCTGCTCGGCGGCCGCTTCCAGGCGGGCCACCCGTACCCGGTGGACCAGCAGCCAGGCGTAGACCAGGGTCATGGCCACGAAGCCGAGGAGCATGGCCCCGATGAAGGCGCCGTCGAGATCGTTGCCGGGATCGATCTGGGCCAGGGAGCGCCCCTGGTGCAGGGTGCGCCACCAGTCGACGGCGAAGTGGTTGAGGGGCACCACCGCCACCGCCAGCAGGGCGGCGACGGCCGAGCGCCGGGCCCGGATGGTCGGGGGGTTGGGCACCCGGCGCAGGGCCAGGTAGCCGAGGTAGAGGGCCAGCATCAGGGCCGACAGGGTGAGGCGGGCGTCCCATACCCACCACACGCCCCAGGTGGGCCGGCCCCAGATGGAGCCGGTGACCAGGGTGAGGGCGGTGAAGACCACCCCGATCTCGGCCGACGCCCCCGCCACCAGGTCCCAGCGGGGCGAGCGGGTGCGGGGCCACAGCCACAGGGCGCTGGCCAGGGCCGTCACCCCGAACGACACGTAGGAGGCCCAGGCCACCCCGGGGTGGATGGCGATGAGGCGGGAGTACTCGCCCTGCTCGACGGTGGCGGGCAGGCTCAGGCCCAGGGCCACGGTGGCCCCCAGCGCCACCAGGGCGGCGAGCCCCAGGCTGATGGTGAGGGGGCTGGAGCCGGTTGCCGGTTCGTCGTGCTCGCTCATGCTTCCTCCATCAAGGCCCCGAAGGCCACCACCCCGAAGGCGACGTAGACCACGGCCAGCACGCCCAGCAGGGCGAGCCAGTCGCCGGCCGCCACCGCCGCCGCCGACGTCCCCAGCGCCGCCTCCGACGCCCGGGTGGCGGCGATGAGCACGGGCGCCACCGCCGGCAGCAGGAGCAGGGGCAGCAGCGTCTCGCGCACCCGTGACCCGGCCGCCAGGGCCCCGTAGAGCGTACCGGCGGCCGCCAGGCCGCAGGTGGCGGCCAGGGCCGTGGCCGCCAGCGTGGCCAGCCCGGCCGGCTCCACGTCGTAGAGCACGATCACGCCCACCCCGAGGAGCACCTCGAGGGCCAGGAGCTGCACGGCCACGGCCCCCGCCTTGCCGAGGAAGATGCCGGCGGGGTCGAGGCCCGACAGGCGCAGGGCGTCGCCGGTGCCGGCCGGGGACTCGACGGCCTGGGCCCGCTGGGTGGCCAGCACGGCCGAGAACAGCACCGCCACCCAGAACAGCCCGGCCGCCGCCTGGGTGAGCACGCCCCGGTCGGGGTCGAGGGCGAAGGCGAACAGCACCAGCACGAGCACGGCGAAGGGCGCCACCTGGTTGGTGGCCACCCGGGAGCGGGCCTCGATGCGCAGGTCCTTGCCCGCCACCAGCAGGGCGTCACGCCACACGGGCGGGCTCCCGGGCCTGGACGCGGCCCCCGGCCATGGCGACGACCCGGCCGGCCAGGGCGGAGGCGCGCTCCGC
>DATMJI010000116.1:0-3418 GCA_035553895.1 Acidimicrobiales bacterium | reverse complement strand
CTACTACCCCTCCAGCCGACGCTACCGCAACCCCCTGTACCTGCGGATCGAAGACGTGCCCGGCGCCGAGAACCTGGCGGGCGAACTCGACGGCCTGGCCCGGGCCGGGCGGGCCCTCAACCAGGTACGCCGCATCGACCGCGACCGGGTGTGGCAGCTCAAGGCCGACGCCTTGGCCCGTTGCTACACCCAGGCTCCGCCCGATCCTGATTTCGACGCTTTCGTCCACGACGGCGGCGAGAGCCTGCGTGAATTCGCCACCTACTGCGCTCTGGCCGAAATCCACGGCAACGGGTGGCGGACATGGCCCGAGGAGCTGCAGCGCCCGGACAGCCCGGCGGTGGCGGATGCCGGCGCTCGCCTCCGGGAACGGGTGGGCTTCCACAGCTGGCTGCAATGGCTGCTCGACCGCCAGCTGGCGGCCGCCGGTGACCTGGCCGTGGTGAGCGATCTGGCCGTCGGCTTCGATCCCGGTGGGGCCGATGCCTGGGCCTGGCAGGATCTCCTGGCCCTCGACATGCGGGTGGGTGCGCCGCCCGACGAGTTCAACGCCCAGGGCCAGGACTGGGGGCTGCCCCCCTTCGTCCCCTGGAGGTTGCGGGACTGCGGCTACCGGCCCTTCATCGAGACCGTCCGCTCAGCCCTGCGCCACGCCGGAGGGCTGCGGGTCGACCACGTGATGGGGCTCTTTCGCCTGTTCTGGATCCCTGCGGCCGGGGGCTCGGGCACGGGGACCTACGTCCGCTACCCCGCGTCTGAGCTGCTCGACATCCTCGCCCTCGAGAGCCACCGTGCCGGTGCCTTCGTCGTGGGCGAAGATCTCGGCACGGTGGAGGACTCGGTCCGCCGCGAGCTCGCCGACCGGGCCGTGCTCTCCTATCGCCTCCTCTGGTTCGAGGACCGGCCCCCCGAGGAGTTCCCCCACCAGGCGCTGGCGGCGGTGACGACCCATGACCTGCCGACCATCGCCGGAATGTGGACCGGCGCCGACCTGGCCGACCAGCAGGAGATCGGCCTGGCCCCCAGCGAGGAGGGCCAGGAGAGCCTCCGCCGGCGCCTGGCCCGGGCCGCCGGGGTGGGCGACGGGGCGGCGGTCGACGAGGTGACCGAGGGTGCCTACCGGGCGCTGGCTCGCTGCCCGTCCCGCCTGCTCGCCGCCACCCTCGACGACGCCCTCGGCGTCCGGGAGCGCCCCAACATGCCGGGGACCACCGACCAGTGGCCGAACTGGTCTCTCGCCCTCCCCCTCCCCCTCGAGGACATCGAGGTCGATCCCCGCGTCGCCGCGGTCACCAGGGCGCTGGGCGCCCGGAGCTAGCGTCTCCGCCGATGATCCCCGGCACATCCCCGGCCCGGGCTCCAGCGACCAGCGCCCTCGGCGAAGGCCCCCCACGGCACCCGCCGAGCCGGGAGGACTCGCCCGACGGGGCACCGGTGGGGGTGACTCCCCCTGCTCGCCACCGGGGCGCCGCCCTGGGGCTCGTGCTCGTCCTGGCGCTGGTGACCGGGCTACTGGCGGTGTGGTCGCTGCAGCGCACCGACACGTCCTTGCGCCGGGCCGACGACCTCGCCGAGGAGCTGGCCGCGGCGCGCCAGGAAGCGGCCCGCCTGGAGAGCCGGGTCGCCGAGCTCGAGGCCGAGGCGGCCGACCGGCCCGATCCGGTCGAGATCGCCGAGCGGGTGCGGGGATCGGTGTTCACCGTCGTGAGCACCAGCGGGCGGGGCTCGGCCTGGGTGGCGGCGCGGGAGGGGGGACGGTCCCTGCTCGTGACCAACAACCACGTGGTGGGCACCGGTGCCCGCCCGGGCACGGTGGTGTCGGTCATCCGAGAGGAGCTCCGCGTCGACGGAGAGGTGCTGCGCGTCGACCCGGAGCGCGACCTGGCGGTGGTGTCCGTCGACCGGGACCTGCCCGCCCTTACCGTCGCCGGGCGGGCCCCCGAGGTGGGAGCTCCGGTCCTGGTGGTCGGCTCACCCCTCGGACTGGAGCAATCAGTGGTGACCGGGATCGTGTCGGCGCTGCGCCCCGATCACCTGCAGATCTCGGCCCCCCTCAACCCGGGCAACAGTGGCGGCCCCGTGGTCGATGCCGCCGGGGAGGTGGTCGGCGTGGCCGTCCTGCGGGTCGGCGACGAGCAGACCCAGGGCATCGGCCTGGCCATCCCGGTGGCCGAGGTCTGCACCATCATCGCCTGCTGAACGGCGCCGCCGCAGTACGCTCGATCCGGGCCGCCCGGATGATGGAATGGCAGACATGGTGGCCTCAAAAGCCACTGCTCGAAAGGGCGTGCGGGTTCGAATCCCGCTCCGGGCACGCCGACCCGACGGAAGAACCCGGCTTTGTGTGCACGAATGGTGCCTATACCACTATCCGTGCACACAAAGGTGAGGAAGAGCCCCGTGAGGCCGGGCCGGCAGCCGGCGTCGGGCCGGGTGAAACCTCCTGGGCCCTGCGGCGGTCAGACTCAGTCACACCAAGCGGAGAGGGGTGTTGCGTGCTGGCGTTCATGTTTCCCGGTCAGGGGTCTCAGCGCCCGGGGATGGGTCGGCCCTGGGTCGACAACGCCTCGTGGTCGGTGGTCGACGAAGCGTCGGAGATCCTGGGTCGCGACCTGCCCGCACTGCTGCTGGACGCCGAGGCCGGCGAGCTCGTGCACACGGGCAACGCCCAGATCGCCACCTACGTCACCAGCCTGGTGGTCCTCGACGCCCTGCGCCGCCATGGGGTGGCGCCGGCGTCCTGCGCCGGGCACAGCCTCGGCGAGTACAGCGCCCTCACCGCCGCCGGCGCCTTGTCACTGACCGACGGCCTGCGCCTGGTCCAGGCCCGGGGCGAGGCGATGGCCGACGCCGCCCGCGCCCGCCCCGGAACCATGGCCGCCGTCATCGGCCTCGACGACGATGCCGTCACCGAGGCCTGCCGCCAGGCCGGTGGCGACGTCTGGGTGGCCAACCTCAACGCCCCGGGGCAGGTGGTGGTCTCGGGTGCCGAGGAGGCGGTGGCCGCCCTGCGCAAGACGGCCAGGGCCATGGGGGCCCGGCGCATCCTCGACCTCCCGGTCGGGGGCGCCTTCCACACCAGCTACATGGCTCCGGCCCGGGCCACCCTTGCCGCCGCCCTGGACCGGGCAACGCTGCGGGCCCCACGGGTCCCGGTGGTGGCCAACGTCGACGCCGGGGTCCACCGCCACGGCGCGGCGTGGGCCTCGGTGCTGGTGGAGCAGCTCACCAGGCCGGTGCGTTGGCGCCAGAGCGTCGCCCGCCTGATCGCCGGCGGTGCCACCACCCTGGTGGAGGTGGGAGCCGGTTCCGTCCTGGCCGGCCTGGCCCGGCGCATCGACCCCGATGTCGGCACGGTCTCGGTCGCCACCCCCGAGGATGTCGAGCAGCTGGCCCGGGTGGCGGCCGCCACCTCCCC
>DATMJI010000115.1:0-9527 GCA_035553895.1 Acidimicrobiales bacterium | reverse complement strand
TGGCGGCAGCGCCAGTTGCGGGTGACCACGGCGTAGCCCCGGGCCTGGTACCAGGCCCGGGGCTACGCCGTGGTCACCCGCAACTGGCGCTGCCGCCAGGGCGAGCTCGACCTGATCGTGCGCCGGGGCCGCACCGTCGTGTTCTGCGAGGTCAAGACCCGCAGCTCGCTGGGCTACGGGTCACCGGCCGAGGCCGTCACCGTCACCAAGCAGCGCCGGATCCGGGGCCTGGCTGCAGCCTGGCTCCGCCAGGCGGGGGCGGGCGGCGTCGAGGTCCGCTTCGACGTGGCGGCCGTGCTGGACGGCACCGTCGAGGTCATCGAGGCCGCATTTTGAGCCGGCCCGACTCCCACCCGCCGTTCTGGTGGTCCAGGTGGGGCGTCGCTGCTCCGTTCTGACCACCAGAACGGCGGGTTCAGCGGTTGGGTGGGGGCCGCCGGTGGCGCATGGTCCAACAGGGACGGTGCCAGTGGCGGCGCAGGTCGGCCGCCTCCCGGGGGACGGCGACCACGTGGCCGGTGCCGGGAGGGATCTCGACGTTGCAGCCGGGGCAGCGGTAGGCCTTGGTGGCCTCGAAGGGGTGGACCTGGCGGACGTCAACGGCGTCGTCGGCCCACAGGTCAGAGGACACCGGCGGCCCAGAGCACGAGCGACAGGGTGAGCACCAGTCCGGCGGCCACGTAGAGGTAGTCGGCCGGCGAGCGGCGGCGGGCCCGGAAGGGGTTGAATCCCATGAGCCCAAGTATCGCCGCCGGGTTCTTGTCTCAGGCGATCCCTACCATCCATCGTGCCCGCTCGGAGACCGGCGACACGGTCCTCCTCTCCCCGCCGTCGTCGTCGAGAGGAGCACTCGTGCTCGCCACCATCGCTTCCGCCACCGTGCTCGGGGTCGAGGGCCGCCCGGTGTCGGTGGAGGTCCACGTCGCCCCGGGCCTGCCCGCCTTCACCATCGTGGGACTACCCGACACGGCCTGCCGGGAGGCCCGTGACCGGGTGCGGGCGGCCCTCGGCTCCAGCGATGCCAGCTGGCCGCAGCGGCGGGTCACCGTCAACCTGGCGCCCTCGGGCGTGCGCAAGAGTGGAGCCGGGCTCGACCTGGCCGTGGCCATGGGGGTGCTGGTGGCCACCGGTGCCGTGCCGGGCGACGCGGTGGCCTCCACCGCCTTCATCGGCGAGCTCGGCCTCGACGGCTCGGTGCGGCGGGTGCCGGGGGTCGTCCCCCTGGTGGCCGCCTTGGGGGCCGCCTCGGTGGTGGTGCCCGCCGGCTGCGGGGCCGAGGCCGGCCTGGTCGGGCGCCACCAGGTGCGCGAGGTCGCCAGCTTGCGCCAGCTGGTGGCGGCCCTGCGGGGCGAGGAGCCGTGGCCCGAGCCGGCCAAGCCCGTCCCGCCGCCCGAGGCCGGGCGGGGTGCCGACCTGGCCGATGTCCGGGGCCACCCGCTGGGCCGCCTGGCCCTGGAGGTGGCGGCCGCCGGTGGCCACCACCTGCTGCTGGTGGGTCCGCCGGGTTCGGGCAAGACCATGCTGGCTCGCCGCCTGCCGGGGCTCCTCCCCGACCTGGCCGGCGCCGAGGCCCTGGAGGCCACCACGGTGCACTCCGCCGCCGGGCTGGCCCTGCCTCCCGGCGGGCTGGTCCTCCGACCCCCGCTGCGCGCCCCCCACCACGGGGCCTCGGCCGTCGCTCTGGTGGGCGGCGGCACCGCCCTGATGCGCCCGGGCGAGATCAGCCTGGCCACCGGCGGCGTGCTGTTCCTCGACGAGCTGGGCGAGTTCCCCCGCTCGGTCCTCGACGCCCTGCGCCAGCCCCTCGAAGAAGGAGTCGTCCGGGTGTGCCGGGCCCGGGCCGCCGTCACCTACCCGGCCCGGTTCCTGCTGGTGGCGGCCATGAACCCCTGCCCTTGCGGCGAGGGTGGCCCCCCCGGGGCCTGCCGGTGCAGCGACGCCGCTCGCCGTCGCTACGGGCGGCGGATCTCGGGGCCCCTGCTCGACCGCTTCGATCTGCGCATCGAGGTCAGCCGGGCCCGGCCGGAGGACCTCCTCTCGGGATGCCCCGGCGAGTCCAGCGCGGCGGTGGCCGAGCGGGTGCTGGCCGTGCGCCGCCGGGCGCCCGGGCGCGGCGTCCGCAGCAACGCCGAGTTGAGTGGCGCCGACGTCGAGCGCCTGGGGGGGATGAGCGCCGAAGCCCGCACCATCGTGGAGGGATACCTGGCGGCAGGGTCACTCAGCGCCCGGGGCCTGCAGCGGGTGCGCCGGGTGGCCCGCACCCTGGCCGACCTCGGCGGGCGGGAAGGCCCCCTCGGGGCCGAGGACGTGTGCCTGGCCCTGGCTCTGCGAGCCGAGCCCGAGCAGCTGGGAGCGGCGGCGTGACGCCGGCACCGAGCGTTGAGCCCAGGAACGACGGCGAGCTCCCGGCCGCCGCCTGGCTGGTCGCCCTCGCCGGCCTGCCGGGGATGGGACCAGCCCGCCTCGGGGCCCTGCTCGAGTGCTGGGGCGCCCGGGAGGGGTGGCAGCGGGTGCTCGATGGCCGTCTCGACCTGGCCCGCCTGGCGGCCCGGCTGCCCGGACGCCTCGACCGGACCCTCCCGGCCCGCTGGCAGTGCCACGCCCGGTCGGTCGAGGTGGCCGCCCGCTGGTCGGCCCATCTGGATGCCGACGTGCGGGTGGTCCCCCGCGGGGACGAACCGGGCCTGCCCCACCCCCTGGAGGACGACCACGAAGCGCCCGCCGTCCTCTTCGTGCGGGGCTCGCCGGCCGTCCTCGACCGTCCCCGGGTGGCGGTGGTGGGGACCCGCCGCTGCACCCATGCCGGGCGGGCCACGGCCCGGGAGCTGGGCCACGACCTGGCCGGCGCCGGCCACCCGGGCCCACAGCTCGGCGTTGCCGCGGGGATAGACGACGTCGAGACCCGAGCCCACCACCGCCGCCGGCGCCGCCCCGCCCCGGGCGTCGAGCGCTCCCCGGTGAGCCTCCCCATCGATGCCCTGGGCCAGCCCCGAGACCACGCACACGCCGGCGCCGGCGGCGGTGGTGGGCTCGGGTCTCGACGTCGTCTATCCCCGCGGCAACGCCGAGCTGTGGGCCCGGGTGGCCGGCGCCGGGTGCGTGATGAGCGAGTACCCGCTGGGCACTCCTCCCGCCCCCTGGCGCTTCCCCGCCCGCAACCGGATCATCGCCGCCCTGGCCGACGTGGTGGTGGTGGTGGAGAGCCGGGAGACGGGCGGCTCGATGCACACCGTCGATGCCGCCCTCGAGCGGGATCGCCCGGTGATGGTCGTCCCCGGCCCCGTCCGCAGCCCGGCGTCGGCGGGCACCAACGACCTCCTGGTGGCGGGCAGTGCCGCCGTCCGGGACGCCGCCGACGTCCTGGCCGTCCTCGGCCTCGATGCCGCCGCCTCGGGCCGGGGGCGGCCCGACACCCGGCCATCGCCCACCCCAGCGGGGGCGGCGGTCCTCGACGCCCTCGGGTGGGAGCCCGCCACCCTGGAGATGGTGGCGGGTCGTTGCCGCCAGTCACTGGGGGCGGTGGCCACCGAGATGGCGGCGTTGGAGCGTGACGGGTGGGTCGGGCGCCAGGGGAGCTGGTTCGAGCGCCGAGCCGACCATCGGTGACGCCGGGGATGACGCCCGCCCGGCCATGCTGGGCATCCAAGCCCCGGCGCGCTATCTTCCGTCCCGGCAATCCGCGAACGGGGGGAGATCAAGGTGCGCAAGCACAAGGGTGCGATGGTGGCTGTCGCCGTGAGCGCAGGCGTGGTGCTGAGCGCCTGCGGCAGCGACGAGCCGCGGCTGACCAAGGCGCAGTTCATCGAACGGGGCAACGCCATCTGTGCCGACAGCAAGGAGAAAATCGAGTCGGCGGCCGAGGCCAGGTTCACCGAGTCGGGCATCCAGCCGCCCATCCCCGACATCGTCGACTTCGCTCTCGAGGTGGTGGCGCCGACCATCGACAACGAGGTCGAGCGCTTGAGCGAGTTGCGACCGCCCGAGGCCGACGAGGAGCGGGTCGAGGACATCATCGAAGCGGGGCGCAACGGGGTGGACACCGTCCAGCGTGACGCCACCATCATCATCAGCTCCAACAACGACGGGTTCAACACCTACCAGGAGCTCTCGTCGGCCTACGGGCTGGAGAACTGCGGCGGTGGCAGCGATGCCACCCGTGACGCCCTGGCCGGGATCTCCCGCGACGCCTGACCGGGCCATCCCGGCACCCACCGACGCCTGGGAGATCGAGGCCTTCGCCCGGTCCCTGGGCTCGGTGGCTCCCGCCACCGAGCGGGCCTACCGGGCCGACCTGGGCGCCTTCGTCACCTGGGCGGCCCGGTCCTCCACGTCGGGGCCGGGCCAGGTCGACCGTTTGGTCCTGCGCCGCTACCTGGCCTACCTGGGCACCCGGCGTTATGCCCGGCGCACCATCGCCCGGCGGGCCTCCACCCTGCGGCGCTACTTCGCCTGGCAGGTGCGCAGCGAGCGCCTTCCCCGGGATCCGGCCGCCGCCCTCTCGGCCCCGTCGGGCCACTCCCGCCTCCCCCGGGTCCTGCGCCAAGAGGAGCTCGACACCCTTTTGGACGACCCCCCGGCCCGGGTCGATGGCGACCCGGAGGGCGTGCGCCTGCGCGACGACGCCGTGCTGGAGCTGCTCTACGGCAGTGGCCTGCGGGTGTCCGAGCTGTGCGGGTTGCGGTCCGGCGACCTCGACGTGGCTCGGGGGGTGGTCACGGTGTGGGGCAAGGGTTCCAAGCAGCGCCGGGTCCCCATGTCCGAGCCCGCCCGCCAGGCGGTCGCCGGCTGGATCGATCGGGGCCGTTCCCACCTGGTGACCGGCGAGTCGCCGGAGGACGCCGTGTTCCTCAATCGGCGGGGCCGGCGCCTTGGCCCCCGCGACGTCCGGCGCATCCTCGACCGCCGGGCCGGATCCCCGACCCATCCCCACGCCCTCCGCCACACCTTCGCCACCCACCTTCTCGACGGGGGAGCCGACCTGCGGGCCGTGCAAGAGCTCCTCGGCCACGCCGATCTGGCCACCACCCAGCACTACACTCACGTGAGCAAGGAGCGCTTGCGGGCCGTCCACCAGGTGGCGCACCCTCGGGCCCGCCCGCCGACCAGGGAGTGATGTGGACGTGGACGACCCAGCGAAGCTCGACCGGCTCTGGGCCGACTACAAGGAGTCCGGCGGCATCAGGTTGCGTGACCGGCTCATCATCCACTACTCGCCGCTGGTCAAGTACGTCGCCGGCCGGGTGGCCGCCGGCCTGCCGCCCAACATCGAGCAGTCCGACCTGGTGAGCAACGGCATGTTCGGCCTCATCGACGCCATCGAGAAGTTCGAGCCGGCCCGGGGTTTCAAGTTCGAGACCTATGCCATCTCCCGGATCAAAGGGGCCATCCTCGACGAGCTGCGCTCCATCGACTGGGTGCCCCGCTCGGTCCGGCTCAAGGCCCGGGCCATCGAGCAGGCCTACGCCAAGCTGGAGGCCGAGCTCCACCGGCCCCCGAGCGATGCCGAGCTGGGCGCCGAGCTCGACATGTCCGATGCCCAGCTCCAGCGGGCGTTGAGCCAGATCTCCTTCGTGGGCCTGGTGGCCCTCGACGAGATCCTGATGGTCAGCGGCGACCGGGGGGAGACCCTCACCCTGGGCGACACCGTGGCCGACACGGCGGCCGGGCCCGTGGCCACCTACGAGGTGGAGGAGATGCGCCAGATCCTGGCTGACGCCATCAACCAGATGGCCGAGCGGGAGAAGCTGGTGCTCACCCTCTACTACTACGAGGGCCTCACCCTGGCCGAGATCGGCGACGTCATCGGCGTCAGCGAGAGCCGGGTCTGCCAGATCCACACCAAGTCGGTCATCCACCTCCGGGCCAAGCTCGTCGCCTCCGAGCGAGAGATCGCCTGAGGCGAAATCGTCCCTTGGCCCTCGACAGCGTGATCCCCGCCGATGCGCCCGCGGTGCCGGCCGATCAGGCCCTGCGTGAGGACATCCGCCTGCTCGGCCGCCTCCTCGGCGAGTCCCTGCTGCGCCAGGAGGGCCAGGAGCTCTTCGACCTGGTCGAGCAGGTCCGGGCCCTGACCAAGGCCAGCCAGGGCGCCGAGCGCCAGAACCTCGACCGGGAGATGGACCGCACCCTCGCCGAGGTCGACGTCACCACGGCGACGTCGCTGGTCCGGGCGTTCTCCGCCTATTTCAACCTGGCCAACATCGCCGAGCAGGTGCACCGCTCGGACGAGCCCGCCATCCGCACCGGTCCCGAGGGCAGCCACCTGCGGGCGACGGTCGAGGCCATCCAGCGGGCCGACCTGCCCCGGGCCGAGGTCCAGGCCCTGGTCGACCGCCTGGAGCTGCGGCCGGTGTTCACCGCCCACCCCACGGAATCGGCCCGCCGTTCGGTGCTGACCAAGCGCCGCCGGGTCGCCGAGTTGCTGGAGGAGCGGTCCGATCCCCGCTCCTCGACCGAGGACCGCCAGCGGATCGACCAGCGCCTGGCCGAGGTGATCGACCTGCTGTGGCAGACCGACGAGTTGCGCCGGGAGCGCCCCCAGCCGCTCGACGAGGCGGCGTCGGTGGTCTTCTACGTCGACGAGATCGTGCGCAGCGTGCTCCCTGACCTTCTCGACGACCTGCGGGTCCAGCTCCAGCGCCTGGGGGTCACCCTCGCCCCCCGGGCCCGACCGATCCGGCTGGGCTCGTGGGCCGGCGGTGACCGTGACGGCAACCCCCACGTGACCCCGGAGGTCACCCTGGCGGTCCTGGCCCTGAACCGGGAGCGGGCCCTCGGCATCGCCCTGGCCGGGATCGAGGAGCTGATCGCCACCCTGAGCCCGTCGACCCGCATCGTCGGTGTGTCGGCGGAGCTGCAGGAGCGCCTGAGCGACTACCGGGAGCGCATGCCCGGGGTGTACCAGCGCTTCGTCCGCCTCAACGCCGAGGAGCCCTACCGCCTGCTGTGCTCCTATATCCGCCGCCGTCTCGAAGTCACCCAGGCCCGGGCCGGCGCCGCCGACGAGGTGGCGGGCGAGCTGCACTACCGGGAGACCGACGAGCTGCTCGACGACCTCGAAGTCATGCGTCGCTCCCTCGAGGCCCACCGGGGCGACCTGGTGGCCCGGGGGTCGCTCGAGCGCCTCCTGCGCCCCCTGGCCGCCTCGGGCCTGCCGCTGGTGACGCTCGACGTCCGCGAGCACGCCCGCCACCACCACGAGGCGGTGGCCGCCCTCTTCGACCGGGCCGAGGCCCTGGCCGTGCCCTACGCCACCCTGTCCCCCGCTGAGCGGACCCGGGTGCTGAGCACCGAGCTCGGCGGCCGGCGCCCCTTGGTCGCCTCCACCGCCACCCTCGAGTCGGTGGGCGGCGATCCGGCCCGGGTCTTCACCATGATCCGCACCGCCCTCGACCGCTTCGGCGACGAGGCCGTGGAGAGCTACATCATCTCCATGACCCGGGGCGCCGACGACGTCCTGGCAGCGGTGGTGCTCGCCCGTGAGGCGGGGCTGGTCGACGTCCACTCGGGGATCGCCAGGATCGGCTTCGTCCCCCTCTTCGAGACGATCCAGGAGCTGCGCCGGGCCGGACCCATCGTCAACGAGCTGCTCAACGACGCCTGCTACCGGCGGCTGGTGGGCCTGCGGGGCGATGTGCTCGAGGTGATGGTCGGCTACTCGGACTCCAACAAAGACGGGGGCATCACCACCGCCCAGTGGGAGATCCACCGGGCCCACCGGGCCCTGCGCGACACCGCCGCTGCCCACGGTGTGCACCTGCGGCTCTTCCACGGGCGGGGCGGGACGGTCGGCCGCGGCGGCGGCCCCACCAGCCAGGCCCTGCTGGCCCAGCCCTTCGGCACCCTCGACGGCTCGGTCAAGATCACCGAGCAGGGCGAGGTCATCTCCGACAAGTACGGCGTACCCACCCTGGCCCGCCACAACCTCGAGGTGACCCTGGCCGCCCTCCTGGAAGCGTCCCTCCTGCACCGGGAGTCGCTCCTCCCGCCGGCCGTCCTGGCCCACTGGGACGAGGTGCTCGACTCGGTCTCGGAGGCGTCGCTGGTCGCCTACCGGGCTCTGGTCGACGACCCGGCCCTGGTGCCCTACTTCTTGTCGTCGACGCCCGTGGAGGAGCTGGCCGGGCTCAACATCGGGTCCCGCCCGGCCCGGCGCACGGCCGAGGCGGGCACCGCCGGCCTGGGCAACCTGCGAGCCATCCCCTGGGTCTTCGGCTGGACCCAGTCCCGCCAGATCGTCCCCGGTTGGTTCGGGCTGGGCACGGGGCTGGCCCGGGCCCGGGAGGCCGGCTGGCTCCCCGAGCTGCGGGAGATGCACGCTTCGTGGAACTTCTTCCGCTCCTTCCTCTCCAACGTGGAGATGGTGCTGTTCAAGACCGATCTCACCGTGGCCCGCCACTACGTCGACCGCCTGGTCGAGCCGGCCCATCGCCACCTCTTCGACGTCATCTCCGAGGAGTACGAGCGCAGTGTGGCGGGCGTCTTGGAGGTACTCGGCCAGGACCAGCTCCTCGAGCACCACCCGCAACTCCGGCGGACCCTGGAGGTCCGTGATGCCTACCTGCGGCCCCTCAGCCACGTCCAGGTCGCCCTGCTGGCCCGCTCGCGCGCCACCACCGCACCCGACCCGGCCCTGCGCCGGGCCCTCATGCTCACCGTCAACGGCATCGCCACCGGCCTGCGCAACACCGGCTGAAGGTCGCCCTCACTCGTTTCGCTTCGCTCGCTCCGTTCCGGCGGGCCCTGGCCGTGTCCCCGGCACCGGGGACGCAGAGCACCTGCTGGCTCGCGGGGCTCGCTGGCCGCCAGCCAGGGGGGCGCCTCCAGCGCTCGGGTGGCCGGCGGCGATGGTGATCTTGCTCTTTTCGCTTGCGCACCTTCTGCGGTAGGTTCTGACCCGCACGGCTTTCGGTGCGCCCGCTCGGGCGCCCCCTGGCTTCTCCCGGCACTTCCCCCTGTGCCGTCTCCCTCCCACAAGGGGAAGCCATGTCGCTGTCGCCTCCGGGGGCCCCGGCCCCCGCCTCCAGCCCTGCCGGGCGCGCCCGCCGCCACCTTGGCGTCCTGATCGTCGTCGCCTGCGCCCTGGTGGCCACCGCAGTCCCGGCTGGCGCCCAGGTCGCCACCCCCGTCACCTACCGCCCGCCGGTCGACGGTCCGGTGATCGACGGCTACCGCCCGCCGCCGTCGCCCTACGCCCCCGGCAACCGGGGCATCGACTACGCCACCGAGCCGGGCCAGCCGGTGGCAGCGGCTGCCGAGGGGGAGGTCGTCTTCGCCGGGCGCATCGGCCCGGCCAGCCACGTGGTGGTGCTGCACGCCGACGGGATCCGTACCAGCTACTCGTTCCTGCAGTCCGCCGGCGTGGTCCGGGGCCAGCGGGTCGCCGGGGGCGAGACCGTCGGCACCGCCGGGGCGGTGCTGCACTTCGGCGCCCGGGCCGGCGAGGACTACATCGACCCGTCCCTGCTCCTCGCCGCCGGCCCACACGGCGGCGTCCTCCAAAGCGTCGCCCGCCACCCCGGCGGCCG
>DATMJI010000114.1:0-7540 GCA_035553895.1 Acidimicrobiales bacterium | reverse complement strand
TCACTATGGTGACTACGCGCCGGCTTCGGCGATCGTGCTGGCCGCCGCGTACCAGGCGATGGCGGCCAGCACGATCGCCGAAGCCGGCGCGTAGTCACCATAGTGAGCCGCCAGCAGGCCGACGGCGGCGCTGGAAGCACCGATGCCGGAGGCAGCCACGAGCGTCCCCCGGTAGCTCGACGACAGGCGGGCGGCCGCCGCCACCGGGACGACCATCATGGCCGAGATCAACAACAGCCCGATCGACGACATGCCGCCCACCACGACCAGAGCGACCATGAGGGTAAGGGCCAGGATCAGGCGATCGGTGGGCACCCCGGCCACCCGGGCTGCCTGCTCGTCGAAGGCCAGGGCCACCAGTCCCGGGTACAGGGCCACGGTGACCGCCACCACGACGAGGGCCAGGGCCACGATCACCGCCACCTCGCTCCACGTGAGGTTCAGGGGGCTTCCGAAGAGCACGCCGACCAGGCGGGTCTGGCCGGCGCCGGCCCGGGACGACAGCAGGTAGCCGACGGCGATGCCCCCGTAGAAGACCAGGGCGATGGCCAGATCCCCGGCCAGGCCGCTGCGGCCCATCCGCACGAGCAGCATCCCGGCGGCCACGGTGAGGACCAGTGCCCCCAGCACCGGTTCGGCTCCCACCAGAAAGGCCAGCCCGACCCCGGCGAAGGCGACGTGGCCCATGCCGTCGCCGACCAGGGACTGGCTGCGCTGGACGATGAAGCAGCCCACCAGGGGAGCCACGGCGGCGATCACGATGCAGGCCACGAAGGCCCGCTGCATGAACTCGAAGGCGAAGGGGTTCATCCTCCGCTGCCCGCCCCGCCGCCAGCCGGACCGGCACGCGCGTGGGCACGGCCGCCACCCACGTCGACCACCCGCTGGGCCAGCCCGGCGAAGCCCTCGGGGTCGTGGCTGACATAGACCACGGCCATCCCCTCCACCTCCACCAGGTGCTCCAGGGACGAGCGCAGGACGCCACGGGCCTCGGCATCCACACCGGTGGTGGGCTCGTCCATCACCAGGAGACGGGGCGAGCTCACCAGGGCCCGGGCGATCAGCGCTCGTTGCTGCTGGCCGCCCGACAGCTCCGACATCCGGGCTCGCTGGACAGCGAGCAGGCCCAGCAGCTCGAGGACGTGGTCGATGCGCTCCCGCTCGCCGGGGCGGCGGCGCCGGAACCACGTGGACCCGCCGGCCAGCCCGCTCGTCACCACCTCCTCGACACTGACGGGCAGCGCCGACGACGCCACCGCCCGCTGGGGGACGTAGCCCACCTTGGCCCAGTCGCCGAACGACTCCACGTCCTCCCCGAAGAGGCGCACGGTGCCCGCCGCCGGCGCCAGCAGCCCCAGACCCAGCTTCATGAGGGTGGTCTTGCCGGTGCCGTTGCCACCGACCACGGCGACGAACTCGCCCTCGTGCACGCGCAGGTCGACGTCACGCAGCAGCGGCGCACCCCGGTAGGAAAAGCTCACCCCGGCGAACTCCAGGGCCGGGGGTGGCCCCGGGTCGGCCACCGGGTTCAACAGCCCCGAGCGGTGGCGACGTTGGCCGCCTGGCGCCGCACCAGCTCGGGCAAGCCGAGGGCTGCCTGCTCGTCGGTCACGGTGTCGAGGGGCTGGATCTCCAGGAGCTGCGCTCCGGTCTCGCGGGCGAGCGTCTCGGCCCCCGACCGGCCTTCGACGGGCTCGACCAGCACGTAGCCGATGCCGCCGGACTCGATGACCTCCACCAGGTCGGCCAGTTCCCCGCTGGACGTCCCGGCTTCGGGATTGATCCCGGTGACGCCGAGCTGGCGGATGCCGTAGGGCGCCAGCAGGTACCCGTAGGCCTGGTGGCTCACCACCACGTCGTCGTGGCGGCACGGTCGGCCCAAGGTGGCGTCGAGCTCGTCCCGTAGCTCGAGGAACTGCTGGCGCACGGCCTCGGCCGCAGCGGCATAGGCTTCGGCATTGGCCTCGTCGGCCCGGGCGAACGCCTCCCCGATGGCGACGGCCGCGTCGGCCATCACGTCGGCCGAGAACCACAGATGGGCGTCGACGGCGGGTGGCCGGCCCCCGTCGTCCTCGACACCCCCGGACGCCAGCTCGTCCTGGCCGGGGGTTCGCAGCCGCTCGGGCCCGGCCACCTCGCTCAGGGCCAACACCTGTCCCTCGCTCGACGCCACCGCCTCCTCCACCTGCGGCTGGTAGCCGATGGGCCCAAGGTAGAGCACCACGTCGGCGGTCTGCACCTCCCCTCGCTGGCCGGGCGTCATCTCCAGGTCGTGGGCCTCCGACCCGCCGGCACTGAGCACGATGACCTCGGCCCCGGGCGCCACTGCCCGGGCCAGCCAGCCGAGGGGATAGACCGACGCCGCCACGGTGAGGTCGGCGCCCCCGCTCGGGCTGCGACCGCCGCAGCCGGCGACCAGTCCCCACATCAGTACGGCGACGGTGAACAGGCGGCGCACGGCAGCCCTCCCTCGGTCGGGAACGGTCCAATAGAATGATAACGACTCTTGTTTTCGGCCACAAGTGCCACACCGGCGGGTCGCCGGGTGCTTGACAGCCTGGCCCCGCCAACCGAGACTTCGACGGGTGCCAGCACCCGACCAGATCGCTGTCGCCCACTTGGGAAGCGACGCTCGCGCCGCTGGCGAGGCCCGCCGATTCGTGGCCAGCACGCTCCTGCACTGGGGATGTGACGCGCTGGAGCACCTCGCCACCCTCCTGGTGAGCGAACTGGTAGCCAACGTCGTTCTCCATGCCGGCACCGAGGTCGAGGTGGTCGTGCGCCGGGCGGGAGGCCGGATCCGCCTGGAGGTACACGACGGCGATGCCCGGCTGCCGGTGCGCAAGTGGTACTCGGCCACCTCCACCACCGGTCGCGGGTTGGCCCTCATCGAAGAGCTGGCGCACCGCTGGGGGGCCCAGGCCACGAGCTCGGGAAAGATGGTGTGGTGCGAGCTGAACGAGGACGACGCCTCCGCCCTCGCCACCTCCCTCGCCGACGAGCTCGATCCGGAGGGCGTGGGTGAGACGGCGGCGAGGCCACCGGCCGGGCATCCCGGCCGGACCGGCGAAGCGACCGGCGCCGGGCCGCGCCCTGCGGAGGCCCGGCGCACCCGTGCCCTCGTCGGCGCCCCATGACGGCGATCCCGGTGTCGGTGGAGGTGCAGATCCTCCAGCTGCCGATCGCCCTGTACCATCGCTCGGCCGAGCACCACGACGAGCTCCGCCGGGAGTTCGCCCTCCTGAGGGGGGGGCAGGCGGGCGGGCAACGGGGTGTCCCTGACCGCCTGACCGAAGTGATGGCCGGTCTCGAGGCCCGCTTCGGGGCCGTCAGCGCCGGCCCCGAGGCCGACATCGCCGCCGCTGCGGAAGCCGGGAGCGAGGTGGTCGACCTCACCTACCACGTGCCCATCGAGGCACGGGACGCAGTGGAGGAGCTGGGCCGGCTCCTCGACGAGGCGGACGAGTTCTGCCGCCAGGGCGACCACCTCCTCACCCTGGCGGCGCCGCCCGAGATCCTCGCCTTCCGGCGGTGGTTCCTGCGACAGTTCCTCTCCCAGCTCGACGGGGGCGGCCCGAGCCCCTGGCAGGCGACGGGCGCCGGATCCAGCACCGGGGCCTGAGCGTGCGCCAGCCGGGCACCTTCCGTGACCGGGCGGCGGCCGGCAGCCGGCTGGCGGCGCCGGTTCGCTCGCTGGCGCTGGCCGATCCGGTGATCCTGGCCCTCCCCCGGGGCGGTGTTCCCGTCGCCTTCGAGGTGGCGGTCGAGCTCGGTGCCGCCCTCGACGTGATGGTCGCCCGCAAGATGGCCGTCCCCGAGCAGCCCGAGCGCGGGATCGGGGCCGTCGCCGAGGGTGGGGCGTGCGTCGTCGATCCCGGCGCCGTCACCGGGCTCGGTCTCGCACCGGGCGACGTCGACGAGCTGGCCCGCCTCGCCGGCGACGAGGTGGAGCGCCGGGTCCGGCGCTACCGGGGAGAGCGGCCACTCCCCGAGGTGGCCGGTCGCCCTGTCGTGCTCATCGACGACGGCCTGGCCACAGGGGTCACCGCCGAGGCCGCCCTGAGGTCGTTGCGGGCCAGAGCGCCGGGGCGCCTCGTCCTCGCCGTGCCGGTTGCCGCCCGGCCGAGCCTCGAACGGATGGAGGCGGTGGCCGACGACATCGTGTGCCTGCTGGTGCCCGACGACTTCACGGCGGTCGGCGCCTGGTACGAGAACTTCCGCCAGACCAGCGACGACGAGGTCCTGCGCCTGCTCGCCGCCGCCGCCGCTGCCGGCCCCGTATCCAGCGGTGGCAGCGAGCCTGCTCGCCACCGCCCGGCCTGAGTGCGCTCCGGCCGGGCGCTCCCGTCCCGGTCCTTGGGTCCGCTCAGCTCCCCAGCTGCGCCACCGGCTCGCCGGGCCCGGGAGCGCCCGGTGGGGGGGCCTCGGGCGCGACGTCGCCGGTCTGCACCCGCCAGAGGGCGGCGTAGAGCCCACCACGCCTGATCAGCTCGTCATGGGTGCCGGCCTCGGCCACGCCGCCACCCTCGAGGACCCAGATCCGTTGGGCGTGGCGCACTGTCGACAGGCGGTGGGCGATCACCAGCACCGTCCGCCCCTCGGCGACCCGGCGCAGCGAGCGCTGGATCGCCGCCTCCGTCTCGTTGTCCACCGCCGACGTCGCCTCGTCGAGCACGAGAATGGCCGGATCGACAGCGATGGCCCGGGCCAGAGAGATCCGCTGGCGCTGCCCGCCCGAGAGCCGCAGGCCGCGCTCGCCCACCAGCGTGTCGTAACCGTCGGCGAGGCCGACGATGAAGTCGTGGGCCTCGGCCTGGCGGGCGGCGGCCTCGACCTGGTCGGCGGTGGCCTCGGGGCGGCCGAAGGCGATGTTCTCCCGGACCGACCCGGAGAACAGGAACACGTCCTGGCTGACGTAGCCGATGGCCCGGCGGAGGGAGGCATAGGAGAGCGATTGCACGTCGTGACCGTCGATGAGGACCCGGCCCGAGCGCGGGTCGTGGAAGCGCAGCACCAGGCGGACGAGGGTCGACTTGCCCGCCCCGGTCGCTCCCACGACGGCATGCACGGCGCCGGCGGGCACCCGCAGGTCGACGCCGGAGAGCACGTCGGGGCCGTCGCCGTAGCCGAAGTGGACCGACGCCAGCTCGATCTCGCCCCGGACCGGTCGCGGCAGGGCAGCGGTGCCCGGCACCATCTGGGGGCGGACCGACAGGAGGTCGAGGATGCGCCGGGCCGAGGCCATCCCCCGCTGGTAGAGATCGAGCGTCTCGCCCAGGCGGGTCAGCGGCCACAGCAGGCGCTGGGTCATGAACACCAGCACGGAGTAGATCCCCACCTCCAGCGTCCCGTCCAGCACCAGATGGCCTCCCAGCAGGAGGGTGGCGGTGAAGCCGGCCAGGATGGCCATCCGGATCAGGGGGACGAACGCCGAGGACGAGCGGATGGCGTCGGCGTTGGCCAACCGGTAGGCGTCGGAGGCGCGGCGGACCCGCTCGACCTCACGATCTTCGGCCACGAACGCCTTGATGGTGGTGATCCCGCCGAGGTTGTTCACCAGGGTCGACGACAGGTCCGAGACCCGGCTGCGCACGGCGGCGTAGAGCGGCTCCAGCCGCCGCTGGAACCGCATCGACCCGGCGACGATCACCGGGATGGGCACGAAGGCCAGCAGCGCCAGCTGCCAGGAGGTGACGGCGAACACGGCTCCCACCAGCACCACGTTCCAGAAGGTTGTGATCATGGTCGCCGCCCCCTCGTCCAGGAAGCGCTCCAGCTGGTTGACGTCGTCGTTGAGCACGGCCAGGAGGCCGCCGCTGGTGTTGTCCTCGAACCACGCCACCTCCAAATCCTGGACGTGGGCGTAGGCGTCGAGGCGGGCGTCGTGCTCGATCGATTGGGCCAGGTTCCGCCATCCCAGCTCGGAGAGGTACTGCGTGCCCGACTCCACCACCCACACGGCGACGTTGAGCAGGGCGAGGACCACCAGCTGGCGGAAGCGGTCGTCGACCCCGAGGACCCGGGAGGCGAGCGAGGCTTCCCCCCGGACGATGACGTCGACCGCCGCCCCGATGAGCAACTCGGGGACCACATCGGCCACCTTGTTGATGGTCGTCCACATGGCCGCCCGCACCAGGCGGGACCGGTAGCCCCGGGCGTAGCGCCAGAGCCGGCGGAGAGGATGATCCGGCGTGGCCTCCGCACCGGAGCTCGATCGGTCTCGGGTCACCCCGAGCACGGTAGGGCGCCACCGGGCCACCCGTCGTCTCAATCCCGACGCGCATGGGCGCGTGCTCGCCCGCCGGCGCCGCGACTATCGTCCCACGGTGGATGCGGAGGCGGCCGCCAGGTGCCCCTCCTTTGGCCCGGAGGTCTCCGTTGAAGCGTCTCGCCGGCACCATCATGCTCGTCGCTGCACTCCTCACCGGCTGCGGGGAGGACAGCGGCGGCGCCATCGACCAGACCCAGAAGCAGGGCCAGGAGGCGGACGGATCGTTCAACGACGCCGACGTGGCCTTCGCCCAGGAGATGATCCCCCACCACCAGCAGGCGGTGGAGATGTCCGACCTGGCGGCGGAGCGCGCCGAGTCCGACGAGGTCAAGGCCTTGGCGGTACGCATCAAGGCGGCCCAGGCTCCCGAGATCGAGCAGATGACGGGTTGGCTGGAGGCGTGGGACGAGCCCGTCGAGGGCGCCATGGGGGGCATGGACATGGGTGACGGCGGCTCCATGGAAGGCATGGAAGACATGGAAGGTATGGAGGGCATGTTGAGCGACGACCAGATCGCCGAGCTGGAGGCGGCCAGTGGCCCGGACTTCGACCGCCTCTTCCTCACCGGCATGCGCGACCACCACGCCGGGGCCATCATGATGGCCGAGCGGGTACTGGAGGACGGCGAGTTCGCCGACGCCAAGCAGCTGGCCCGGGACATCATCGCCACCCAACAGGCCGAGATCGAAGAGATCGACGGCCTCCTGGCCGCCTGACGGTGCCCCGGATCCTTCCCTCTTGACGCCGCCGGTGCCGGCCGTCCTGTTCGCCCAGCAGGACGGCGACCTCGGCGGCGGCAAGATCGACAACTTCATCGTCGATCCCTGGGTCCACCGCCTCAACGGCAGCCTGGTGGTCGCTGCCCTGCTGGCCACCGCCGTCTGGCTGACGTGGCGGGCCCTGCGCCGCCAGCCCTACGACGGCACCGCCCAGGTGCTCGTCGTCACCAGCCAGGTCCTGCTCATGATCCAGGCGCTGCTCGGCATCAAGCTCTTGGATCAGGGCATGGGCGTGGTCCAGCTCTACATCCACTACGTCGGTGGCCTGCTGCCCCTCGGCCTGTTCCTCGTGCTGGGCTGGGTGCGCATCACCGATCCCGTCCGCCGGGCCCGGATCCTGGCCATCGTCGTCGACGTCAGCCTGGTGGCGGCGGTGATGGCCTACCTCATCGGCCAGGCCTACGTGAACCGCTGAGCCGCCCCCCGGCTCCTCCCCGGCTCCTCCCCGGCTCCTCCCCGGCTCCTCCCGTTCTGGTGGCAGAAGCGGGGC
>DATMJI010000113.1:0-17092 GCA_035553895.1 Acidimicrobiales bacterium | reverse complement strand
CGCCCATGCCGCCCGGCCCGTCGAACCGGGTGACCCGATCGAGCGGAGCGAGGTGGCCGGTTCCCCGGAGGGAGCGGTGGCGAGTGCCATGGCCGCCACCACCACGGCCACGCCGGCCAAGGCCCGGGGGGGCCGGGAGCGGGCGTCCGGGGTCCGGCGTTCGGTGGGTTGATCCTGGGCTGGCGGGGTGTCGCTCGCCTCGCTCTCCAGGACCACCCGGACGTTGGCCAGGAACCGGGACGGTCGCAGCCCGCCCGGTGGCGCCGAACCCTCGCCGACGATCACCACGGCATCACCGTCGGCTCGCACCGCCTCGGCCGCCACCAGCCGGCCGAGGAGCCGAACGGCCCGCTCGGGATCGACCGCCAGCTCACGGGCCACCGCGTCGAGGGGCATGCGTACCCGGCCATCCTCGTCACTGTGGTCGAGAAGGACGCCGAGCAAGCTCAGGGCGGCCAGGCGATCGGCCCGTTCGGGGCACGTCGCCAGCAGCCGGGCGGAGGCCGAGCCGATGAGGTCGGCCTCGTCGAGCGGCGGGGGAACGGGCCCGTTGCCCGGCCCGGCGCCGTGATCTGGCGGGACCGCCGCCCCCCTCACGGGCCCACCCACTGGCCACGCTCGGCCAGCACTTGGCGGAGCAGGCTGGGACGGTCGGTCATGATGCCGTCGACCCCCAGGTCGAGCAGCCGGACCATCTCCGGTGCCTCGTCGATGGTCCAGGCGTGGACTTGCAAGCCCCGCCGGTGGGCGGCCTCGACGAAGCGGGCGTCGATCACCGGCACGCCCTTCGCCGTGACCGGGACCTGGACGCAGGCCGCCGCCAGGCGCCCGGTGGGCAGGCCGACCGAGGCACCCCGGAGACGGGCCACCCCCAGCGGACCGAGCGAGAGGCACACGGTGGGTCCCAGGGCTCGGCGGATGCGATGCAGGCGGCGGTCGGAGAAGGAGCCGATGGCCACCCGGGCCAGGGACCGGGTCCGCCGGAGCAGCTGCACCAGGGGCTCGACCGCGGCATCGTGCTTGGGGTCAATGTTGACCTTGGTGCGCGGCCACGAACCGAGCACGTCCTCGAGGCGGGGTATCCGGTGGTCGCCGCCGACACGCGCCTGGCGCACGACCGACCAGGGAAGGTCGGCGATGCGCCCGGCATGGTCGGTCATCCGCTCGAGGCAGTCATCGTGGAAGGCGACCAGGACGCCGTCGGCGGTGGCATGCACGTCGGTCTCCAGGTAGCGGTAGCCGAGGGACACCGCATGGTCGAAGGCGGCCATGGTGTTCTCCGGGTGCTCGCCGCCCCCGCCCTGGTGGGCGAAGGCGAGCGGACCCGCATGATCGAGGAATGGCCACGGTGAGGACGGCACGGTCATCACACGTTAGCCAGCGGCGGGCTCCCGCTGGTCCCCGGGCGTGGCACCGGGCAGTCCCGCCTCCGGGAACCACCGGGTTCGCTACCGTGAGGGCGGTGGAGGCGACCGAGCGCTTCGCCGCGGTGATGAGCGGCCCTGAAGCGGAGCTGGCCCTCGACGAGGCGGCCCTGCTCATCGCCGCCCACGCCCGGCCGGAACTGGACGTGGGCCGGCAGCGGGCCCGCCTGGACGAGCTGGCCAGCGGCGTCACGACCCCCAACCTAGATGGGTTGTGCCACTACCTGTTCGGGAGCCAGCGGTTCGCCGGCAACGTCACCGACTACTACGACCCGCAAAACTCCTACCTCGACCGGGTGCTCGACCGACACCTCGGTATCCCCATCACCCTGGCGGTGTTGTTGATCGAGGTGGGTCGCCGGATCGGCGTGGTGCTGCACGGCGTCAACATGCCCGGGCACTTCCTGGTCGGCGATGCCGCGGCTCCCGACGTCCTGGTCGATGCCTTCGCCGGAGGCACCCGCCTCGACCGCCGGGGAGCCGAAGCCCTGTTCCGGGACCGTCAAGGGGCAGCGTCGCCGTTCCTGCCCGACTTCCTGCGACCAGTGTCACCCCATCGCATCATCGCCCGGATGCTGGCCAACCTCGACGTCATCGCCACCGCCCGGGCCGACCGCTTCATGCTGGCCTGGGTGGTCCGGCTGCGAGCGGCCGTGCCCCATGCCGGACCGGCGATGCAGCGACGCCTGGCGGCGGCGCTGGCCGAGTGCGGCCGCCTCGACGAGGCGGCCGAGGTGCTGGAACGCCTGGCCCGGGCCGGTCACCCCGGCAGCGCTGGGGACAGGACCGCCGCCCTGCGGCTACGGGCTCGCCTCAGTTGAGGGCGGCCAACCCCGTCACCGCCTTCGTCCTGGGCGGCGCCGGGAACATGGGCGCAGTCCACCTGGGCATGCTGCGGGCGCTCCTGGAGCGCCACATCCTCCCTGATCTCGTGCTCGGCTGCTCCGCCGGCGCCCTCAACGGCGCCGCCATCGCCTCCCGGCCGTCGTTGGACACCCTCGCCCGCCTCGAGGACCTCTGGCTGGACGTCGCCCGGCCTGACGTCTGGCCATCGGGAGCGCTGTCGAGCGCCGTCGGCCTGCTGCGCCGCCGGCCGGCGATCAACGGGAACGCCGGGGTGCGCCGGGTCATCGACCGCTTCCTCCCCGGTGCCTCCTTCAGCGATCTCGACGTTCCCTTCGCCTGTGTGGCCACCTCGCTGGACACCGGAGGCGAGCGCTGGTTCGACCGAGGCCTGCTGGCCGAGCCGGTGCTGGCCTCAGCCGCACTGCCGGGCCTGCTGCCTCCCGTGGAGATCGCCGGAGAGGCGTTCATCGACGGGGCCACCGTGTGCATCGTCCCCCTGGCCAAGGCCCTCGAGCTGGGCGCCACACGGGTCTTCGTCCTCCAGGTCAAGGACCTCGACACGACTCCCCGGCGACCGCAGCGACCACTGGAGGCGCTGTTGCGGGCCTTTGCCATCTCCCGGAACTTCCGCTTCGTCCACGAAATGGCCAGCGTGCCGGCCGGCGTGGAGGTCCACGTCCTGCCCTCGGTGCCCTGGCCCCGCATGCGCTACGACGGGTTCAGCCGGACGGCGGATCTGATCGAGCGCGCTCACGCCGCCGCCGCCGCCTATCTCGACCGCGGCGGCATCGGCGGGGCGGGTCGGGGAGGTAGCGTCGCGGCGATGTCCGAGTACCGCCCTGTGAACCTGAGCCCGTCGGGACCGCCGGAGACGGTGCTCGACCCCGAGCCGGACGAGTCCACCCGCATGCTCGCCGGGGCGTTGGCGTCGCCGGGAGATCGCCGGAGCGCCGTCGCCGCGGTGGTGGCCCGCTGGCCCCGATCGCTGGCCGCCTGGGCCGAGTTGGGCGCCCATGCCCGCGACGACGTCGAGGCGTACGCCTGTTACCGGGTCGGCTACCACCGGGGTCTCGACCGGCTGCGGCAGTCGGGCTGGCGGGGATCGGGTCTCGTCCGCTGGCGGCATCCGTCCAACCAGGCGTTCCTGCGGGCGGTGGACGGCCTGGCCCGCCAGGCGGCGGCCATCGGCGAGGACGACGAGGCCGAGCGCTGCCGGCAGTTCCTCGCCCAGCTCGACCCCGACCTCCCCGACGTCCGGGAACGAGGGGGTGCCTGAGGCGTCGGTTCCCCGAAGCCCGGCTCGGACCCGCGGGCCGGGGCGACGAGCTGGCGCCGCTTTGCTCGTCCTGGCCGCCGCCTGCAGCAGTCGATCCGGCGACGGGGCCACTGGTCTCGACCGCCAGGTTCCTGCGACCACGGTGCAGCCGGCGCCCCCACCCACTGCTCCGGTGCCGCCACCGCCGGCGAGCACCACCAGCACGACCGGGCCGGCACCGGTGGGGGCCAGCATCGAGCTGCGGGGTCAGGGGCTGGGCCCGTCCGACTTCGGGGCGCCGGCGACCGAGGTGCTCCGGGCGCTGTCCGCCGCCCTCGGCCCGGCGACGGACGACGATCTCCTCGAGGCCTGCCCGAGCGGCCAGATCGACCGGGTGGTGCGTTTCGCCGAGCTGTCGGTGCTGGTGGCCGGGACCGGGAGCGGGGCCCGGTTCGTCGGCTGGGACCTGGCCGAGCCGTCGGGCTTCCTGCCCCGGCTGGCGACGGCGGAGGGCATCAGCGTGGGATCGACGCTGGACGAGGCGGCCGCCGCTTTCGGGTCCCGGCTGCGCCTGCTCACCGGCGACCCCTTCGGAGCCGCCTTCGAGGTCGACGTGGAGGCGCCTGGCCGGCTGGCCGGCACGCTGACGGGCACCCGTCCCGCCGACCGCATTGCCACCCTTTCCGGCGGGTCGGCCAGCTGCGCCGGCTGAGGTGGCGAGCGATTCCCCCGGCCTTCCCCTAGAGTGAGCAGTGATGAGGAAGTCAGTCGGACTTGCTCACTGTGTAGAGAAGAGAAGGCATTGGCAACAGGAACCGTGAAGTTCTTCAACGCTGAGAAGGGCTACGGCTTCATCTCCCGTGAGCAGGGCGACGACGTGTTCGTCCACTATTCGAACATCCAGGGGAGCGGCTACCGCTCGCTCGACGAGGGCCAGGCTGTCGAGTTCGACGTGGCCCCCGGCCGCAAGGGCGAGGAGGCCCAGAACGTCCGGGCCATCTGAGGTCCCTGCCGATACGACAGAGCCGCCGGCACGGCCCGGCGGCTCTGTCGCGTCGGACCCAGGGGCACCACGACCGCCCGCTTTCGGGCGTTCGCACTGAGCCAGACCTCCGCAGGGAAGGAGAGACCATGGGTTCGCAACGAACCAGCTTCGCCAAGCTGCAACGGGACCGGGCCAAGAAGGCCAAGGCGGCGGCCAAACGGGAGATGCGCCAGGAGCGCACCGCGGCTCCCGATGAGGAGGGCATCGAGCCCGTGTCCGGCGGCGACCACGACCTCTCGGCCCCGGAGCTGTTGGCCCTCATCGAGCAGATCCACAACCAGTACGAGGCCAAGCAGATCAGCCAGGACGACTTCGAGGAGCGCAAGGCCGACCTCCTCTCCCGCCTCCCGATCGACTGATCTCCACCGGGGCCCGACGCGGCGAGCACCGGTGGGGCCGGCGCTCGGCCAGACTGTGCCCATGGACCAGCGAGATCCCTTCCTCCCCGAGCTGGACCCATCGTCGGTGCTGGCCTTCGACGCCGCCGCCACCGCCCGTGAGCTGGTCACCGCCTGCCTCGGCAGCGGTGACGACCCGGTGCTGCTGCGGGTCGTCCTGCGCAACACCTTGATGGAGCTCTACCAGGATCTGCGACCGACCCCCGCCCACACCGAGCGGGCCGCCGCCCTGTTGTGCTCGCTGGTCTCGCTCCTGCAGGTGGCGCTGTCGGGGGTGGGTCAGCTGGCCATCGACGAAGGGGACGACGCGCTCGACGTGGCCAAGGTGTTCGAGCAGCTGGCCGCCAGTGCCATCGACGACGGCCTCACCTTCTGATCAGACGCCCGTGGCCGACGACCGCCGATTCGCTCTCTGGTCAGAGGGAGACGCCGAAGCCGGTGGCCATGCGGGCCGCTTCGGTCGGGCTCAAGCGGGTGCACCAGCCGCCCGGGGGGTGGTCCTCGGGCAGGGCGGCGATGTCGATGACGGCCTCCTTGGGGGCGGGCGACCACTCCATGCGCTTGAGGATCTCGGCTGCATCCCGGTCGCCCTCGGGATGGCGCAGCAAGAACCCGGCCCAGCGGTAGTAGCGGAACCCGTCGGCCGCCTCGCTCACCGTCCCACCCATCGAATGGCCTGGGTCGACATGGTGTAGCAGGTCGGGCACTGGGGCCGGACCCACGCCTCCTGCTCCCCGCCACAGTGCTCGCAGCGCCACACGGCCCGGCCCGTGGTGTGCCCCTCGGGCGCCGGCAGCGGCGGGCCGGTGGGCGTGTCGGCGGGGGCGTCGAGAGGGTCGGGGGCACCGAGGAGGTGGCGGAGCTCGTCGGCGGCCCGGGCGGCACTGGAGGGGCCGCCGGGTGCAGCGTCGCTGCTCACGGCCGGATCTCGCCCGGTGAGGTGAGCTCGACCCCGGCCGCCTCGAGGGCGGCCTCGAGGCGGCGCCGCTGGTCGATGTCGAAGCGGCGGGGCCCGGGCGCGGGCGGCGGTACGGCCACGTCGAGCATGGCGGCGGCGCTGACCAGCGCCTGGTCGTAGGCATCGACGTCGGCGGTGCACTCCCGCAGGGGCAGCGCCCAGGGTCCGTCGTCGCCGGTGGCCAGGGCCCGGTCGAGATCGAGACGCGACCGGAGATTGCGCAGCACCATCGTCACCCCCTCGAGGCTCATCGCCCTCAGGCTAACGCCGCCGCCTCGAGTCGTCGCCCCGCGGTACCCGAGGGTCGGCGGCCGGCCGGGGTACCGTCGTACCCATGTGCGGGCGCTACACCTCCGTCACCCCGGCCCGGGAGTTGGCCCGCTACTTCGACGTCGACGAGGTGGAGACTGACGATCTGGGTCCCCGCTTCAACGTGGCTCCCACCCAGGAGGTGTACGCCGTGGCCCTGCACCGGGGCCGGCGCTGCCTGGGAGCACTGCGCTGGGGCCTGGTCCCCCCCTGGGCCGAAGACCCGCGCACCGGTGCCCGCATGATCAACGCCCGGGCCGAGTCCCTGGCCCGGCGCCCGGCCTTCCGCCGGGCCTTCGCCCTTCGGCGCTGCCTGGTGCCGGCCGACGGCTTCTACGAGTGGCAGACGACGACCGGAGGGCGCCAGGCCTGGTACCTGCGCCCGCGCGACGGCCGGCCACTGGCCTTCGCCGGGCTCTGGGAGTCCTGGCGGGGGGACAGCGGCGGCCGGAGCGGGGCGCGGCTGGTCTCCGCCGCCATCGTCACCACCCGGGCCAACGAGGTCCTGTCACCGCTCCATGACCGCATGCCGGCGGTGCTGGCTCCGCCGGCCTGGCCGGCGTGGCTTGCGCCCGGCGAGGGCGATCCCGACGAGCTGGGCCGTCTCCTGGCCCCGGCCCCGCCCGAGGTGATCGAGGCGATCCCCGTGGGCCCGCTGGTCAACAAGGTGGCCAACGACGGCCCCGACCTCGTCCTCCCCCTGCCCAGCCGGGAGCGGGTGTGACTGCCGGACGCCGGCTTCGGGGCGGCGAGCAGCGCATCCTGACCGCTCCCAACGCCATCACCCTGGTGCGCCTGGCCTTCATCCCGGTCTTCGTGTGGCTGCTCTTCGGGCGGGACAACCGGGCGGCCGCGGCCGTCGTGCTGGCCGTCTTGGGGTCCACCGACTGGGTCGACGGATTCGTGGCCCGCCGCTACCAACAGGTGACGACCCTGGGCAAGGTCCTCGATCCGGTGGCCGATCGCCTGCTGCTCGCCGTGGCCGTGGTGAGCATCGTGATCGACGGCTCGCTCCCGCTCGCCGTCGCCGTGCTGGCCCTGGTCCGGGAGTCACTGGTGGCGTTGGCGGCGGTGGTGCTGGCGGCCCTCGGTGCCCGCCGCATCGACGTCACCCTGGTGGGCAAGGCGGGCACGTTCTGCCTGCTGGTCAGCTTCCCGCTCTTCCTGGCCGCCCGTTCCACCTTCTCCTGGGCGGAGGGGGCCGAGGTGGCGGCCTGGGCCTTCGTGATCCCGGGACTGATCCTGGCCTACGTATCGCTGGCCGGCTACGTGCCGCTGGCCCGTCGGGCCCTGGGCGGGCGTGGGGTAGGTTCCGGGACGTGAAGGCGGTCATCATGGCGGGAGGCGAGGGCACCAGGCTGCGCCCGCTCACCTCCAACCAGCCCAAGCCCATGATGCCCCTGGTCAACCGCCCGATGATGGAGCACATCGTGATGCTGCTCCAGCGCCACGGTTTCGACGACATCGTGGTCACGGTGGCCTTCATGGCCAACAACATCCGGACCTACTTCGGCGACGGCTCCGAGTTCGGCGTGCGCATGGTCTACGCCACCGAGGAGACGCCCCTCGGCACCGCCGGTTCGGTACGCAACGCCATGGCCGAGCTCGACGAGCGCTTCCTGGTCATCTCCGGCGACGTCCTCACCGATATCGACCTCTCCGAGGTCGTCGCCTTTCACGACCGCCGGGGGGCTCTGGCCACCATCGGCTTGACGGCGGTGGAGAACCCGTTGGAGTTCGGCATCGTCATCACCGCCGAGGACGGCGGCATCGAGCGCTTCCTGGAGAAGCCGACCTGGGGGCAGGTCTTCAGCGACACCGTCAACAACGGGATCTTCGTGCTGGAGCCGGAGATCTTCGAGTTCATCCCTCCCGGGCGACCCGTCGACTTCTCGGCCGAGGTGTTCCCCGCCCTCCTCGAGCAGGGCAAGGCCATCTACGGCCACGTCTGCGAGGGCTACTGGGAGGATGTGGGCACCCTCGACGCCTACATGCGGGCCCACACCGACGTGCTCGACGCCAAGGTCGAGGTCGACGTCCCCGGGTTCCGCCTCGAGGGGGGGGTGTGGCTGGGCGAGGGCGCTGAGGTCCACCCCGACGCCGACATCCTCGGCCCGGCCGTCGTCGGCGGCAACGCCCGGGTCGAGGCCGGTGCCCGCCTCGGGCCCTACACCGTGCTCGGGTCCAACGTCATGGTCCGCGCCGATGTCGATCTGGAGCGGGTGGTCGTGCACGACAACGCCCACCTGGGTGGGGGGGTCCGGGCCACCGGGACGGTGATCGGCCGGTCGTCGGACCTGCGAACCGGCGTGCGCTGCGAGGACGGGGTGGTTCTCGGCGACGAGTGCTTCGTGGGGCCCCGCGCCGTGCTCACGTCGGGCGTCAAGGTCTACCCCTACAAGACGGTGGAGGCGGGCGCCATCGTCAACTCCTCACTGGTGTGGGAGAGCCGCGGGGCCCGGGATCTCTTCGGGCCCCAGGGGGTCGCCGGCCTGGCCAACGTCGACATCACCCCCGAGCTCGCCACCCGGGTGGCCATGGCCTATGCCGCCACCCTCAAGAAGGGGGCCCGGGTCACGACGTCGCGGGACTCGAGCCGGTCGGCCCGCATGCTCAAGCGAGCCATCATGGCCGGCCTCAACGCCGCCGGCATCAACGTCGACGACCTCGAGGTGGCGTCGGTGCCCGTCACCCGCTTCCAGGTCCGCTCCCAGCGCTCCCAGGGGGGCATCACCGTGCGCCTGGTCGGCGGGGACGCACAGTCAGTGGTCCTGCGGTTCTTCGACGACACCGGCATCGACCTCTCCGCCGAGCAGGCCCGCAAGGTGGAGCGGCTCTACTACCGCGAGGACTTCCGGCGGGTCTTCCCGGGCGAGATCGGCGACATCGACTTCCCGCCCCGGTCCCTCGAGTTCTACACCGCCGCCCTGATGGCCTCCTTCGACGCCGGCCTGGTGCGCCGCCACGGATTCAAGGTGGTGGTCGACTACGCCCACGGCAGCACCGCCTTCGTGATGCCGAACGTGCTGGCCAAGCTCGGGGCCGAGGTCCTGGCCGTCAACCCCTATGCGTCCACTCCGGGGGCGACCTCCTTCGACCGGGACACCCACGCCGCCAACGTGAGTGCGCTGGTGCGCTCGTCCGGGTCCCACCTCGGGGTGGTGATCGATCCGGACGGCGAGCACGCCACCTTCATCGACGACAGCGGCCACGTCCTCGACGACACCGAGGCCGTCCTGGCCATGGTGCAGCTGGTGGCCATGACGAGCGACGGCGGTTGCCGCATCGCCCTGCCGGTGACCGTCACCGCCGAGGCCGAGCGCCTGGCCGCCGGCCACGGTGGCGAGATCACCTGGACCAAGGTGGAGACGGCGGCGCTGATGGCGGTGGCCGGGCACGGCGAGGTGGCGCTGGCCGCCTCCGGCGACGGGGGGTTCGCCTTCCCCTCCTTCCTGCCCGCCTTCGACGCCGTTGCCGCCTTCGCCCGGATGCTGGAACTGCTGGTGCGCACCGGTGTCCGGCTTTCCAAGGTGCGGGCCGGCCTGCCCGCCAGTCACGTCAGCCACCGGCGGGTGGACACGCCCTGGGAGCACAAGGGAGCGGTGATGCGGACGCTGGTCGAGGAGACCACCCGGCCGATGGTGCTCATCGACGGTGTCAAGGTGCTCTACGACGACGGGTGGGCCCTGGCCCTTCCCGATCCCGAGGAGCCGCTCACCCACGTGTGGGCCGAGGCCGGGGACCGGGCCGCGGCCGACGGCAGGGCCGACGAGTACGCCCAGCGCATCACCAGGATGGTCGGCGTCCGGTAACGTCCCGGCGGTGAACGTCCCCGACGACCTGCGCTACTCGCCGGACCATGAATGGATCCGTGTGGAAGATGATCAGGCCCGCCTCGGCATCACCGACCACGCCCAGGACGCTTTGGGCGACGTCGTGTTCGTCCAGCTTCCCTCGGTCGGCACGGTGGTGACGGCCGGATCGTCGGTCAGCGAGGTGGAGTCGACCAAGTCGGTGTCCGAGATCTACGTGCCCGTCACCGGGACGGTGGTGGAGGTCAACGACGAGTTGGGCGACGCCCCCGAGCGCCTGAACGAGGATCCGTACGGCCAGGGCTGGATCTGCGTGATCGAGATGGCCGACCCGACCGAGCTCGACCGGCTCATGGACGCCGAGGGCTACCGCCGACTCGTCGCCTGAGCGGGCGGCGCCGGGGCGGAGCAGAGGAGGTCGACGTGGACGACGTGTATTGCAACCAGTGCGGGCATGCCAACCCCGGCAACGCCAACTTCTGCTCCTCGTGCGGGGCGCCCCTCGACGTCCGGGGCCAGGACCACACCATCACCCTGGCGCCGGTGGCTCCCGAGTCGGGCCCGCCGTCCGAGGAGGTGTCGGTCGCCGTCGACGAGCTCCCCGAGGGCTCGGGGATGCTGGTGATCAAGCGGGGCCCCGGAGCCGGATCCCGCTTCGTGTTGGACCACTCGCCCGTGTCCGCCGGCCGCCACCCCCAGAGCGACATCTTCCTCGACGATGTCACCGTGTCCCGGCGCCACGCCCGCTTCGTGGCCCGGGGTGATCGCTACGTGCTCCAAGACGCCGGCTCGCTCAACGGCACCTACCTCAACCGGGAGCGCATCGAAGAGGTCGAGCTCGCCAACGGGGACGAGGTCCAGATCGGGCGCTTCAAGCTGGTGTTCCTCGACACCTCGGGGTCGGGAGGCGACTGAGATGGCCTCATCGGAGTCGCTGTCCATCGGCGAGGTGCTCGACCTGCTCACCGCCGATTTTCCCGACGTCACCATCTCCAAGATCCGGTTCCTGGAGAGTCAGGGACTGCTCGACCCGGAGCGCACCGCCTCCGGCTACCGCAAGTTCTACCAGGACGATGTCGAGCGCCTGCGCTGGATCCTGCGCCAGCAGAAGGAGAACTTCCTCCCCCTCAAGGTCATCAAGGACCGCTTGGAAGCGGGTGAGGTGGCACCGGCGGCGGCGGGCGTCACCGAGGCGGTGCCGTCCCCGCAACCGCCACCGGCACCCGCGCCGGCACCCGCGCCGGCGCCCGCACCGGCGCCCACACCTGCGGCCGACGCCGGTGCCGCCTCCCGGGCAGCCGGATCCGGCCCGCCCGCAGCCGCCCGGGTGGACGACGCCTCCCCCCCCACCTACAGCCGTGACGAGCTGGCCCGGGCGTCGGGGCTGGGGCCGAGCGACCTCTCCCAGCTGGAGCGCCACGGCCTGCTGGTGGGGGTGTCGGTGGGCAGCCAGCTGACCTACGACGCCCAGGCCCTCGAGGTCGCCCGCCTGGCCGCTGCCTTCTCCCGCCACGGGGTCGAGCCCCGCCACCTGCGCATGTACAAGAACTCGGCCGAGCGGGAGGTGGGCTTCTACGAGCAGGTGGTCCTGCCCCTGGTCAAGCAGCGCAACCCGGCGGCCCGGGCCCAGGCCCTGGCCACCCTCGACGAGCTCGCCGGCCTCGGCGACTCCCTGCGGGCCGCGCTGCGCCGCCGGGCGCTGCGGGACTTCGACGCCACCCCCGCCCCCAAGGCCCGCCGCCGCAGCTGAACGCGCCTGTCAGAGCCTCGCCGGCGCCACTCGTGTGGCGATTTGGGGGAAGCGGTAGGGTGCCAGGCGTGGTGCAGATGGAGCTGCTCGGCGTCCGCTTGGAGCTGCCGGCCAACGCCCCCGTCGTCCTTTTGCGAGAGCACACCGGCGGGCGCCGGGTGCTTCCGATCTACATCGGCCAGGAGGAAGCCAAGGCCATCGCCTGGGCGCTGGAGGGGGTGAGCACCCCCCGGCCGATGACCCACGACCTGATGCGTGACCTGCTGGTCGCCACCGGAGCCTCGGTGCAGCGCATCGTGCTCACCGAGCTGCGGGAGAGCACCTTCTTCGCCGAGGTGGAGCTGTCCCTCGCCGGCCAGGTCCACCGGGTGTCCAGCCGGCCGTCGGACGCCATCGCCCTGGCCGTGCGGGTGGAGGCGGCCATCTTCGCCACCGACGAGGTGCTCGACGACGCCGCCACGTCCGGTGAGGGCGGCAACCCCGAGGAGCAGGACCAGATCGTCGACGAGTTCCGCCAGTTCATCGAGCACGTCAACCCCGACGACTTCAGCTAGCATCACAGCGCCGTAATTCGCAGCCGGTCGGAAGGGAAGCTGTCCATGGACGAGCAGGGGTACCGGGGTCCGCAGGTCTGCCAGATCGTGGGCATCACCTACCGCCAGCTCGACTACTGGGCCCGGACGAACCTCATCCGCCCGTCCGTCGCCGACGCCAAGGGCAGCGGGTCCCAGCGCCGCTATTCCTACAACGACCTGCTCGAGCTCAAGGTCATCAAGAACCTGCTCGACGCCGGCATCTCGCTGCGCTCGGCCCGCACGGCCATCGACTACCTCCGCCAGCACCTGGAGACCGACGTGGCCAGCGCCAACCTCGTCCTCGACGGTTCCCGCTCGGTCCTGGTGCAGACGGGGGAGGAGATCGTCGACCTGCTCCGTCGCGGCCAGGGCGTCCTCAACATCGTGCCCATGGCGGGCGTGAAGCACGAGGTCGACGCCGCCATCCTCGAGCTACGGCCGTCGCCGGCTCCGGCGGCTCCGGGGGCGCCGGCACCCGCGCGGGACACGGGTCCGGCCGCCGCCGCCCAGTAGGCGCCGGCGCGTGGAGGCTGGGCGCCGGAGAGCGGCGCCCAGGCTCCAGGTGTGCGGGTCGGCCGGCGGCGGGCTCGGGGACCAGCCCTGCCGATCTTCCGGCGAGGTGGTCCGCCCCCATTAGCCTCGGGCCGGTGACCCTGGCCACCTCGCCCCTCGACCAGCTCCACCGCCGGGCCGGGGCCAAGATGGTGCCCTTCGGCGGCTGGACGATGCCGCTGTCGTACCCGTCGGGCACCCTGGCCGAGCACCGGGCCTGCCGGTCGGGGGCGGCGCTGTTCGACGTCAGCCATCTCGGCACCGTCCGGGTGGCGGGACCGGAGGCGGCCGCAACGGTGCAGGCCACCCTCACCAACGACCTCCGCCGCATCGCCCCCGGGCGCACCCAGTACTCCCAACTCCTCGACGCCGGCGACGCCTCCGTGCTCGACGACGTGGTGGTGTGGTGGGTGGGTGAGGACCACTTCGACGTCATGGCCAACGCCGCCAACACCGGCGTCGTGGCCGGCGCCCTCGACGGGGACGACATCACCGCCGAGCGGGCCCTGTTGGCCGTCCAGGGCCCCGAGGCCCGGGCGTGTCTGGCGGCGGTGTGGCCCGAGGCGGCCGAGGTCGCGCGCCACCGGGTGGCCCGCCTCGACCTGCCACCCTCGGTCATCGAGGCCGGCCGCGCCGACCGTAGCGCCACGGTTGCCGGCACCGGCTACACCGGCGAGGACGGGGTGGAGATCGCCGTGCCCGCGCCCCACGCCGCTGAGCTGTGGGGCGCCCTGGTCTCCGCCGGTACCGTCCCCGCCGGTCTCGGGGCCCGGGACACGCTGCGCCTGGAGGCGGGCCTGGCCCTCTTCGGCCACGAGCTGGGGCCGGGCATCTCCCCCCTCCAGGCCGGCATCGGGTGGTCGGTGGGCTGGGACAAGGGCGACTTCCCGGGCCGGGCGGCCCTGGCCGCGGAACGGGAGAGGGGACCGAAGCGGCGCCTGCGGGGCCTGGTGCTCGACGGTCGCCGTCCCCCCCGGGCCGGTCAGGCAGTGCACGGCAGGAACGGCCAGGTCGGCCATGTCACCAGCGGCAACTTCTCCCCGGTGCTCCGGCGCGGCATCGCCCTGGCGCTGGTGGCCGCCGGCGTCGAGGTCGGTGACGACGTCGAGGTCGCCGCCGCCTCGGGCGCCGAGCCCGCCCACGTCGTCTCCCTCCCCTTCGTCCCCACCGCCGCCTGAGCGTCCGTGGCCGACTACGTCCCCCACACCGACGCCGAGGTCGCCGCCATGCTGGCCAGCCTGGGGCTGGGGACGCTCGACGAGCTCTTCGCGGTCGTCCCCGAGGTCCTGCGGTTGGCGGCCCGGCCCTCGCCGGCCGCCGCCGGCGCCACCCGCTATCTCGACGTGGCCGACGGGCTCGGGGAGCCCGACGTGGTGGCGGCCATGGAGGCCCTGGCCGCGGCCAACATTGCCTGCACCGGGCGGGGGATCGGCCGCGGGGAGGGGCTGGTGTGCTTTGCCGGCGGGGGGGCCTACGACCACGAGATCCCCGAGGCGGTGCGCAGCCTGGCCTCGCGCTCGGAGTACGTCACCGCCTACACCCCGTACCAGCCGGAGGTGGCCCAGGGGGTCCTCCAGGCCCTCTTCGAGTACCAGACCCTCGTCGCCCGCCTCAGCGGGCTGGACGTGGCCAACGCTTCGCTCTACGACGGGGCCAGCGCCTGTGTGGAGGCGGCCAACCTGGCGGCCGCCGCCACCGGGCGGGCCACGGTGTGGGTGAGCGCTGGGGTGCATCCCCACTGGCGGGCCACCATGGCCACCTTCGCCGCCGGCAGCGGCCTCGAGCTGGTCGGTGCATCCCTCAGCGGCGGGGTCACCAGCTGGCAGGAGCCCCCGGCGGAGGTGGCCGCCCTTGTCGTGCAGTATCCCAACTACCGGGGCTGCCTGGAAGACCTGGCGCTGGCCCGTCAGGCCGCTGACGCCGCCGGAGCGCTGCTGGTGGTGGCCCTCGACCCGGTGGCCGCCGGGCTGCTGCGCTCGCCCGGATCGTGGGGCGCCGACGTGGTGGTGGGAGAGGGCCAGCCCTTCGGCACCCCGCTGTCCTTCGGCGGTCCCTACCTCGGGCTCTTCGCCTGCCGGTCGGCGTACGTCCGGCGCCTGCCGGGGCGCCTGGTGGGCGAGACCGTCGACACCGAGGGGCGGCGGGCCTACGTCTCCACCCTGCGTACCCGCGAGCAGGACATCCGCCGGGAGAAGGCGTCGTCCAACGTCTGCACCAACCAGACGCTGATCGCCGTGGCCTGCGCCATCCAGCTGTCCTGGCTCGGTACCTCGGGCCTGCGGGAGCTGGCCCTGCGCTGCGCCCGGGCCACCCGCTACACCCGGGAGGCGGTGCTGGCCATCGACGGGGTCGAGCTGCTCCATCCCGCGCCCACCCTGCGGGAGTTCGCCCTGCGCCTCCCCACTGATCCCGAAGTGGTGGTCGAGCGCATGGTGGGGGAGGGGTTCCTGGCCGGCATCCCCGTGCGGGAGGGGGAGCCGGGACTGCTGGTGGCGGCCACCGAGCGGCGCACCCGGGCCGAGATCGACGGCTATGCCGCCGCCCTGGCCAAGGTGTTGGCGTGAGCGCGGCCCCGGGCGCACCCGCCGGGCGGGCCAGCAGCGCCCCCCTGCTGGGGCGGGCCGAGGAGCCCACCGTCTTCGAGCTGTCGGTGCCGGGGCGGCGGGCTTGGTCCTTTGCCTCCACCGACCTCCCCGAGTGGCCGGCGGGCGAGCTGGTCCCCACCGAGCACCTGGCCGCGGCCCCACCGGCCATCGCCGAAGTGTCGGAGCGTGACCTGGTGGCCCACCACACCCGCTTGACCCACCGCCAGTACTCGGTCGACCTCGGGGCCTACCCGCTCGGGTCGTGCACCATGAAATACAACCCCAAGCTGGCCGACGCCGCCGCCGCCCTGCCGGGCCTGGCCCGGGTCCACCCGGCGGCGCCGGCGACGTGCACCCAGGGATGGATCGAGCTCCTGGTCGGCCTGAGCGAGGCCCTGGGCGAGGTGACGGGCATGGACGCCATTAGCCTGGCCCCCCCCGCCGGCGCCGCCGGGGAGCTCACCGGGCTGCTCCTCATGCGGGCCTACCACAGTGTCAGCGGCGGTCCGGCCCGCACCAAGGTGGTGATCCCCGACTCGGCCCACGGCACCAACCCGGCGTCGGTCACCCTCGGCGGGTACCAGGCCGTCACCGTGCCCAGCGACGAGCGGGGCCTGGTCGACGTGGCCGCCCTGCGCCGGGTCCTCGACGACGAGGTGGCCGGCATCATGCTCACCAACCCCAACACCCTCGGCCTCTTCGAGGAGGACATCGTCGAGATCGCCGCTGCCGTGCACGAGGTCGGCGGGCTGCTCTACTACGACGGGGCCAACCTCAACGCCATCCTCGGCGTCACCCGCCCGGCCGACATGGGCTTCGACATCGTCCACCTCAACCTGCACAAGACTTTCGCCGTCCCCCACGGCGGCGGCGGACCGGGGGCCGGCCCGGTGGCGGTCACCGCAGCACTGGCCCCCTACCTGCCCGGACCCCTCCCGGTGGCGGGCGCCGACGGGTCGTTCCGCTGGTCCACGCCGGAGCGCTCCATCGGCCGGGTGCACGGGTGGTACGGGAACGCCCTGGCTCTGGCCCGGGCCTACGCCTACGTGCTGGCCCTGGGCGGCGACGGGCTGCGGCGGGTGGCGGAGACCGCCGTGCTCAACGCCAACTGGCTCCGGCAGCGCCTCCGGGGACACTACGCCGTGCCCTACGACCGGCCCTGCATGCACGAGTGCGTGGTGTCGGCCGCCGACCTGCGCCGCCGGCGGGGCGTGCGGGCCCAGGACGTGGCCAAGCGCCTCTTGGAGGAGGGCTTCCACGCCCCGACCGTGTCGTTCCCCCTGGTGGTGGAGGAAGCACTCATGCTGGAACCCACCGAGACCGAGAGCCCCCAGACCCTGGCCGCCCTGGCCGACGCCCTGGTGCGCATCGCCGAGGCGGCGTCCGAGGACGACCGGCTGGCTCCCCGGACCACGCCCGTGGGCCGGGTCGACGAGGCCCGGGCAGCCCGCCGCCTGGTCGCCACCTACGACGCCCGCCCTCCCGCGACCTGACGCCAGGCCACTGCTGCCTACCCCCTCGTTCTCTGTCGGCTCAGCCGTTCCCCGGACGGTCCAGCCGACAAAGAACGGGGGGGTCAGGTG
>DATMJI010000112.1:0-6654 GCA_035553895.1 Acidimicrobiales bacterium | reverse complement strand
CGAACACCATCGTCGCCGACAGCACCGCCGGAGGGAACTGCGCCGGTACCACACCTGCGAGCATCACCGATCTCGGGGGCAACTTGTCCTACCCCTCGACGGACAGCACGTGCCCGCCCGGCTTCACCGTCGCCGACCCGGTGCTCGGACCCCTCCAGGACAATGGCGGCCCCACCGAGACCATTGCGTTGGGTCCCACCAGCGCCGCCATCGACGCCGGGGTGAGCGACGGCTGCCCCGTACGGGATCAGCGCGGTGAGAGCCGGCCCCAAGGTGGCGGATGCGACATCGGGGCATTCGAGGCCAGCGGCTCGAGCGGACCCACCACGACCACGACCACGACCACGACCACGACCATCCCACCAACCACGACGACGGTGCCAGAGCCTGGCGGATTGCTCACGATCGACGGCGATGCCGTGAGCGACGGGGCAAATGCCAACGTAACGGGCACTATCGCGTGTGAGGCAGGCTTGCGCTACCGCATCGCCATCGAGTTGTCTCAGGCTGCGGCCACAGGATCCGGGATGGTCGCGGGCAAGTGCACCGGGAGCGAACAATCCTTCCGAGCCAGGATCCACGCATCGACGAGTGCAGGCTTCCAGGACGGAACCGCCAGGGTTGACGCCACTGCCAGCGTCGGGCAGCCCGGAACCCGTAGTTTCCGTACGTTGTCGACCACCGAGTCTGTCGAGATCCGTATCGTGACAGTCCCGGCGAGCTGACGCCCCAGCAACCGACCTCCCGACGGTGTGGCCCTAGGCGCCGAGGTCGCCAGCAGCTGCCGCCGACCACATTCGCCGGGAGACCGGGCGTCATCGGTACCCGTACCCCTCGCCCAGCGGTCCCAGGACAAGGAAGGAGACGGCACCGCCAGGCTAGGACGCTGAGGCCATCAGGAGCGACTGGGCCCGACCGTGGAGGTCGACGACCTCCATCTCGCCGAAGCCGGCGGCGGACAGCCAGGCCCGGTACTCCTCCTCCCCGTGGGTGTCCCCACCCCTGCAGTTGGCCAGCATCTGGACCGCGAACACGGCTGCCATCGGATGGCGCCGGCGGAGGAAGGTGACGACGGCGATGGCACCCCCGGGAGCGAGAACCCTCCGGACCTTGCCATAGAGCTCCATGTTCCTCCCGGCGTCGAAGGTGTGGGTGATTCCGGCGCACAACACCAGGTCGAAGGGGCCGTCGGGCATCGTCTCGAAGAAGTCGCCGGCAAAGAGCTCGACGCCGGAATCGTCGAGGACGCCCCGGCCCTCGAGGATGTCCACCATGGTGGGCAGGTCCTGCATGGTGGCGCCCACCCCGCGGCGGGCGAACTCCAGGGAGTACTCGCCGTGGAGGCCACCGAGATCGAGAACCCGCCGGGCCCGGGGCAGGCGCTCGAGGCAGAGGTCCACGATCCCTGGCGCAGCCCGGCGGGCGCCGGCGCCCAGGGCGTCGAGAAACACCTCGGGTTGGGCCCGGGCGGATCCGCTCTGGTCGACGGCGGCTCCCCGCAGGCGGTCGGGCACTGATGTGCTCCACCCCCGGAGCGCCCGGGCGTGGTGGCGCAACACGGCGGCCAGCTCGGGGCCGGGCACGTTGGCACCCGTCGAGTACCCGTTGGGACTCACCTCGACGATGCCCCACGCCGCCAGGGCGTCGAGCACCACGGCGATGCCGTGGGCGTCGAGGTCGGTAGCCGCCGCCAGCTCGGCTGCGCCGGCCGGGAGGCGGGCCAGCAGGCCCGCCTCCGCGGCGGCGTCGAACAGCAGGACCATCCGCCAGTCGGCCACCTCGCCGGGCGGTGCGAGGAACGAGGCGTCGGCTACCTCCATCAACACTGCTCCTCCGTGCTCGTGCACCGGTCCATCAGAACCCCGTCTCCTGGCCGGTGACGAACAGGTGCTTGTTGCGAGTTCCCCCGCAGGGACTGCAGCCCGGGGTGTAGTACCAGTTCTCGAGCACCTGGCGGTTGAAGAACACCGTGTCGTCAGGGACGTACAACGACAGGGTGGGCAGGTCCTCGGCGATGATCTGCTGCATCTCGGCGACCAGCTCCCTGCGCTCGTCCTCCTCGACGGTGACGAGTTGCTCCCTGGCCAACCGGTCGAAATCAGGGTTCGCATAACCCTGGGCCCGGTTGAAGCTCGCACCGGGCGCATCGCTGGAGTAGCGCGTGCGCAACGTATCCGGGTCGCCCATGATCCCGCCGAAGCCGATCAGGGCCATGCTGTAGTTGCCTTGCGCAGCCGCTTCGTCGGCCGCCGCCTGCTCCAAGATGTTGATCTCCAGATCGATGCCCACGTCCCGCAGGTACTCCTTGATCAACTCCGGGGTGTTGGCCGAGAAGCGGTTGCTGTCGAGCAGCTGCGGCCGGAACGGATTGCCGTCCGGCAGCTCGCGGAAGCCGTCGCCGTTGGTGTCGACCATGCCGAGCTCGTCCAGCAGTTGCCGGGCCTGCTCAGCATCGTGCTCGTAGGTCGCCAGATCTTCGGCCAGGAAGGGGTTGTTGGGAGCCAGCCCGCCGGCGCTGCCCACTTCACCCCGCCCGAACATGATGCGCTCCACCAGGTCCTGGCGGTCGAGGGCGTAGGCGACGGCGTGGCGGAAGCGCACGTCGTTGTAGGGGAAGCCCTGGTCGAGGTTGAAGAACAGCATCCGGTTCCAGCTGCCCTTGGCGTCCTTGCGCCCGATCTGGGGGTTGTCCTCCAGGGCGTCCAGCAGCCCCTCGGGCACGGGCTGCTCCAGCGCCGTCTCGGCTGCGTCCAACTCGCCCCGTTGCAGGGAGAGAAGCTCGTCGTCGGTGGGGACGAACTCCAGGCGCTTGACCACCGGGGCGCCCAGGTAGAAGTCCTCGTTGGCGGTGAAGAGCAGGCTCCCGCTGGCCTCGTCGACCGACTCCAGGCGGTAGGGACCGGAGCCCATCGTCGCCTCAGGGCCACGGGATCGGGCCGGGTCGTCGACGTCGGCCCAGATGTGCTGGGGCACGATGAGGACGCTCATGGCCACCTCCTCTTCGAAGGCGGCACTGGGCCGGCTGAGGCGGAACACCACCTCGGAGGGGCCGTCGGCCACCACCTCGTCGACCACGGAGAGCCCGCGGCTGGCGAAGCCGGCAGCGTCGGCGCCCGGGCCCTCGGTCATGTACTCGGCACTGAAGACGACGTCGTCGGCCGTGACCGGCTGCCCGTCGTGCCAGCGGGCGTCGTCGTGGAGGGTGAAGCGCCACTCCAGCCCATCCTCGGACTCCTCCCACTGCTGGGCCAGCCACGGGATCGGCTCGCCGGTGGCGTCTTCCCAGAGCAAGGTGTCGAAGACGTAGCCGGTGACGAGCCAGCCCGGCCCCCGAACCCAGGCGAACGGCGACGGGTAGCCGAAGCGGCTCAGGCCGGCCAGGCGGACCCGCTCCACCGACTCCGGTGCGTCCGCTGGCGATTGGTCCTGCGCCTCGTCGGTCGATGTCGAGGTACCCGAGTCGCTGCAGGCGGCCAGCAACAGGGCCAATACCAGCGCCAAGCGCGCTGCAACCGTCAAGCGTTGACTGTTCATGTCATTGCTCCCTTCGGTAGTCCGGGTTGGAATCTCCCCTTGGGAACGCCGACGTTCGGGGTTCTCGGAGAGGTGGTGTCAGAGAGGGGGTGCCGAGCCCGCGCCTCGGGCGGCGGGGAATCACCGGGCGGCCTCGTAGCAGGTCGTACACAGTTGGCGCTCGCCGAGGAGGTTGATGCGCGTCTCCATGGTGCCCTCCCCGCACTCGTCGCAGATCACCGTGGTGTGGATGCGTGCCATGGGAGGAGGGGGCCCCTCCACGTCCTCGCAGCTGAACAGTTCGTCGGGAGCCATCTCCAGGACCTGGCGTGACTGGGCCTCGTGGAGGTCCTGGAAGCGGGCTCGCTCCTCTGCGGTCGCCTCCCCGGCCCGAACCTTGGCGAACAGTGCCTGGTGCTGGGGATCGCGGCGCCAGGCGTCAGGGCGCCCGGCGATGCGCACACCCTTGCCGTCGGATCGCCGAAAGAACGTATAGGCGTTCTTGCCCCAGTCACGGTGGATGAGGTTGCCCTTGCCGAAGGTGCACCCGGTGAGGAACTGGATGGCGTCCACCCCGCACATGTCGGTCTCGGTGACGGCCACCACCTCCTCGTCCTTGGAATGGGGGCCGACTTCTCGCAGGGCGATCTGCGCGGCCTGAACGCCCATGGCCAGCCCCGGGCACAGGTGGCCGTGGAACTCGACGATGCGGTCAAGGATCTGCGGTTCGATGGTCATGTTCGCTCTCCTTCAGTCGGTGTCATCCCAGGATCCAATCCTTCGGGTCGGGGGGCCGTGCCTTCCCGGCCGGCCGGTGTGGTCGGGGGCCGGCAGCCGTTGTCCCCGCCGTCCCCCTCGGCGGCGAAGAGAAGGTCCCGCCCGGCGCCAGCGAGCAGGGCGCGGGTGGTGGGATGTTGAGGCGCCCCCAACAGACGGCTGCCCGACCCCTCCTCCACCACCCGGCCGTCGTCCAGTATCAGGACCCGGTCGGCCACCCGTAGCACCACGGCCAGGTCGTGGGAGATGAACACCATGGACATCCCCCGTTCGGTCTGAAGGTGCTTGAGCAGCTGGATCATCTTCGCCTGCTCGCTGGGGTCGAGCATGGCCACCGCCTCGTCGGCCACCAGGAGCTTGGGATCGAGCACGAGCGCCCGCGCCAGGGCAACCCGTTGGAGCTGTCCACCTGAGAGCTCATGGGTGTTCCGGCGCAGGAAGGCGTCGTCGGTGGGAAGCCGGCAGGTACCGACCATGGCCCGCACCACCTCGTCCCGCCCGTCCGGCTCGCCGAGGTCCTGGGTGTCGAGCGGCTCCCGTACCGCCTGGGCCACCGTCAGTCGGGCCGACAGGGCCTCGAAGGGGTCCTGGAACAGCATCTGCACCCGGCGCCTGGCGGCCTTCAGCTCCGAACCCCTCGCCGCCAGCAGGTCCCGCCCCTCGAGGTGCACCGACCCCTCGTCCGGTTCGAGCAGGCGCAGCAGCAACATCCCGAGCGTCGACTTGCCCGCGCCCGTCGCACCCACCAGCCCCACCACCTCCCCCTCCCTGACCTCAACGCTCACCCCGTCGACGGCGGGAACCTGGGGCCGCCGCAGCCAGCCGCCGGACGCCCGGTACGACTTGCGCAGGTTGCGAGCGGACAGCACGGGGACCACGCCTCCCCGCACGCAGGCGACCAGCCGGGGGCCGTCCTCCCCGTGGGGGACGACCAGCGGGGGCCGGGCCGGAGTGCAGATCTCCTCGACGCCCTGGGTGCAGCGCCCGAAGAAGGGGCATCCCGTCGCCACCTCTGCCGGGTTCGGCGGTTCGCCGCGGATGCCACGGAGGTCCTTGACCGACGCCAGTGTCGGGCGTGCGTTGAGCAGGGCCCAGGAGTAGGGATTGCGCGGCTCGGCCAGGACCGCCTCGGCCGGCCCGACCTCGGCCAGCCACCCCCGGTAGAGCACGACGGCCCGATCGGCCACCGTCTGGACCGCGTCGGCATCGTGGCTCAGCACCACCGTCGTCGTGTTGGCCCGGCGCAGCCGGTGCAACACGGCGATGACCCGCTCCCGGGTCAGCGGGTCGAGCCCGGCGGTGGGTTCGTCCAGCACCACCACCTCCGGGTCGCAGGCCAGCGCCATGGCCAGCAGCACCAACCGGCGCTGCCCACCGGACAGCTCGTTGGGATAGCGAGGCGCCGCCCAGTCGCCCACACCCACCTCCCCGAGCAGCTCATCGACCCGCTCCTTGGCGCTTCCGGCGTCCAGGCCCAGGTGGAGGCGCATGGGCTCCGCCACCTGCTCACCCACCCGGAGCACGGGGTTGAGCGAGGCCGCCGACTGGAACGACAGGGCGATCCGTCGCCAGCGGACCTGGCGCCAGCCGGCCTCGTCGAGGGCGGTGAGCTCGACGGAGCCCAGGCGTAGCTCGCCTGCCACCTGGGCCTCCGGGAGCAGGCCCAGCAGGGCGCGCGCCAGGGTGGACTTCCCCGATCCCGACTCCCCCATGACGCCCAGGCACTCTCCCCGGGCCACGGTCAGGGACACGTCGTCCACGGCCCGCACCGCAGGGGGGCCGGGGTAGCTCACCCGCAGGTCGCGTAGCTCGAGCGCCGGGGTGCTCACCGTGTGGGTCCGGTCGCAGTGTGGCGGGCCAGCCGCGGGTTGACCCGCTGCTCGACGGCGATGCCGAGGAAGGTCATGCCCACCAGCAGCACGCCGATGGCGGCGACGGGAGGGACCAGCCACCAGGTCCATGCCCGGGTGTAGAAGAGACCGGAGAAATCGAGGGCATCGCGCATGATCGAGCCCCAGCTGGCCCGGGTGGGGTCACCGAGGCCGAGGAAGGCCAGGCCGGCTTCGAGCGCAACTGCCCGTCCTGCCGCCGCCACCAGCCCGGAGGCGAGGATCAGGCCGAGCTCGGGCACGACGTGGCGGCGCAGCACCCGCAGCGTGCCGGCACCGAAGCCCAGTGCGGCCCGCAGGTGCGCCCGTCGCCGGAGCGACAGCACTTGGGCGCGGAGGACACGAGCGCTCGGTGGCCACGAGGTCAGGGCGATGATGGCGGCGATCCCTCCCACCGAGGGCCCCACGTAGGCACCGGCCACGATGAGGAGGGGAAGCTTGGGGATCACGAGCACGACGTCGACGAGGCGCACCG
>DATMJI010000111.1:0-17452 GCA_035553895.1 Acidimicrobiales bacterium | reverse complement strand
GTCGGGGCGGCAGTCGGGGCGGGTGCAGGTGGTGGGGGCCGGCGGCGAGGTGGTGGCCGTGGTCCACGAGGTGGTCGGGACGGCGCCGGCGGCGGTGCGGACCACGTTCGACGCCGGCATCCAGGCGGCGGCCGAGGCGGCGCTGTCCCGGCTGTCCCGGCCGGCGGCCCTGGTGGCCATCGACGCGCCAACGGGCCAGCTCCGGGCGGTGGCCAGCCGGCCCCCGAGCGGCTTCAACCGGGCCCTGCAGGGCCAGTACCCGCCGGGCTCGACCTTCAAGGTGGTGACCACCTCGGCCTTGCTGGCGTCGGGGGTGACCACCGCCACCCCGGCCCCGTGCCCGGCCACCACCTCGGTCGAGGGCTACCGCTTCTCCAACGCCGGTGGGGAGGTGCTGGGCGACATCCCCTTCGCCACCGCCTTCTCCCGGAGCTGCAACACCGCCTTCGTCGCCCTGGCCGGCGAGTTGGACGAGGGGGCGCTGGCAGCGGCGGCCGAGGCCTACGGCTTCAACCGGGCGGTCGACCTCCCGGTCCCCGCCGAGGCCGGCCGCTTCCCCGAGCCGACCGGGGCCATCGACGCAGCCGCAGCCGCCATCGGGCAGGGCCGGGTGACGGCCACCCCCCTGCAGATGGCCTCGGTGGCGGCGGCGGTGGCCTCCGGGGAGTGGCGGCCACCGACCATGGTGGCGGGCGGCGAGCCGCCCGTGGCGGCGGATCCGCCCGCCGACGCCCTCGTCGCCACCACCGCACCCACCCTGCGGGAGCTCATGTACCGGGTGGTGTCCGAGGGCACGGCGACGGCCGCCCGGCTGGCGGGCGAGCCCGTCGGGGGCAAGACGGGCACCGCCGAGTTCGGTTCGGCCACCCCGCCGCGCACCCACGCCTGGTTCATCGGCTTCCGGGGGGACCTGGCGGTGGCGGTGGTGGTGGAGGACGCCGGCTTCGGCGGTTCGGTGGCCGCCCCGGTGGCCCGGACCTTCTTCGCCAGCGCCGGCTGAGCGCCCCTTTCCCGTTCTCTGTCGGCTGGGCAGTGCGCCGCACGGCCCAGCCGACAGAGAACGAGGGGGGGCGGGGCCTAACGTTGCCCGGTGCACTGGCGGCGGGCCATCGGCGGGGCCCTGGTCGCCGGACTGGTCGTGGCCGGCTGTGCCGGTGGCGGGGGCCGGTCCAGCCTGTCCCGGGCCGGCCCGGCCGACCCTGTCCCGCCGCCCGCCGAACGGGACCTCGACAGCTACCGGGGGCTGGGGGCGTGGATCGACGTCTTCGACTTCGCCCCCGCCTACCAGGACCCGGGGCAGTCCCCGGCGGTGACCGCCGAGGCCGTCGACATCCTCGACCGCTACGGGGTGGACACCATCTACCTCCAGGCTGCCCGCCTCGACCCCCGCAGCCCCGAGGGCATCGTCGACACCGAGCTGGTGGGCGAGCTCCTGGCCCGGGCCCGCCGGGCGGGCATGCGGGTGGTGGGCTGGTACCTCCCCAAGTTCGCCGACCTCGACGCCGACGTGGCTCGGGTGGAGGCCATCCGCCGGTTCGCGTACCAGGGGCACCGCTTCGACGGGGTGGCGCTCGACATCGAGTGGCGCCAGGACGTCCCCGACCACGCCGAGCGCAACGTCCGGTTGGTCGAGCTCTCCCGGCGGCTGCGGGACCTGGCGGGGGACGAGGCCCTCGGCGCCATCGTCCCCCCGCCGGTGCTGTTGGAGGTGGTGAACCGGGACAACTGGCCCGACTTCCCCTGGCCGGAGCTGGCCGGCCTCTACGACGTGTGGCTGCCCATGAGCTACTGGACCCTGCGCACGGCCGCCTCGGGCTACCGGGACGGCTACGCCTACACCGAGGAGAACATCCGGCGCATGCGGGCCAACCTGGGCGACCCCGACGCCGCCGTCCACCCCATCGGGGGCGTCGCCGACGAGGCCACGGCGGAGAGCTACCGCGGCTTCGTCCGGGCGGCGGACGAGGCCGGGTCGGTGGGCCTGTCGGTCTACGACTACGTCACCACCCTGGGCGACGGCTGGAACGTGCTGACCGAAGCCACCGGGGGCAGCTAGGGCGGGGGTGACGGCGAGGCCGGTTCCAGGGCCAGGGAGAAGCACCACAGCGGTTGGCCGCTGGCGATCTGGCGGTCGCGCCCGGGCGAGCGCTGGAAGCCGAGCCGGCGGTAGAGGCGGTGGGCGGCCGCCATCTCGGGCATGGTGCCGAGGACCACACCCTCCCGGTGTTGCGAGCCGGCCAGGTCGAGGCAGGCCCGCACCAGGGCGCTGCCCACCCCTTGGCCCTGGGCGGGCGGGTCGACCACCAGCATGCGCAGCTCGGCCTCACCGTCGGCGGCGAGGGGGGCCAGGGGGCCGGGCCCGGGCACGTAGGTCACCCCGCCCAGGAGGCGGCCGCCGGCCGCGGCCACCAGCACCTGGCAGCCGCCGGCCAGGCGCCCGGCCACGTCCCGCAGGATCGGGGCGTAGCCCTCGAGCTCGCTGGCCAGCACCTGGCGGTAGACGGCCAGCGTCAGCTCGCCCAGCTCGGCGTGCTCCCCGGGGCCCACCGGCCGGATCGTGGTGGTCACGCCGGCCATGTCACCATGCAAGCTTGCCGAGCCGCCGCCCCATCGCCTCCGACGCCCTGCCCCCGGTGTGGGAGCGCGGGACCCTGGTGCTGGTGCCGTCGCTGTCGTTCCCCGTCTCCGAGCTGGTCAAGATCGCCGGCATCGACCACTACGAGGAGCGACTGCTGTGCGCCGTCCTGCTCCTCGACCGTCCCGACGTGCGCCTCGTCTACCTCACCTCCCGGCCCGTCGATCCGGCGGTGGTCGACTACTACCTGTCCTTCCTGGACGACCCGGTCCGGGCCCGGAACCGGCTGCACCTGGTGGCGGTGGGCGAGGGGGGGCCCCGCCCGCTGAGCGACAAGCTGCTGGGCCGCCCCGACGTGGTGGCCCGCGTTCGCCAGCTGGTGGCCGGCGACGCCTCCGCCCGGCTGCTGCCCTTCAACGTTACCCACCGGGAGGCCGAGCTGGCCGCCGCCCTGGGCCTGGCCCTGGACGGCCCGCCCCCCGAGCAGGTGGCCCTCGGCTCGAAGTCCGGCTCGCGCCGGGTCGCCCGGCGAGCCGGCGTCGCCGTCGTGGCCGGCGAGGAGGACCTGCGCTCGCTGCCCGAGCTGGAGGGCGCTGCCGACCGGCTGCGCCGCCGGGGTGCCCGGCGGGCGGTGGTCAAGCTCAACGACGGCTTCTCCGGCCAGGGGAACGCCCTGATCGACCTGGCCGGCCCCGGCGGTGGGGTCGAGGCCCGGCCCACCACCTTCTGCGCCGGGGAGGAGACGTGGGCCTCCTACGGTCCCAAAGTCGCCATCGAGGGCGCCGTCGTCGAGGAGGTGGTGGAGGCACCGTGGGCCTCGCCCAGCGTGCAGCTGCGGGTGGCGCCCGGGGGGGCGGTCAACGTGGTGTCGAGCCACGACCAGATCCTCGGGGGCCCGGGCGGGCAGGTCTACCTCGGCTGCCGCTTCCCGGCTCACCCCACCTACCGGGAGGCGATCTGCCGGGCCGGCCGGGCCGTGGGTGCCGTGCTGGCGGCCGAGGGCGTCATCGGCCCCTTCGGTGTCGACTTCCTGGTGACGGGCGACGCCGACGACTTCGAGGTCTTCCTCAGCGAGATCAACCTGCGCATGGGAGGCACGACCCACCCGTTTTGGATGGCCCGCCTGGCCACCGGCGGTCACTACGACGACGATCGGGGCGAGCTGGTCGTGCGGGGAGAGCGCCGTTGCTACGTGGCGACCGACAACCTCAAGGTGCCCGGGCTGGCCGGGCGGTCGCCCCGGGAGGCGATTGACGCCGTCGCCGGCGCCGGCTTGGCCTTCGACCGGGCGTCGGGCACCGGGGTGACCCTGCACCTGTTGGGTGCCCTGGTGGGTCACGCCAAGTTGGGGGCGACGTGCATCGCCGCTGACCTGGAGGAGGCCGAGAAGCTGCTGGGCGAGCTGGATGCGGTCCTCGGCCACCTGGTGTCCCGCCCGGTGCCGTGAGCGGAGACTGCCTGTTCTGCCGCATCGCCGCCGGCGCGGAGCCGGCCCAGGTCGTCCTGGACGAAGCGGCGTCGCTCGCCTTCCTCGACACCCGGCCCCTGTTCCCCGGCCACGTGCTGGTGGTGCCCCGGGTCCACCACCCCACCCTGGTCGACCTGCCCGAAGCCGACGTGGGTCCGCTCTTCGCCACCGTGCGCCGCCTGGCCCGGGCCATGGAGGAGGGTCTGGGGGCAGCCGGCAGCTTCGTCGCCGTCAACAACCGGGTGAGCCAGAGCGTGGCCCACCTCCACGTCCACGTCGTGCCCCGCAACCGCAAGGATGGCTTGCGGGGCTTCTTCTGGCCCCGCCAGCGCTACCGAGACGACGCCCACGCCGTCGAGGTGGCCGCCACCCTGCGCCGGGCCCTGGGCCCGCCCTAGCCCGACCCTACGCTGACGGGATGGACCCCCTCGTGAGGCCCGGTGCCGGCGGTGGGGCGACGGCATCGGAGGCCAAGGAGGGGCCGCCCGGGCCCCGTCCCCTGCACCCCCGCCAGGTCTGGGCCTGGCGGTGCGGCTGGGGAGCCATGGCCGTGGCTGGCGTGGTGGTGGCGGTGGCGGGCGAGGTGGTGCTGGCCGGGGCTGGCGTCGACGTGCCCTGGCCCTCGGGGGCGGCCGCCGCCGCCGTGGCCCTCGCCGGTGCTGGGCTGGCCTGGCGCCTGCCCCGCCTGGCCTACGACGCCTGGCGCTACGAGCTGACGCCGACCACCCTGGAGCTGCAGCGCGGGGTGGTGGTGCGCCACCACAGCGCCATCCCCTACTTCCGGGTCCAGCACATCGACATCACCCGCAGCCCCTTCGAGCGGGCGCTGGGGCTCAGCCAGCTCGTGGTGCGCACGGCGGCCGCCACCACCGACGCCCGGCTCCCCGGCATCGCCGCCAGCGACGCCGAGCGGCTCCGGGACGTCATCTTGGCCCGGACCGGGCGTGGCGACGCCGTCTGAGCCGGCCCCCGGGGAGGGACCCCGGCGGCTGCACCCGCTCAGCCCCGTCCTCGACCTCTCGGGACTCGGCCGAGCGTTGCTGGCCCCCGGCGCCGTTGCCCTCGGTGCCGGGGGGCTGCGCCTGCTCGCCCTCGGGGTGGTGGTGGTGCTGGCCCTCCAGGTGCTGGCCTGGAGCCGGCGGACCTACCAGCTGGCCGGCGGGGTGCTGCGGATCGAGGGTGGCGTGGTGGTCCGCAGCCAGCAGCTCCTGCCCTGCGAGCGCATCCAGCAGGTGAACCTGGTCCAGAAGCTGCGCCACCGGGCGCTCGGGGTCGCCGTGCTCGAAGTGGAGGGTGCGGGGCGGGAGTCGGGCGCCCGCCTGGCCGTGCTGGAGCGGGGCCGGGCCGAGGCGCTCCGGGCCGACCTGCTGGCGGCCAAGCGGGGAACGGTCGGGCCGGGTGCCGGGGAAGCAACCGGCGCCGGCGCCGGCGCCGGAGCCGGGGGCGTCGGTGGGCCCGAGGCCCCCGAGTGGGTCCCCACCCCGTGGCCGGTGGTGACCCTCGGCTACCGCCAGCTGGCCCTGGCCGGGGTCACCGGGGTCGAGCTCTTGGTCTTCCTCACCGTGATCACCACCGCAGTGCAGTTCGGTGGCGACCGGGGCTGGCCGTCGCTCGACCGCTTCGACCTGCGCCTCCCCGGCGCTTTGGGAGCGGTACTGGTGGTGGCGGGCGTCCTGGCCGCGGTGGCGCTGTGGCTGGGCATGGCGGTGGCGGCGTCGATCCTGTCCGACGGGGGCTTCCGGCTCACCCTGGTGGGCGACGAGCTGCACGTGCAACGGGGCCTGCTCGATCGCAAGGAGGCCAGCGTGCCCCTGGCCCGGGTGCAGGCGGTGCGCATCGACGCTTCGGCCCCCCGCCGGGCGCTGGGCCTGGTGTCGCTGCGCATCGACAGCGCCGGCGCCGGTTCGGGCGAGGACGACCGGCGGGTGCGCGTCCCCATCCTGGCCGCCGGCGAGGTGGATCGGGTGCTGGCCCTGGTGGCGCCGGGCTCGGCCCCCCTGCCGACCCTGCGGTCCCCGCCGCCGGTGGCCCGGCGCCGCTCGGTGGTGCGCCACCCGTGCCGGTGGCCCTGCTCGCCGCCGCCCCCGCCGTGCTGGCCTGGCCGGTGGGGGCGTTGGCCCTGGTCGCCGTCGGGCCGGCGGTGGCGGCCGGGCGGGCGGCCTACCGGGGGCTCGGCCACGCCCTGGCCGGCGACTACCTCGTCACCCGCTCCGGGTGGCTCAACCGGCGCCTGGTCGCGGTGCCCTTGGCCCGGGTGCAGAGCGCCCGGTCACGCGCCACCCCCCTCCAGCGCCGGGCCGGCCTGGCCACCCTCTCGGTCGACCTGGCCGGCCCCGGCCTGGTCCCCCAGGTCCGGGACGAGGCGGCCGCCGTGGTCGGGGAGCTGCGGGCGGCGGCGGTGCACCCGCCGGCGGCCAGCGACCGCCCCCAGCCCGTTTCTGGTCACTCCCGCACCCCAGCGGTCCAGGAGTGACCACAAAAGCGGGCGGGGCCGGGCCGGCCGGGCCGGCGGTGGCCGCGCTTAGGCGCGGAGCTGGCGGAGATCGACCACGGCGCCGTTGTCGAGGTGGCGATCGAGGAGGGACCAGATGCGGCGGGCCACGTCGTGGGCGTCGGACAGGCGCCCCTGGCGGTGGAGTTCGACGAACTTGGCCCGGGCGGGGAAGTCGTGCTCGGAGGTGTCGCGCATGCGGGCCTGCATGGCGGTGTCGACCGTGCCCGGGGCCACGGCCAGCACCTGGGTGCCGCCCCGGCGGTCCTGCTCGGCCCCGGCGTTGCGGGTCCACTGGTCGATGGCGGCCTTGGCCGCCCCGTAGGAGCTCCAGCCCGGGTAGACGCTGGAGGCGGCACCCGAGGTGAGGTGCACCAGGTGGCGGGCGACGCCGTCGAGGCGGGCCACGGCGGCGAGGAAGTGGTGGCCGAGGATTTGGGGGGCGGCACTGTTGAGGACCACGTTGTCCCGGTAGGCGTCGTCGTCGACCTCGCCGGCGAAGCCGATGGGGTCAAGGGTCCCGGCGGCGTGGACGAACACCACCCGATCCCAGCGGGCGGCCTCGACCTCGCTGCGGAACGACGCCCCCACGGTCTCCCACCCCGCCGGGTCGGCCAGGTCGGCCTCGAGGTGCTCGACGCCACCGGGCGGGCGGCGGCTGATGCCGATCACCCGACCTTCCCAGGGCACGGTGGCGACCAGGGCCTGGCCGATGCCGGCAGACGCCCCAGAGATCCATGTCAGCGCAGCCATGCCGGCGAAGCTACCCACCCCCGCCCGTCCTGATGGTCCGGAGGCACCACCGATGGCGCGAACCGACCACCAGAACGGAAGGGGTAGGGGCGGGTGCACCCCCGTGGCAGGGTGGAGGGTGTGAGCGGGCGGGTGGAGCTGGTGGCCTACGGGGATGCGCCGGCCTACGACCACGGCCCCCAGCACCCGCTGCGGCCCGCCCGCTTCCAGCTCACCCACGCCCTCATCGACGCCTACGGCATCGTCGACGGTCAGCGGGTGGCGGCGGTGGCCGCCCGGGACGCCACCGACGCCGAGCTGGGCCTGGTGCACACGTCGGCCTACATCGATGCCGTGCGCCGGGCCGGGCGCGGCGAGCCGGGCCCCTGGAGGGACTACGGGTTCGGGCCCGGCGACAACCCGGTCTTCCCAGCCATGCACGAGGCTGCTGCCCGGGTGGTCGGTGCCTCCCTGGTGGCGGCCGAGGCGCTGTGGTCAGGGCGGGCCGAGCACACCTTCAACCCGGCCGGCGGCCTGCACCACGCCATGGCCGAGCGGGCCAGCGGGTTCTGCGTCTACGACGACCCGGCGCTGGCCATGGCCTGGCTGCTGGAGCAGGGGGCCGAGCGCATCGCCTACGTCGACATCGACGTCCACCACGGCGACGGCCCCCAGGCCATCTTCTTCGCCGACCCCCGGGTCCTGACCATCTCCTTGCACCAGGACGGGCGCACCCTCTTCCCCGGCACCGGGGCCGTGGACGAGCTGGGGACGGGGGACGGGCTGGGTACGGCGGTGAACGTTCCCCTGCCCCCCTTCACCGGCGACGACGGCTGGCAGGCCGCCTTCGACGAGGTGGTGCCGCCGCTGGTCGAGTCCTTCGCCCCCCAGGTCCTGGTGACCCAGCTGGGCTGCGACTCCCACCACAGCGACCCCCTGGCCAACCTGGCGCTCACCACCGCCACCTACCGGTGGGCGGCCCGGCGCCTGCACGATCTCGCCCACCGGGCGGCCGGCGGGCGCTGGCTGGCCACCGGCGGCGGGGGCTACCAGTGGGCCCGGGTGGTGCCCCGGGCCTGGACCGCCTCCTTCGCCGAGATGGCGGGCGTCGAGGTGGACGACGAGCTGCCGGCCGGCTGGCGGGAGCAGGCCCGGCGGGCGCTGGGCGAGGAGGTGCCGGCCACCCTGTCGGAGCCGGCCGTGGCCGGGGGCGTCGGGCTCGACGCCGTGGGGTCGGTGATGGCCGACGTCAAGCGCCACGCCTTCGCCCTCCACGGACTGTGAGGCCCACCGGGGGGCGACGCTAGGGTCGGTCGCCATGCCGGCCGGCGTGGCCCTCCTGGCCCAGACCACCACCACCGAGGTCCAGCGCATGGTGGGTGATCCCCTGCCGTCGGAGGTGGTGGTGGGCGCGGGTGTGGTGCTGTTGGTGGTCATCCTGGTCGCCGGCCTGCTCGCCCGGCGCAGCCGCGCCGAGCGGTCCGGCTGACCCCTGGCCGCCCCCCCGGGGCAGGTCAGGGCTTGCGCACGATCTCCACGGCCCGGCGCTCGCCGTCGCCGCCCCGCTCGACCCGCAGGGCCAGCTGGCCGTTGGCGAAGGTGGCCTCGGCCGTCCCCCCGAAGCCCTCGGGCAGCTCCACCGTGCGCTCGTAGGGCCCGTAGTGCCACTCGTGCAGGAGGTAGTCCTTGACCGCCTTGGTGCGGCGGTCGGCGGCAATGCTCACCGAGCGCCCCTCGACGACCACGGTGATGTCGTCGACCATCACCCCCGGCAGGGGGGCCACCACCACGACGGCCTGCTCGGCCTCGTACATGTTGACGGGGACGTGCTGGGGCTGGCCGGCGGCGGCGGCCTCGCCCCCCCCGGCGGACATGAGCGACGTCTCGGTCTGGCTCGACATGGGGAAGTCCCTACCCGGCTGCGGCCGGGAGCAAAAAGGGAGCGGGGCTGAGGTACGCCCCCCCGACGTACCTCAGCCCGCATCCGCTTCCTGCGACCGAAGGAAATCCGTCGGGCGAGGAACGCCACATGTTCGCCGCTGGACCCCCCCGCTGTCAACGCTTGACCGGCGCCGGCGCCCGTCGGACGGCGCCCGCTGGCCCGGAGCCGCCGTTCTGGTGGTCGAGAGGGGGCCGAACCGGCCGATCTGGACCACCAGAACGGGAGAGGAGGGGTCAGACGCGGGTGAGGTGCTTGAACCCCTCGCCGGTGGGGACGCCGGCCAGGGCGCCCATCTCGGCCAGGCGCTCGTGCACCCGGGCCGCGAACGCCTCCTGTTGGGCCTGGTCGGTGGGGTCGTCGATCTGGTGGGTGGAGCGGTACTGGCTGCGGTGCTCGAGCAGGGCGGCCACCTTGGTGGACTCGAAGCCCGCCGCGTCCTCGACGTGGTCGACCTCGTCGGCCTCCCACAACAAGATGGCCGAGGGCCGGTGGTGGGGGAGCTGCTGCTCGGGGAAGAAGTGGGGGTCGCGGGCGGCCACCACCCCCTCGACGGCCAGGAAGCCGGCGTGGCGGTGGTCGGGGTGCAGGCGCCAGCGCTTCCACGGGTCGTGGCCGAGGACCACCTGGGGACGCAGCCGGCGGATCCAGTAGGCCAGCTCCCAGCGCTGGCGCAGGCCCGACTCGAGCTCCCCGTCGGCCCAGCCGAGGAACACGCACTCGCCGGTGGCGCCCAGGGCCCGGGCCGCCGCCCGCTGCTCGGCCTGGCGCTCCACCACCAGGCGGGCGGTGTCGGCGGCCGGGTCCCACGAGCCCTTGGAGCCGTCGGTGCAGATCAGGTGGTGGACGACGCAGCCCCCGGCCGCCCACCTGGCGAGCGTCGCCCCGCAGCCGAACTCCACGTCGTCGGGGTGGGCCCCCACGGCGAGGGCCACCTCGGGCACCTCCAGGTTCAGCTGCACGGGGCGGGGGCGGGAGCGGTGACGGGGACGAAGGGCAGCTGAAGGTCGGCCGGCTGGTCGACGTCCCACGCCAGCCCGAGATCTCGCACCACCCGCACCCCCAGCCCGAGGCGCTCGGCCTCGGCCCGGTGGCGGGGGAACGAACCGGGCCCGTAGGCGAAGCCGAAGCCGGCCGTGGCCGGCACTACGGCCACGTTGGTGCCCCCCCCGTGGCGGTCGGGGACGAGGGTGACCCCGTCGCCGCCCACCAGGGACCCGAGGTGGCGGGCGAGGGGGAGGTCGGCGTGGGCCACCACCACCCGGGACATCCCGGCGGCGGCCAGGGCCGCCACCCCGTGGGCCACGGCCCGGTTCAGGCCCCGGCCGGGCGCCCGCACCACCGCCGCCCCCTGGGCACCGGCCCAGGCCGCCACATCGTCGTCGTCGCAGACCACGGTGACGGGCAGGGGAGCGGCGGCGGCCACCACGCAGGCCGCCATGTGGCGCACCAGCAGCTGGCGGGCGCCGGGCTCGAGGGCCGGGACCAGGCGCAGCTTGGCCCGGTGGAAGGCCTTGACCGGGATGAGGACGCCGACATCCATGCCCGGCGCAGTGTAGGAGGCCCAGCCACGGGCTCAGCCGGAGGAGGACCCTCCTCATGGCTCGGCGGCGCTCGCCATCGAGCGCACTACCCGGGCGTTCCCGCTCCTGGCGGCGTCGCCGGCGGGCCGCCCGGGCCCCGGCTCCGCCTCCCGGCGGAACCTCTAGGGTCTCCTGCGATGCGGGTGGCGGTGATCGGGGCCGGGTCGTGGGGCACGACGTTCGCCTCCCTGCGCTGCGCCAACGGCCCCACCGTGCTGTGGGCCCGCCGCCCCGAGCTGGCCGCCGAGATCGACCGGTGCCACACCAACGGCGACTACCTGCCGGGGACGAGTCTGGCCAGCACGCTGGCGGCCACCGCGGCCCTGGACGAGGCGGTGGCCGGAGCCGACGCCGTGGCCGTGGCCGTTCCCGCCCAGCGCTTCCGGGGTGTGGTCGCCCCCCTCGCCGCCCACCTGCCGGCCGGCATCCCCGTGGTCAGCCTGGCCAAGGGCCTGGAGCAGGGCACGCGGCGGCGCATGACCGAGGTGCTGGCCGAGGTGGCGCCGGGGCACCCCGCCGGCGTCCTCACCGGGCCCAACCTGGCCGGGGAGATCGGCCGGGGCCAGCCGGCCGCCTCGGTGCTGGCCCTGGCCGACGGCGCCCTGGCCGCCGAGCTCCAACTGGCCTTCTCCACCGAGTCGTTCCGGGTCTACACCAACGACGACGTCGTTGGCTGCGAGACGGCGGGGGCGCTCAAGAACGTCATCGCCATCGCCGCCGGCCTCTCCGACGGCATGGGCCTGGGCGACAACGCCCGGGCCGCCATCGTCACCCGGGGCCTGGCCGAGCTGACCCGCCTGGCCGTCGCCCTCGGCGGCGACGCCCCCACCTGCGCCGGCCTGGCCGGCCTGGGCGACCTGGTGGCCACCTGCAGCAGCCCCCGCAGCCGCAACCACCAGCTCGGGGTGGCGCTGGGCCAGGGCCAGGATCTGGCCCGCCTGGAGGCGGCCACCCGCACCGTGGCCGAGGGCGTGCGCAGCGCCCCGGTGGTCTGCGAGCTCGGGGCCGAGCTGGGCGTCGAGGTGCCCATCGCCGAGCAGACGGCGGCGGTGTGCGCCGGGACGATCTCGCCGGCCGACGCCCTGGCCACCCTGATGCACCGCCGGCCCCGCCGCGAGCTCCACGGCCTCGGTTCCGGACCGGGCAAGATGGAGCCGTGAAGGTGGCCTTCGGGACCGACGAGCACCTGCCCCTCGTCGACCACATCCTCGCCCAGCTGGTCGAGGCCGGCCACGAGCCGGTGGTGGTGGCCGACGGCGACGCCTGGCCCGACGCCGGGCGGCGTGTCGGCGAGGCGGTGGCCTCGGGGGCCGCCGAGCGGGGGGTGGTGTGCTGCTGGACCGGCACCGGGGTGTCGATCGCCGCCAACAAGGTGGCCGGCGCCCGGGCCGCCCTGTGCACCGACGCCGAGACGGCTCGCGGGGCCCGCCGCTGGAACGACGCCAACGTGGTGGCGATGGGCTTGCGCCTCACCTCGGCCGAGGTGGCGAGCGAGATCCTGGCCGCCTTCCTCGACACCGAGGCTGACCCGACCGAGGCGCCGACCCTTGCCCGTCTGGCACCATAGGGCCGTCGACCGGGCGGGCCGGCGCGGGTCATCCGGGCGGGGGGATCGTCCCGTACAAGAGGAGTAGGTAGACTCGACAGCATGCCATCGCAGGATGACGGCATGTCCCACCGGGGGGGGTGAGCATGGCCAGGGAGCCTGGTGCCAGCGACGACGAGGACCTCGTCCAGCTGTACCTCAACGACATCGGCAAGCACCCCCTGCTCACCAAGGAGGACGAAGTCCGCCTCGGCGAGGCCGTGCAGCGGGGGCGGGCCGCCGCCGAGGTCCTGACGTCGGGCCGGCCCATCGATCCCCGCGAGCGCCGGTGCCTGGAGCAGGTGGCCCGGGAGGGCGAGGAGGCCGGGCTCACCTTCGTGCGCTGCAACCTGCGCCTGGTGGTCTCCATCGCCAAGCGCTTCCCGTCGGCGGGCCTGCCGCTGCTGGATCTCATCCAGGAGGGCAACTTCGGCCTCATGCACGCAGTGGAGAAGTTCGATCCCGCCAAGGGCTTCAAGTTCTCCACCTACGCCACCTGGTGGATCCGCCAGGCCATCGGGCGGGGCGTGGCCAACACCGGCCGGGCCATCCGCCTGCCGGTGCACGCCAACGACCAGCTGGTGGCGCTGCGCATCGAGAGCGTCGCCTTCGAGGTGCGCCACGGCCGGCCGCCCCGGGTGGACGAGCTGGCAGCCGAGCTCGACCTGCCGGAGCGAAAGGTCGAGGAGCTCATTCCCTACCTCCAGGACCCCCTGTCGCTGTCGGAGCCGCTGGCCGACGGCGAGCGGGAGCTGGGCGACACGGTGGAGGACGCCGGGGGCGACGGACCCGACCAGCAGGTCTTCGCCTCCATGCTCCCGGCCCAGGTGGCATCGCTCCTGGCCGGCCTCGATGCCCGGGAGCGGGAGATCTTGTGCCTGCGCTACGGCCTCGACCGGGGCCGCCCCCGGACCCTCGAAGAGGTCTCGCAGAGCTTCGACCTCACCCGGGAGGGCATCCGCCAGGTCGAGGCCAAGGCCATCCTCAAGCTCCGCCGCCGGGCCGTGCGGGGCGAGCGCGACCTGCTCACCGCCTGACCTCCGGGCCCCTCCCTGATCGCGAAGCCGGCGGGCGGGGTACGTTTCCGCCATGAACACGCGGACCATCGCCATTCTCGCCCTCGTCGGGGTCGTCATCTTGTTGATCATCCTGTTGTGAGGGCGGGCGTCCCCAGCTGGCCCCGGTGGGCGGGCGGGGTGACGTCGGCATGGAGCCGGAGCTGCTACGCGCCGGGCTGACCCTGGTGGTGGGCCTCGTCGCCGGCCTGCTGTCCGGGGCCTTCGGGGTGGGCGGCGCCATCGTCTCCACCCCGGGCATCCGCCTCCTCGGTGTCGGGCCCTTGGTGGCGGTGGCCACCACCCTGCCCGCCATCGTGCCGAGCGCTCTCAGCGGGGGGCTGCGCTACCAGGCCGAGGGCCTGGTCGACTGGCGCGCCGTCGCCCTGGCTCTGCCGGGCGGGTTGGCGGCCTCGGTCGGCGGCGCCCTCCTCGCCGGCACCGTTCCCGGCGACGGCCACCTCCTGCAGATCGCCACCGCCCTGCTCCTCGCCCTCAGCGCCTGGCGCATCGGGACTGATCGCCGGGTGGGCGCCGCGGACCTCGACGGCGGGGCGCCCCGCCCGTCCCCGGCCGCCAGGTTCGCCCTCGTCGGCCTGGGCGCCGGAGGACTCTCCGGCCTGCTGGGCCTGGGCGGGGGCCTGGTCATGGTGCCGGGCTTCAACCAGGTGGCGGGACTCTCCTTGCGCTCGTCGGTGGCCACCTCGCTGGTGTGCGCCGGCGCCTTCGCCGTGCCCGGCTCCATCACCCATGGCCTGCTCGGCAACATCGACTGGCCCGTCGCCGCCCTCTTGGCCCTCAGCGTGGTGCCCGGCGCCCGCCTCGGAGCGGCGGCCTCGCTGCGCCTGCGGGAGCGGCGCTTGGCCCTGGCCGTGGCCGGGCTCCTCGGCTCCATCTCCGTGGTCTACGCCGGCGGCGAGGTGCTGGCGCTGGCCGGCGGATGAGGCTCAGCCCGGTGCCTCGTCCCCGATGAGCCGGCGCGCCCGAGAGAACACGCGGTCGAGCATCGCCTCGGTGAGGCGGCCGGTGAAGGTGTTCTGCTGGCTGGGGTGGTAGGAGCAGATGACGACGGCACCGCCGGGCGCCTCCGCCTCGACGCCGTGGCCGAAGCGGGGGCGGGGGCGCAGCCCGACGGCGGCGGCTACGGCCTGGTAGGCGAAGGCCCCGAGGGCCACGATCACGGCCACGCCGTCGAGCAGGGTCAGTTCCCGGGTGAGGTACGGCCGGCAGGCGTCGCGCTCGGCCGGCGTGGGCCGGTTGGCCGGCGGGGCGCAGCGCACGGCTGCGGTGAGGTAGGCGTCGCGCAGGGCGAGCCCGTCGCCCCGGTGCTCGCTGGTGGGCTGGCTGGCGAAGCCGGCCCGGTGCAGGGCCCGGAACAGCCAGTCGCCCGAGCGGTCGCCGGTGAACATGCGCCCGGTGCGGTTGGCCCCGTGGGCGGCCGGCGCCAGCCCGACGATCAGCAGGCGGGCCCGGGGATCGCCGAAGCCGGGAACGGGCGCTCCCCAATAGTGGTCGCGGGCGTAGGCGGCCCGCTTGTCCACGGCGACCTGCCGCCGCCACGCCACCAGGCGGGGGCAGGTCTCGCAGGATACGACGTCGGCGGCGAGCCGGGCGAGGTCGTCGGCGCCGGTCCCAGCCATGAGCGGCCACGGTAGGTTGGCCCCATCGCTGCACGCACCCGCCAGCCCAAAGCGCCGCCGGCCACGGTGGTCATCCTCGTGCGCCACGGCCAGACCCCGACCACCGGATCGGTGTTGCCGGGGCGGGCGCCGGGGCTGCACCTGGCCGACGGCGGGGTGGCCCAGGCCGAGGCGCTGGCGGGGCGCCTGGGCGCCCTGGAGCGGGTCGACGCCGTCTACGCCTCGCCCCTGGAGCGCACCCGCCAGACGGCCAAGCCTCTGGCCCGGGCCAGGGGGCTCCGGGTACGGGTCGACAAGGGCCTGCTCGAGTGCGACTTCGGCACGTGGACCGGGCGCAGCCTGAAGGAGCTGGCCAAGCTGCCGGAGTGGGCCACGGTGCAGCGCTACCCGAGCGGCTTCCGCTTCCCCGGCGGGGAGTCCTTCTCCGAGATGCAGGTGCGCATGGTCAGCGCCCTGGGCCGGCTGGCCGGGCGGCATCCCGGCGGGGTGGTGGTGGCCGTGTCCCACGCCGATCCCATCAAGGCGGCGGTGGCCGACGCCCTCGGCACCCACCTCGATCTGTTCCAGCGCATCGTCATCTCCCCGTGCTCGGCCTCGGTGGTGAGCTACGGCCGCCACGGCCCTATGGTCCTCGCCGTCAACTCCAGCAACGGGTCGCTGCCCGGGGCCAAGGCCGGTGGGTCGTGAGCAGCTCTTTCGACCTGCCCGACGTCGACCGCTTCAGCGCCGGCACCGTGGGCCCACCCGGGGCGCGGGTCTTCTACCTCCAGGCAGCGGCCGGCGGCCAGGTGGTGACCCTGCGCCTGGAGAAGGCCCAAGTCGCCGCCCTGGCCGGCTACCTGGCCGAGGTGCTGGCTGACCTGCCCACCCCGGCCCCCGAGGAGATCCCCGAGGAGGTCGAGCTGGTGGAGCCGGTGGTGGCCGAATGGGTCGTGGGCCAGCTGGGCGTCGCCTTCGACGATGCCCGGGACCGCCTGGTGATCCGGGCCGACGAGGTGGCCGGCGACGGTGCCGATCCCGAGGGGGAACCGGACGCCAGCGAGGGGGCCAGCGCCCGTTTCGCCCTCACCCGCCCCCAAGTGGCCGCCTTTGTCGTGCACGCCGCATCCCTGGTGGTGGCCGGCCGGCCGCCGTGCCCGCTGTGCCGGCGTCCCCTCGATCCCGAAGGCCACGTGTGCGCCAAGACCAACGGCCACAAGCAGCGCTGAACGAGGGCACCGACCGGCTCCGCCTGCTGGGTGAGGGCGAGGTGGCTCTCAAGGGCCGCATGCCCTGGAGCACCAATCAGACCTTCCTGGTGGCGGTGGCCGGCGACGGCCAGGAGATGCTCGCCGTCTACAAGCCCGGCCGGGGTGAGCGCCCGCTGTGGGACTTTCCCGGCGGCCTCTACCGGCGAGAGGTGGCGGCCTGGGCCCTCTCCGAGCTCCTCGGCTGGGGGATTGTGCCCGAGACCGTGCTCCGGGACGGTCCCCTCGGAGAAGGGTCGCTGCAGCGCTTCGTCGATGCCGACTTCAGCCAGCACTACTTCACCCTCTTCGAGGACGGCGCCAACCACGACGCCCTGCGCCGCATCTGCCTGTTCGACCTGCTGGCCAACAACACCGACCGCAAGGGCGGTCACTGCCTGGTAGGCGAGGGCCAGCTGTGGGGGATCGACAACGGGTTGTGCTTCCATCCCGAGCCCAAAGTGCGCACCGTCATCTGGGAGTTCGCCGGCGAGGCGGTCCCGGCGCCGTGGCTGGGGGACGTGGAGCGCCTGGTCCGGGCCCTGCCCGGTCCCCTGGCCGGCCTGCTCGATTCAAGCGAGCTGGCGGGGCTGCGGCACCGGGCCGAGGCCGTCTTGGACCACCCCTCGTTCCCCGAACCCGACCCCGTCGGCCACTGCTACCCCTGGCCCCTGGTGTGAGGGGCCGAGTCGGGCGGTGAGCACGCCCGCCCTCGACGCTGCCCTGGCGGCCGGGGACCTCGACGAGCTGCTGCGCTGGGTCGACCGCCTGGTTGAGGCCCAGGCGTGGGAGGGGCTGGCCGAGCTCGGCCGGCGGGCCCGCACCGGCTTCGAGCGCACCGGCCACCAGCTCTGGCCCATCGCCAGCCAGGTCGAGTACCGCCTGGCCCTGCAGGCCCCGCCCCCGTGGGCGGCGGCGGCGGTGATCGGCGGCACCGGCCGCTTCGCCCTCGGGCCCCTGGCCGAGGTGGCCGCCTCGGCCCACACCTGGGCCGAGCTCGCCGGCCACCTGGGAGGGGGCCCGGCGGCCGGGCTGGTGGCCCACGAGCGGGTGGTACGGGGAGATCCCACTGTCGAGGCGGCGCCGGGGACCGAGGTGCTGGATCTGCCCCTGGCCCTCCAAGCCTGGGAACCGGCCTACCCGGTGGCGACCTACCGC
>DATMJI010000110.1:0-7521 GCA_035553895.1 Acidimicrobiales bacterium | reverse complement strand
GAGGCGTGCAGCTCGTAGAGCCGCTCCATGGCGATGTAGTCGTGACTGTTGACGAACTTGCCGGCCACGTTGCGGTAGAGGGGGTTGTCGAGGATGGCGTCGCGGGTCCGGGCGTCGGGGGCGTGGCGGCGGATGAGCTCGTCCCAGCTCTGCTTGGTGTCGAGCATGGCTGCCCACAGCTGGCCCCGGGGCTCGACGCCGGCGGCGGCGAAGGCGGCGCTTTCCACCTGGGTCTCGGTGTTGCCGAGGGAACCGAGGCCCATGGCGTCGGCCAGGCGCCGGGCCGGGTCGACGGTGAGCACCAGCACCTTGGCCCCGAGGTCGGCGGCGGCCAGGGCGCCCAGGGCGGCGGCCGTGGTCGTCTTGCCGACGCCCCCGGCCCCGCAGACCACCACGATCTCCTTGGCCGCCAGCAAGGCCTCCACCGGGGCGGCGTGGGCGGTCACGACAGCTCGCCGGCCAGGGCGTCGGCCACCTGGCGGGTGGCCCGCCGGCCGTGGCTGCGGGTGAACAGCTCGGGCACGTACAGCACGTCGTGGCCGGGGCCCAGACCCTGGCGCAGCCGGGTTAGGTGGGCGGCCCGGGTCCGGCGCAGGCGCACGGCCAGGCGGGCCGCCTCCAGCACCCCGTCCACCGGGTGGCCGGTGGCGGCGGCGAGGGCGGCCGAGGCCCCGGGGGCGGCCAGGCGGTCGAAGACCTCCTCCTCGGCCCGGCCGAAGAGCTCGGGCAGGACCCGGTTGACCACCACCGCGGCCAGGTCCACCCCGGTCCCGGCCAGGTCGTCGACGAGCTCGAGAGCCTCGGTCACCGGCATCTCCTCGGGCGAGGCCACCACCACCACCCCGGTCACCGCCGGGTCGCTCAGCAACTCGATCATCCACCCCGTCTGCTCGCGCACCAGGCCCACGGACATGAGCTCGTTGATGGCCTGGGGCGCCCGTAGCTGGCCGAGGATGTGCCCGGAGGCGGCGGCGTCGACCACCACCAGGTCGTAGTGGCCCTCACGCACCTCCCAGGCCATCTTGCCGACGCTGAGGACCTCCTTGATCCCGGGGGCGGCGTTGGCCAGGAAGTCGAAGGTGCGGGCCAGGGCGCCCAGGCGGGCCAGGCGGGCCAGCTTGAGCTGGACGGCGAGGTACTCCTTGAGGGACTCCTCGGTGTCCATGGCCATGGCGAAGAGCCCGCCCTCGAGCTCCCGGGCCTCGAAGGCCAGCGGCCCGGCCTCGTAGGCGCCGGCCAGGTCGCCCTTGGCGTCCATCTCGCACACCAGGGTGCGCCGGCCCTCCCGGGCCCCGAGCAGGGCCAGGGCGGCGGCCGTGGTGGTCTTGCCCACGCCCCCCTTGCCGGTGACGAACAGCAGCCGCCGGTCGAGCAGCCCGACGGCCACCCCTGCGCTCAGCTGCCGCCGAAGCCGATCCGGCGGTCGTCGCCCGGGCTGCCGATCTCCACGTAGGCCACCTTGGACACCGGGACACCCACCTGGCGGCCCTTGCGGTCGGTGAGCCACAGCACGCCGTCGGCGCTCCCCAGCACTCCGTCGATCTCGCTCCGGAGCTTGGCGGCGTCGGTGTCGTCACCGAGCTCCACGTCGATCTCCTTGGGCGAGTAGGTCACCCCGATGCGCACGTCCACGGCGCCACTGTACGACCTCCCGCCCCCGTTCTGATGGTCCGGTCGAGGCGCCACCGGCGCGTCCCGACCACCAGATCGGAAGCTCAGCCGCCGATTACCCGCAGGCCGGGGTGGTCGCGCCGGGTCGGGCCCAGCTCCTCGTCCACCTGGCGGGCCATGGCGGCGAAGGCGGTGGCGGCCTCCCCCTCGGGCTCGGCCACGGTGATGGGCCGGCCGGCGTCGCCGCCCTCCCGCAGGGCGGGGACCAGCGGGACCTGGCCCACCAGAGGCACCCCGAGGCGCTCGGCCAGGGCCCGGCCGCCACCGGCGCCGAAGAGCTCGTAGCGGGTGCCGTCGTCGCCGGTGAACCAGCTCATGTTCTCGATCACCCCGTGCACAGCGATGCCGATCTGCTCGCTCTGGAACATCAGCCCCGCCCGCTGGGCCACCCGCTGGGCGGCGGGCTGGGGGGTGGTGACCACGTAGGCCTCGGATCGGGGCAGGAACGAGGCCAGGGACAGCGAGATGTCGCCGGTGCCCGGCGGCAGGTCGACGACCAAGAAGTCGGGCTCGCCCCACCAGAAGTCGGTGAGGAACTGCTCCAGGGCCTTGTGCAGCATGGGGCCGCGCCACACCACCGGCTGGTCCTCCCGCACGAAGAAGCCGATGGAGGCGCAGGCCACCCCGTGGGCCTCGGGGGGCAGCACGATGCGCCGGCCGAGCACGGTGGGAGATCGGTCGATGCCGAGCATGGCCGGCACCGAGAAGCCCCACACGTCAGCGTCGACCACGCACACCCGCCGGCCCCGGCGAGCCAGGGCGATGGCCAGGTTGACGGTGACCGACGACTTGCCCACCCCGCCCTTGCCCGAGGCCACCAGCAGCACCCGGGTGCGCGAGCCGGGGGCGGCGAAGGGGATGGCGGCGGTGCGCCCGGCGTCGAGACGCTGGGCCAGCTCGTCGCGCTCGGGATCGGACATGGTGGTGAGCTCGAGGTGGGCCGGCCCGGCGCCGGGCAGGCCCTCCAGGGCGGCGCCCACCCGGCGGCGCATCTCGCCGGCTGCCTCCGGGCTGACCAGGGCGATGACCAGCTCCAGGCGGCCGTCGCCCACGGCGACGTGGCGGACCAGGCCCAGCTCCACGATGCCCTGGTGGATCTGGGGGTCGTCGACGCCAGCGAGGGCGTCGAGCACCTGGGATTCGGACAGGGCGGGCATGGCGTGGGGCCTCAGTCGACGGCAGGGGCACGGAAGGGCACCGGTGGGTGCGTCCTCCCAGCGGTAGAGTAGCGGCGTGGTCTCCCACCACGAACCCGAGGCCGGGCCGGCGGCGGGCGAGCGAGCGCCCATGTCGGCCGACGACTTCTCCTCGGCCGTCACCGCCATCACCTCGGCCTTCGGCGACCCCACCCGGCGCCAGATCTACCTCTTCGCCCACGAGCACGACCGCGGCGTCACCGCATCGGAGGTGGCCGAGCGCTTCGAGCTGCACGCCAACGTGGCCCGCCACCACCTCGACAAGCTGGCCGCCGGGGGCTACCTGGAGGTCCAGGTGGGCCGGGGCCCGGGCAGTGCCGTGGGCCGCCCGTCCAAGCGCTACACCGCCACCGCCTCGGAGGTGGCCCTCGACTTCCCGGTGCGCCACGACGACTTGATGATCGCCCTGCTCGGGCGGGCCCTGGAGCTCCTCCCCCGGCCGGTGGCCGAATCCATGGCCGAGGAGGTGGGTGAGACGTACGGGCGAGCGATGGCCGCCTCGCTGGCCTGCGACGGCGAGGGCCAGCGCTCGTTCCGCCGGGCCCTGCACGCCGTGGCCGACGCCCTCACCGCCCACGGCTTCGCCGCCCACGCCGAGGGCCGGGGCGACGCCTTGCGCATCGTCTCCGACCACTGCCCCTTCGGGGGGGCGGCAGTGGCGTCCCCGGTCATCTGCGCCGTCGACCGGGGCATGGTCCGGGGGATGCTGTCCGCCCTCTACGGCGACGCCGTGGCCGAGACGGCCGCCTCCCGGGCCTTCGGCGACGACACCTGCGTCACCGCCGTGCGCGGCTGACGCCGACGCCGCCTCGCCGCCCCGCCGCCTCGGCCCCTCCCGTTCTTTGTCGGGTGAACCGTGCCGGCGACGGCTGAGCCGACAGAGATCGGAGGGGGGATGGCGCCGGTGAACGGCCGGCGCCACTACCTCGACCACGCCTCCACCTCGCCGTGCCGACCCGAGGCGTTGGAGGCCATGGTGGGCTGGCTGGGTCCCACCGGCGACCCCGGCCGGGTGCACACCGAGGGCCAGGCCGCCCGGGTGGCAGTGGAGGTGGCCCGGGAGCAGGTGGCCGCCCTGGTCGGGGCCCGGCCCCGGGAGGTGGTCTTCACCAGCGGGGGCACCGAGGCGGCGGTCACGGCCACGTGGATGGCCACCGAGCGGGGCGACCACGTGGTGGTGCCGGCGGGCGAGCACTCCTGTGTGGTGGCCTCCTCGGCCCGCCACCGGGTGAGCACCGTCGGCATCGACCGCTGGGGCCGGGTGGATCCGGCTGCGATGCTGGCCGCGCTGCGCCCCGGCACCGCCCTGGTCCACCTCCAGTGGGGCAACCACGAGGTGGGCACGCTCCAGCCGGTGGCCGAGGTGGTGGCCGCCTGCCGGGAGCGGGGGGTGCTCACCCACGTCGACGCCGCCGCTGCCGCCGGGCACGTCCCCATCGACTTCCGGGCGCTCGGCGCCGACCTCATGAGCATCTCGGCCCACAAGCTCGGAGGCCCTCCCGGCGCCGGCGCCCTGCTCGTGCGCCGGGGGCTGCGCCTGCGCCCCCTCCTGGTGGGCGGCGACCAGGAGCGGGCCCGGCGAGGCGGCTACGAGAACGTGCCCGCCCTGGCCGGCTTCGGCGCCGCCGCCCACCACCTGGCCGGCTGCGCCCTGGCCGGCGAGGGCCAGCGGGCCCAGGCCCAGACCGAACGCATCGTCGCCTCGGTGGCCGACGGCGAGCTCGGACCCGGGATCCGGGTGCTGGGCGACCCGGGCCAGCGCCTCCCCCACATCCTGTGCCTCAGCCTGGCCGGGGTGGAGGCCGAGCCGGTGCTGCTCGGACTCGACCAGGCCGGGGTGGCCGTGCACTCCGGGAGCTCCTGCGCCTCGGAGTCGCTGGAGCCCTCCCCGGTGCTCGAGGCCATGGGCGTCGACGCCTCCCGCTCGCTGCGGGTCTCGGTGGGGTGGTCGACCACCGACGCCGACATCGACGCCTTCCTCGCCGCCCTGCCCCTCATCCTCGACCGCCTGCTCGATCTGCGCAGCTGACCAGGCACCGGGATCCCGTCCTCCCCCGTTCTGGTGGTCGCCACGAGCCGCGGGCGGCGCGTCCTGACCACCAGAAGCCGGGGGAGAAGCCGGGAGGGACCCGGGGCCGGTCCTCATTCCGGCTCGACCAGCATCCGCTCGGCCGCCGCCTGGGGGCCACCGTGGGCGGCTGCCTCCCGCTGGCGGCGGGCGCCGGTGCCGTGAGCCAGCTGGCGCTCGACCAGGGCCGAAACCTCCTCCCACTCCCCGTGGGCCTCCAGGTCGTCCCGCAGCAGCGCCATCAGCCGGGAGACCAGGTCGGCCGCCGGCACCGGCCGGGGGCGGCGGCCGCCCAGGTCGACCAGCTCGCCGTCGAGGCCGTGGCGGGACGCCCGCCACCGGGCGGCCCGGACCACCTCAGGCGGGGGATGGTGGACGGGCCGGTCCTCGCCCAGGTGGCGGTGGCAGGTGCGCACCAGCGAGCGGATGAGCCCGGCCAGCATGACCGCCTCGTCGACCGTGGGGCACACGTCGGCCACCCGGAACTCCAGGGTCGGATAGCGAGCGGAGGCCCGGACGTCCCAGTACAGGGCGCCCCGGTCGGGGATCACCCCGGTGGCCAGGATGTCGTCGACCAGGGCGTCGAGCTCGGCCCGGGAGGCGAACGGCGGCGGGGTGACGGTGGTGGGCCAGCGCCCGAAGACGGCGGTGCGGTAGCTGGCGTAGCCGGTGTCGACCCCCTCCCAGAACGGCGAGTTGGCCGACAGGGCCAGCAGGGTGGCCAGCCACGGCCGGGTCCGGTTCATCACCGCCACCGCCGCTTCGGGGTCCTCGACGGCCACGTGGACGTGGCAGGCGCACACCAGCTGCTCGTGGCCCAGCTGGCCGTAGTCGTCGACCAGCTTGCGGTAGCGGGGCACGGGCGTCACCCCCTGGCGCTCCCAGGTGGAGAAAGGGTGCGTGCCCGAGGCGAGGATGCGGCAGTGCTGCGCTCCGGCGGTCTCGGCCAGGGCCCGGCGCAGGCGGGCGAGCTCGGCCCGCACGTCGCCCAGGCTGGTGCACACCGGCGTCTCCACCTCGATCTGGGGATCGAGGAGCTCGGCCTGGACCTGGTCACCGAGGACCCGGCGGGCCGGGCCGAGCACCCGCTGCACGGCCGAGCGCAGGCCGAGGTCGTCGGCGTCGACCACGTGGAACTCCTCCTCCACGCCGACGGTGAACGAGGGGAAGGCCACGACCCCTCAGCCTGCCCCCGAGGGTCACCCGGTACGCCCCGCCCCCGTTGGAGCGGCCCGGGACGGCGCGCCTACGCTGGCCGGCGGTGCAGCTCCACCTCCTCCGCCACGCCAAGGCCGGCGAACGGGCCGATTGGGACGGCCCCGACGAGGCCCGGCCCCTCTCCCGCACCGGCGCCGGCCAGGCGGACGCCCTGGCCGATGCCCTGGCCGAGCACCCCGTCAAACGCATCCTCACCAGCCGCTACGCCCGCTGCGTGGAGACGGTGCAGCCCCTGGCCGCCCGCCTCGGCCTCGACGTGGAGACCCACCCGGCCCTGGCCGAGGAGTCCGACGTGGGGGCCACGTGGGACCTGCTCGAATCGCTGGCCGGCACCGAGGCGGTGCTGTGCACCCACGGCAACCTGGTGGGGCCGGTGCTCGACCGCCTGCACCGCCGGGGCGTCGAGCTGGTGGCCGACCGCTGGACGTGCAAGAAGGCCTCGACGTGGACCATTGAGGTGGGCCCCGACCGCAGCTTCGTGCGGGCCCGCTACACCCCCCCGCCCGCCTGAATGGTGAATCGCCGCCGAACCGGAGGTTCGGCGGCGAAGTGATGGCGCTCCGGGCGCCGGCGAAGCCGGCCACCCTCCGCCCTGACCACTCCCTGGGCGGGCTCCGCCCGCCTGGGCCACCAGCCAAGAAGGGGCCGCCTCCGGCGGCGGGAGTGGCCGGCGACCGATGGTCATACATCGTGGGGGCCGCAGGCCATGGGAGTCTAAAAGGCGGGTCGGCCGCAGTGGTTCGCGTCCCTCAGGGCGTCGGGCCTCACTGCCGTTCGGCCGGTCACGGGGTTGACGTCGGTGGCGAGGGCGGGGCGGGGCCCGGCTCGGCGGTGGCGATGGAGGCGAGGAAGTCCTCCATGGCCGAACGCAGGGCCGGCGGGGGGTCGGCGGCCAGGGCGGCGGTGAAGGCGTCGGCCGCCCGCTCGTCGTCGCCCTCCAGGCGCAGGGCCAGGCCCAGGTAGAACAGGGCCCGGGGGTTGTCCCCGTCGAGGGCCAGGGCCGCCTCGATGGAGGCCCGGCCCTGGGCGGCCAGACCCGGGCGCTCGGTGGCCGAGGCCAGCGACACCAGCAGCAGGCCCCGCTCCGAGAGGGCCTCGATGTTGTCCGGGTCGCCGGCCAGGACATCGTCGTAGAGCTGGAGGGCCTCCCTGACCTGGCCCCCTCGAGCCAGGTCGGCGGCCCGGGCCAGCGGGTCCGGGCCCGGGTCGGCGCCGGCCGGTCCCTCGGGGGTGTTGCCGGTGATGGTGTCGCCGGCCATGCGGGTGCCCGAGGCCCCCACCAGGGCCAGGCCGGCCGAACCGGCCAGGGCGGCCACCACCACCACCGCCAGCAGCCGCCGGCCCCGGGGGGCGCCGGGGGCCGGCGGC
>DATMJI010000109.1:0-11902 GCA_035553895.1 Acidimicrobiales bacterium | reverse complement strand
GGTCCGGGCCATGGCCGGCCAGCCCCGCTTCGTGCCCCCCGGCCAGCAGCTGGTCGAGCAGGGGCTGGCCGGGGGGCACGAAGCGGGGCTGGCCGGCCATGGCCCGGACCCGGTCGAAGGCGTCGTGGATGTCGGTCCCCCGCAGCACCGGGCCGTGGGCCGACGCCACCACCCGAGGGTGGAGGGCCTCGACGGTGTCGACGTGGCGGTTGTAGGCGACCGGGTCCAGCCACTGGTGCCAGGGCGACACCAGGCTGTTGAACATGTGAAAGCTCTCGTCGTAGAGGTCCCTCGGCAGGTCGCCGACATCGTGCACGGCACCGGTGGTGAGGGCGGCGAAGGAGTCCACCGACCACAGCACGCCGGTGCGCTCGTCGTAGAGGGCCCGGGTGGTGGGCCCGTCGAAGATGGGCGGCACCACCAGCTGGAAGCGCCGGTCGGCGGTCTCGAACGACTCGCCGGGGTCGCGCCACATCAACCGGTCGAGGGGCAGGGTCCGCTCCAGGTTCAGGCGCTCGGTGGCGAAGAAGTTGGTGACCAGGGTGGCCCGGGGGCAGGCCTCGAGCACCTCGTGGAGGCTGCCGGTGTGGTCGCCGTCGTCATGCGACAGGAAGATCCAGCGGACGTCGGCCGGATCGACCAGGGAGAAGACCTTCTCCAGCCACAACTCCCGGTGGATGGGGGCGCCGGTGTCGACGATGGTGGGCTCGGCGCCGCGGACGAGCAGGGAGTTGACCTGGACGAAGGTGCCTGGATCGGCGGGCACCAGGTTGGGGATCAAGAACGTGTCCGGGGCGATGGGCACGGGGGTGGTCGTCGGAACGGAGATGTCCATGGTGAGCCTCCTGGCTGGGTGGGGATTCGGATGTGCCTGTTCACCTTGGGCGCCCGACGCCAGCGGCGGTACCCCCCGGACGGGCGGAGCTGCGCCGGGAGATCCCCCCATCCGGGGGGATGACGGCGCCCGGCGCCAGGAGTACCGTCACGCCCGTGAGCACCAGGACGGGCGACCCGGCGGTCGTGGACCGCGTCGAGCGGGCCTGTGCCCGGGCCACGACCGGCGACGAGCTGTTCGAGGCCCTCAGCGCCGAGCTCGCCCGCCTGCTCACCTTCGACGGCTCGATGTGGTTCGGGGTCGATCCGGCCACGCTGCTGGCCGCCGCTCCCAGCCGGTTCGAGGCCATGGACTCCGGCTACTGCACCACCTTCTGGCACGGCGAGTTCCACGACCACGACGCCATTCTCTTCCGTGACCTCGCCCGCCAGCGCGTCCCCGCCGCCGCCTTGCGGGCGGCCACCGCCGACCGGCCCCAGCGCAGCGCCCGCTTCCGCAACTTCGTCGAGCCCCAGGGCTACGACGACGAGCTGCGAGCGGTGTTCCGCACCGGTCCCAGCACCTGGGCGGCGGGGGCCCTGTACCGGGAGAAGGGCCGGCCGGCCTTCGACGACGGTGACGTGGCCATCCTCGGCGCCATCTCCGGGGTCGTGGGCTCGGCCGTGCGGGCCCAGGCGGCGGCCACCGTGTCCGGCACACCCCTGCTGCGGGCCCCCGGGCTGTTGGTGTTCGACGCCGGCGGGGTCCTCACTTCGGCCAACGCCGAGGCCCAGCAGTGGCTCGACGAGATCTACGGTGCTGGCGACGGCTCCTGGACGTGGCTGGATCTCCTCGGCGATCCAGTCGGCGAGTCGGATCTCGGCACCGCCGTTCCCATCGTCCCCCTCATGGCCCGGGCCCGAGCGGTGGCTGCCGGCCACGCCGATGGCGAGGCCCGCCTGCGCCTGCGCGACCGAAAGGGCCGGTGGCTCGTCCTCCACGCCTCCTGCCTCGCCGGCGGGGGCGCCGACGGCAGCGTCGCCGTGGTCGTCGAACCGGCCAAGAGCGCCGAGGTGGCCCCCATCGTCATCGAGGCCTACGGCCTCTCGCTACGGGAGCGCGACGTCGTCGCCGCCGTCGCCCGGGGCCTGTCCACCCCCGAGATCGCCAACAGCCTGTTCCTCTCCGCCCACACCGTGCGCGACTACATCAAGTCGGTGTTCGACAAGGTGGGGGTGAGCAGCCGGGGCGAGCTGGTGGCCAAGCTGTTCGCCGACCACTACGCCGACCCCTTCCACGAGACCGCCGTCCACCTGCACTGAACCGGCGCCGCCGGCCCACCCCCGTTCTGGTGGTCGGATCGCCGCGCTGGCGGCCCGTCTGGACCATCAGTTGGGATAGGCGGGGGACGGTTCGTCCGCCCGCACGCCGGCGAGGACGGTGTCGACGATGCGGCCCGCCAGGTCCTCTTGCAGAGGGCGGCCGGTCACCAGCAGGCGGGTGAAGACCGGTCCGGCCAGCAGGTCGGCCACCAGCTCGAGGTCGAGGTCGGGCTGCAGCTCCTTGCCCTCCACCCCCCGGGCCAGGGCGGCCAGGACCGGGGCCCGGCGGGTGGCGATGAACTCGTCGAGGCGGGACCGCAGCTCGGGGTTGCGAGCCGCCTCGTCCACCGTGGCCGGCAGCAGCGAGCCCACCGGGGTGGCCGCCATCACCGCCACCAGCCCCCCGATCAACGTCACCAGATCGGACCGGAGGTCGCCGCTGTCGGGATCGCCGGGGCAGCCGCCGGCCATGGCGTCGCCGGCCGCCAGCAGCAGGTCCTCCCGGGTGGCCCAGCGCCGGTAGATGGTGGCCTTGCCCACCCCGGCCCGGGCCGCCACCGCCTCCACCGTCGTGCCTGGGAACCCCTCCTCGCACAGCAGCTCGGTGGTGGCCGCCAGGATGGCCTCGTCGAGCTCGGGATCCCTCGGCCGGCCGGGCCGGCGACCCTCGTCGGTGCCGGTCACCTCAGGCCGGCTCCGGCGCACCGGTGGGGGCCTCGGGCACGTCCAGGACCACCGGTTCCCCGACATCGGTCCCCGGGGCCGGAGCCTCCAGGCCCCGGGCCCGGCCGGGCAGGAAGGCGGCCGCCACCGCCGCACCGACCAGGGCGGCGCCCCCGGCCACCACCAGCCCGATCCCCATGGCGTCCACGAACGCCGTGCGGGCGGCTTCGGCCAGCAAGCCTCCGGCCGCGCCACCGACGGATCCGGCCACCGCCAGGGCTGCCCCCACCGACTCCTGGGCCAGACCCAGCGCTTCGCCGGGGATGGGCGAGCCGGCCATGGCGTCGCCCAGGCTGGTGGCGTAGCCCGACGCCAGCAGGCTCCCGAGGACGGCCACGCCGAGGGCGCCGCCCAGCTCCCGGGTGGTGTCGTTGACGGCGGAGCCCACCCCCGCCTTGGCCGGGGGCAGCGAGCCCATGATCGACTCGGTGGCCGGGGCCATGGTGAGGCCCATGCCGGCGGCGAGCACCAGCATGGAGCGCAGCAGCTCGCCGTAGCTCGACCCGGCCTCCAGCCCGGCGGCCATGAACAACCCGGCCCCGGCGATGACCAGGCCCGCGGTGACCACCACCTTGGTCCCCATCCGCTCCACCAACCTGGCGCTGATGGGCGAGACGACACCGAGGACCACCGAGATGGGCAGGAGCCGCAGGCCGGCCTCCAGCGGCGTGTAGCCGAGCACGAACTGCAGGAGCTGGGTGAAGAGGAAGAAGGATCCGAACAGGGCGAAGAACACCAGGGCGATGCCGGCGCTGGCGGCGCTGAAGCGGGGATCGGCGAAGAAGGCGACGTCGAGCATGGGGTCGTCGACCCGGGACTCCCACACGAAGAAGGCCAGGAGCAGGGCGGCGGCCAGGCCGAAGGCACCGAGCGTGGTGACGTCACCCCACCCCTTGACCGGTCCCTCGATGATGGCCCACAGCAGCACGCCGATGGCGGCCACCGACAGGGCGGCGCCGACGACGTCGAGGCGGCTGGTGCCGGCCTCCCGGGACTCGGGCAGCAGCAGCCGCCCCGCCACCAGGGCCAGGGCCACGATGGGCAGGTTGATGAGGAAGACCGAACCCCACCAGAAGTGCTCGAGCAACCAGCCCCCGACCACCGGACCGAGGGCCACGCCCACACCGGCCATGCCCGCCCAGATGGCGATGGCCCGGGCCCGCTCCCGGGGGTCGGTGAAGATGTTGGTGATGATCGAGAGGGTGGCGGGCATGACGAAGGCGGCGCCCAGGCCCATAACCGACCGGGCACCGATGAGCTGGCCCGAGGTTCCGGAGAAGGCGGCCAGGCCCGACGACAGGGCGAAGACGACCAGGCCCAGCTGCAGCGCCCGGCGCCGGCCGAAGCGGTCGCCCAGGGCACCGGCGCTGAGCAACAGGCCGGCGAAGACGATGACGTAGGCGTCGACCATCCATTGGAGCTGGGTGGTGGTGGCCCCGAGTTGGCGCACCAGGGTGGGCAGGGCCACGTTGAGCACGGTGTTGTCGAGCACGATGAGGACCAGGCTCAGGCACAACACGGCCAGGGCCAGCCAGCGCCGGTCGGCGTCGGCACCTGGGTCGGCGTTGTCGATCTCGATACGAGCCGAGTTCGTTTCCATATTCCCGGACGCTACGGCGCCGGGGGGACGTGAGGCAAGGAATTCCTGGCGCCGGCGTGGGCGCGTGGATCAGGCCGAGCCGGCCCGCTGGCGCAGCAGAGCGGTGACGGCCTTGCCGTCAGCTTGGCCCTTGGTGGCCCGCATCACGTGGCCGACGAAGAAGCCCGCCACCTTGGCGTCGCCCTCGCGGAAGCGGGTCCAGGCGTCGGGGTTGGCGGCGATGGCCTCGTCGACCGCCTCTGCCAGGGTGTCCTCGGCCATGGCCTCGAAGCCCAGGCCCTTGGCCACCGCCGCTGGCTCGCCTCCGGAGGTGACCAGCTCGGCCAGCACCGCCTTGGCCTGGGTGGCGGTGAGCTCACCGGCGGCCTCCAGGCGGGCCAGCTCGGCGAAGCTGGGCGCCTCCAGGGCACCGGCCCCGCCGGCCAGGTCGTGCTCGGCGTGCACCAGCAGGCGCCCGGCATCGCCACCGGCGGCCAGGGCAGCCAGCACCAGGTCGTCGAGATCCCGGTCGACGACCACAGCCACTGCCTCGGTCGAACCCCCGCTGGCCTCGGCCAGGCGGTGGCGGCGCTCAGCCGGTAGCACCGGCAGGGCGGCGGCCACCTCGTCGTGCCAGGACCGCTCGGGCACCAGCGGCACCAGGTCGGGCTCGGGGAAATAGCGGTAGTCGTAGGCCTCCTCCTTGGAGCGCAGGGGCTGGGTGCGCCCGTCGGCCTCGTCCCAGTGGCGGGTCTGCTGGACGACGGGCTCCCCCGCCTCCAGCAGGGCGATCTGGCGCCGGGCCTCGTAGTCGATGGCCCGGCCGACCGAGCGCACCGAGTTGAGGTTCTTGACCTCGCATCGGGTCCCGAGAGTCGAGAAGCCGACCGGGCGCACGGAGATGTTGGCGTCAACGCGCATGCTGCCCTCCTCCATGCGGGCGTCCGAGGCACTGGTGGCCACCAGCACCGCCCGTAGCTCGTGGACGTAGGCCCGGGCCGCCTCGGCCGATCGCAGGTCGGGGCGGCTGACGATCTCCACCAGGGGAACGCCGGCCCGGTTGTAGTCGACCAGGGAGTGCTCGGCCTCGTGGATGCGGCCACCGCCGCCGACGTGGGTGGACTTGCCCGTGTCCTCCTCCAGGTGGGCCCGCTCGATGCCGATGCGGGTCCCGTCGGCCAGCTCCAGGTACCCGTTGACGTTGACCGGCTGGTCGTACTGGGAGATCTGGTAGTCCTTGGGCATGTCCGGATAGAAGTAGTTCTTGCGGTGGAAGGTGCTGGGTCGCACCTCGCAGCCGAGCGCCAGGCCGAGGCGCATGGCCAGCTCGACGGCGCCCCGGTTGAGCACCGGCAGCGACCCGGGCAGGCCCAGGCAGACGGGGCACACGTTGGTGTTGGGGTCCTCGCCGAAGGCGTTGCGGCAGCCGCAGAAGAGCTTGGTGGCCGTGGCCAGCTCGCAGTGGACCTCCAGGCCGATCACCGTCTCCCAGTCGCTCACTCCCCCTCCGATCTGGTGGTCGGGAGAGCCTGGGAACGCCTCCGGGGGACCATCAGCTCGCCTCCGGGGCGGCCGGCGGCGCCGCCCGGACCTGGGCGGCGGCCGCTTCGAGGACGGCGGCCGCCCGCAGCATGGGAGCCTCGGCCAGAGGCGGGGCCAGGATCTGCACCCCCACCGGCAGGCCGTCGTCGCCGCTCCCGAAGGGGACCGACACCGCCGGGTGGCCGGCCAGGTTGGACGGGATGGTGCACACGTCGGAGAGGTACATGGTGAGCGGATCGGCCGCCTTGGCCCCGAGCGGGAAGGCGGTGGTGGGCGCCGTCGGCGAGACCAGCAGGTCGAAGCGCTCGTAGGCGGCGGCGAAGTCGCGGATGATGAGCGTGCGCACCCGCTGGGCCTTGCCGTAGTAGGCGTCGTAGTAGCCGGCCGACAGGGCGTAGGTGCCCAGCATGATGCGGCGCTTGACCTCGGGGCCGAAGCCGGCGGTGCGGGTGGCCACGTTCATGGCCGCCGTGGTCGGGGCGTCGACCCGTAGGCCGTAGCGCACGCCGTCGTAGCGAGCCAGGTTGGACGAGGCCTCGGCCGGGGCGATGAGGTAGTAGGCCGACAGCCCGTGGGCCACCGAGGGCACGCTGGCCTCCTCGACCTTGGCCCCGGCGCCCGCCAGCGCCTCGGCCGCCGCCTCCACCCGCCGGCGCACGTCGGGGGCGATGCCCTCGCCCAGCAGCTCGCTGACCACGCCGATGCGCAGGCCCTCGACGCCGCGGTCGAGGCCCTCCGCCAGCGCGGGGGCTTCCCCCGGTGCCGAGGTGGAGTCGAGGGGATCGTGGCCGGCGATGACCTCGAGCAAGACGGCGGCGTCGGCCACCGTCGAGGCCAGGGGACCGACCTGGTCGAGGCTGCTGGCGAAGGCGACCAGGCCGTAGCGGCTCACCAGCCCGTAGGTCGGCTTGACTCCGACCACCCCGCACAGGGCCGCCGGCTGGCGGATGGACCCCCCGGTGTCCGAACCCAGGGCCAGGGGGGCGAAGCCGGCGGCCACGGCCGCTGCGCTCCCACCGCTGGAGCCCCCCGGCACCCGGGACAGGTCGTGGGGGTTGCGGGTGGGCCCGAAGGCGGAGTTCTCGGTAGAGCTGCCCATGGCGAACTCGTCGAGGTTGGTCTTGCCCACGGCGATGGCCCCGGCCAGGCCCAGGCGGGCGACCACGGTGGCGTCGTAGGGAGGCCGCCAGGTCTCGAGGATGTGCGATGAGCAGGTGGTGAGGACCCCGGCCGTGCACAGGTTGTCCTTGAGGGCGACCGGGACTCCGGCGAGCGGGCCGGGGTCCTCCCCCGCCGCCACCCGGCGGTCGACCAGCTCGGCCGCCCGGCGGGCCTCGTCGTCCATCAAGGTGTTGAAGGCGTGGACCTCAGCTTCCCGGCGGCCGATGGCGGCCAGGTATTCCTCCACCACGCCGGCGGCGGAGCGATCCCCGGAGCGCACGGCGGCGGCGACGGCCACTGCCGGCGTGGGTCCGGTCCCGGCCGGGCTCACGGCTCACCCCCCAGCACCGGAGGCACCCGGAAGCGGTCGTTCTCCACCGCCGGGGCCCCGGCCAGCACCTCGTCGCGCTCGAGGCTCGCCCCGGGGATGTCGTCGCGCAGCACGTTGGTCAGGCCCAACGGGTGCGCCGTGGGCTCCACGCCGGCGACATCGAGGGCCTCGACACCGGCGGCGTGGTCGAGCACCGCCGCCAGCTGGCCGGTGAAGCGCTCGAGCTCCTCGCCGGTCAGCTCCAGGCGGGCCAGACCGGCCACGTGAGCGACGTCGTCGGTAGTGATGCGGGGCGCCATGGCCACCCATGGTAGGAGGCGGGGCCGCCCGGCACCGCTTCCGGCCGGGGGCCCGGCCCACCGGCTCCGGTGCCGCTGTATACGCTGGTGTCGATGGCGTCGGTGCGCACCCAGGTCTACTTGACGGTCGAACAGCGGGCCCGGCTCGACGAGTTGGCCCAGAGCCAGGGCACCAGCCTGGCCGCCCTGGTCCGCCTGGCCGTCGACCAGTTCCTGGCCGAAGAGGGACCCGACCCGGTCACCGCCCTCAACGCCACCTTCGCCACCATGCCCGACCTCGAGGTCGCCGACCGCGCCGAGTGGGACCGTGGTTGACCTCCTGGTCGACACCGATGTGTTCGTCGACCACGTCCGCGGCGTGCGGGCCATCCGCCCGGGGAACAACCGGCTGTCCTACTCGGTCCTGACCCGCTGCGAGCTCTTCGCCGGCCACCGGGCCGACGAGGAGGGGCTGCGCCTGCTGCTCGGCTCGTTCCGGGAGCTGCCCGTCGACCACGCCGTGGCCGAGCGGGCCGGGCGCCTGCGCAGGGCGGCCGGGATCAACACCGCCGACGCCCTGCTCGCCGCCACCGCCCTGCACCACGGCCTCACCCTCATGACCGGTTTCCGGGAACGCTACGACGGGCTCCCCGGCCTGCGTCTGCGCAAACCGTCCTAGAGCGGCTTGCTCGGCGGCGAGCGGATGTGGGTAGCTTGCCGTCATGGCCAGCTATCCCTTTCTCAGCGACGACTGGATCGAGGAGGTGCGCAAGGTCCGCGACGAGTACCGCGGCCAGGCCCAGACCTCGGGTGAGCCGGTGCGCATGAACCAGGTGATCACCGACGTGCCCTTCGGCGAAGGGGTCATGCAGGCCCATCTCGACACCACCTCAGGCGAGCTGGAGATGGAGCTGGGCCACCTCGAGGCGCCCGACGTCACCCTCACCCTCGACTACGCCAGCGCCCGCCAGATCTTCGTCGACCAGGACCGCGACGCCGCCATGCAGGCCTTCATGGCCGGCAAGATCAAGGTGCAGGGCGACATGACCAAGCTGTTGACCATGCTCCAGGCGCCGGTGGAGCCCCTCGCCGTGGAGGTGGCCACCAGGATCAAGAACCTGACCGAGTAGCGACCGGCTCGCTGCGCTCGCCAACCGAGAAGGAGCCGCCTTCGGCGCCACGGCGCTCGCCCGGGCGGCGGTGCCGCGTCTAGCGGCGCAGGAAGATGTCGACGGCCGTGCCCCGGTCGACGGCGTCGCCCGGGGCCGGGTCGGTGGCGGCCGGGCTGCCGCTGGCGTTGCCGGACACGTCGCCCGAGCGCAGGCCTACCGCCTCCAGGGCCTTGTTGAGCTCTTCGAGGGTCTTGCCCACGATGTCGGGAACCTTCACCAGGTCCCGGCCCTTGGACACCACCACGGTGATGGTGGCACCTCGCTCGACGGTGGCCCCCGAGCCCGGCTCGGAGCCGATGACCACCCCCTTGTCGACCTGGCTGCTGAAGCGGCTCGCCACCTCGGCCCGCAGCCCCTCGGCCTCGAGGGCGGCCACCGCCTGGTCCTCGGTGAGGCCGGCCAGGGCGGGAACGGTGCGGGGAGCCGGGCCCTCGGAGAGCACCAGGTCGACCTCGGATCCCTCCCGCACCTCCCCGGGTCGCTCCTCCCCGCCGGCGGACCAGGTGACGACCAGGCCCGCACCTACGTCCTCGCTGGTGGTCACCGACGAGCTCCCCAGCACCAGGCCGACCTCGACCAGAGCCCGCTGGGCCTCGTCCTGGCCGAGACCGCCGAGGTCGGGGACGGCGACGAAGGGGCGGCCCAGGGAGACCGTCAGGGTCACCGTCTCGCCCTCCTCGATGACCCGGCCGGCGCCAGGGTCCTGGGAGATCACCGTGCCCTCGGGCACCCGGTCGTGGTACTGCTCGTCGATGCGGACGACCCAGGGCACCTCGAAGCCGGCCTCGGCCTGGACCCGGGCCAACTCGGCTTCGGCCGCCTCCCGGAGGTCGCCGTCGATGTTGGGGACGGCGGCGGTGGCGGGCTGGGCCTGGAGATAGGCCACGGTCCCGCCCACGGTCCCGGCCACCAGCAGCACCAGTACCACCAGCCACGGCCAGCGGCGGCGGCGCCTGGCGGCCTGGCTGCCGTCGCCCGGGGTGTCCCGGGGACGGGCCGGAGGTCCGTGGTCGAACATCTCCAGCCCGTCGAAGACGGCGGTGGCCGGACCCGACCTCACCGTGGTGGCCGTGGTCTTCCCGTTCCCGTTGCCGGCCGCGGCCGTGGCCGTGGCCGTGGTGGCCTCCGGCTCGGTTGCCACCGGGGACGGCGGGGGCAGAAGGGTCGGGTCGCCATCCGACCCGGTCCCCACCGGGGACAGGTCGAGAGCCCCGGCCAGGGGCAGCGGGTCGGGCCGGTCGAGCTGGCGGGCGGCGGCCAGCAGCGCTTGGCCCAGCTCGCCGGCGTCGGGGCGCTGGCTGGGATCGGGCCGGCCCGCCCGCTCCAGCACCGGGCGCAGCGGCCCCAGGGCTTCGGGCACGGGGACGGGGGTCTCGGCCCGGCCGGCCAGGGTCGCCAGGCTGGAGTCGCCGATCAGCGGTACCGAGCCCGTCACCGCCTCGATGAGGACCAGGGCCAGGGCGTACACGTCGGCCTTGCCGTCGACCCGACCGTGCTTGGCCTGCTCGGGGGCGGCGTAGCGCACCGTCCCGACCAGGCCGTCGCCGGGCTCGGTCCACGCCGCCTCCGACAGGGCCCGGGCCAGACCGAAGTCGGCGATGCGCAGGCGCCCGTCGTCACCGAAGAGCAGGTTGGCGGGCTTGATGTCGCGGTGCACCACGTCGCGGCGATGGGCGAAGTGCAGGGCCCGAGCGGTGTCGAGGCCCACCACCAGGGCCTGGGACGGGGTGAGGCGCCGGCCCTGCTCGAGCATGGCCCGCAGGCTGCCGCCGCCCAGGAACTCGAGCACCAGGTAGGGCCCGTCGTCCTCTCCCCAGTCGTAGACGGCCATGAGGTTGGGATGGTTCAGCGCCGCCGCCGAGCGGGCCTCGGCCCGGAAGCGGCGCAGGAAGGCGTCGTCGTCGGCCAGCGCCGGGTGCAGCACCTTGACCGCCACCCGCCGGCGCAGGGTGACGTCGTCGGCCAGGTAGACCTGGGCCGAGGCGCCGCTGCCGATGGGCGCGCTCAGGCGGTAGCGGCCGCCGAGCACGCGGCCGAGTTGCTCCGTCAGTCGTGACGTGGCCACGTCGTGAGGCTAACGCCCACGGCCGGCCGGATCGTGGCAACCTCATCCCGGGCGCGATGATGGGCGGCGTGCCCGCCGACGTCGCCACCGCCCTGGAAGCCCTGATCGCCGGCGAGGGGCTGTGGCACGACGAGGGGGGCCTGGAGACGCTGGTGAGCCGCCTGGCCGAGGCCAGCGACCCGGCATCGCTGACGCTGGCCGCGGTGCTGGGGTCCCTGCTGGCCCGCCGGCGCCGGGGACCGGTACCCGTCCGCCTGGCGGCCGATATCGACGGGGTGGTCTACCCCCGGCTGTGGAAGATCCTCGAGGCCGTCTGGGACGAGCTGCCGGCCAGCGAGGTCCGCGTCCGCCTCGACAGCCTGGCCGCTCGCCTGGCGCCCCTGCTGGAGCGGGCGGCGTGAGCGCCCTGGTGCCCCGGCGGTGAGCGACGGTGCCCGCCGGGCCGTCACCGGTGCCCTCCTCGCCCTCGCCCTGGCCGGCTTCGTCTACGCCTTCACCCTGAACAGCTCCAACGTCGACATCCTGCCCACCGGCGACGCCGTCGAGGCCCTGGTCCCCCCCGACGGCTCCCAGGTGCTGCGCCAGAGCGAGGTCGGCATCGACCTGGCCCCGGAGTGGACCGGAGTCCTGCAGGTCAACGGCATCGAGATCCCCGAGGACCAGCTGCGCCGGGTCGATGCCCAGAACCAGGTGTTCTTCACCCCTGGCCCCGGCCAGGAGATCGAGGAGCTGCCCCCGGGGCGGGTCTCGCTGGTCGCCCTCATCTGGCGCCCCGTCGCCGGCGAGACCCGAGCCGACGCCGACACCGTGCGCTGGTCCATCCAGGTCGCCTGACCTCCTGCTCCCACCTCCCCAACCCGTTCTCGGCGCGTTTTCGCCCCCAGATCGGGGCAGAACCGCGCCGAGAACGAGGAG
>DATMJI010000108.1:0-16931 GCA_035553895.1 Acidimicrobiales bacterium | reverse complement strand
CAACAACTGAACCCCCCTGCGCTGGATCAGCCGCCGATGCCCTCGGCCCCGCCCCGGTTGTCGGGGCACACCAGGAGCTCGTTGCAGGCGTCGCCGATGACCGGGGCGAAGGTGACGGCATCGGTGGCGAAGCCGAGGGGGGCGTACGCCCGGGAGCTGACACCCACCACCTCACCGCTGGCATTGACCAGGGGGGCGCCCTGGAACTGCATGCCGAGGGGGGTGTCGTGCTGGATGCCGGTGGCGCTCACGTCGCCCACCAGCCCCTGGCTGGCCGACCCGCCGGCCGCCCCCAGACCCGACACCGAGAACACCCGCTCCCCGGTCCTGGTCTGGGCCCAGGCCAGGCGCTCCACGCCGCCCCGGGGAATGGACAGCAGGGCCAGGTCCCGGCCCTCCTCCCAGCTGACCAGGTCGGCCACCAGCTCCTCGGTGCCCTGGCGGGCCCGGACCTCGGGTCCGGGTGAGCGGGTGGCGGCCCGCACGGTGGCGAAGGAGGTGAGCAGGAAGCTCTGCTCGGCGTCGGAGAAGACCACGAAGCCGGTCCCAACCGACGGGGCCCCGGCCTCGTCGAGGGTGCTGACGAAGAAGGTGGAGGGGGCCACCCGCTCGACCAGCTGCTCGAGGGTGTCGCCCGTGGCACCCAGGCGCTGCAGGGGCTCGAGCTCGGCCCGCACCGCCGCCATGGCCTGGCGCTGCTCCTCGTCGATGATCTGCAGCGCCGTGTCGAGGCGCTCGTCGAAGGTCGAGGCGTACTCCACCCCCCGGTCCAGGCGGTAGGCGTAGTAGGCGTAGAGGATGGCTCCGCTGAAGGCGGCGCCGAGGGAGGCGGCCAGGATCAAGGCGCTGATCCCGAGGACCGACCGGGGTAGGAGGCGGCCCTGCCAGTCCGGCGCCTGGCGGCGGGCACGGCGCTGCGGTGGGCTCGCCTCGGGGGACACCATGGCCACGCAGGGTAGTGGCGGGAGGGCGAGCGTCCCGGCCGGGGCCAGGGCAGCCGGCGGGGCCCTGGGTAGCATCGCCGCCGTGGCCGGCGTGCTCTTCTTGCTGTTCCTCGTCGTGCCCCTGATCGAGCTCTACGTCGTCATCCAGGTGGGCTCGGCCATCGGCGCCCTCAACACCATCGTGCTGCTCGTGCTGGTCGGCGTGGTCGGGGCCTGGCTGGTCAAACGCGAGGGCCTGAGCGCCTGGCACCGGGTCCGCGCCCAGCTCCGGCAGGGCAAGGTGCCGGGTGCCGAGCTGGTCGACGGCTTCCTGATCCTCTTCGGGGGCAGCCTCATGCTCACCCCCGGCTTCCTCACCGACGCCCTCGGGTTGGCCCTGTTGGTGCCCCCCGTGCGTGCCGGCGTGCGCCGGGTGCTGGCGCGGCGCTTCCAGGCCCGGGCCCTTGGGGGCCGCAGGCCCGAAGGAGGCTCGGGCTACCTCGACGTGTGAGGCGTCAGCGGTGGCGGATGCGCCCGCGGGAGCGCTGGCCCCCGGTGACGCCCTTGCTGCCGTCGTCGTCAGAGCGGCCGGTCCGCGCCTCGCCGTCTCCTTGCACCGTCTGGGCGCCGCCGCCCTCGAGGGCCTGGTCGCCCTCGGTCTCGAGCTCGGCGTAGCCGCCGTCCTCGGTCTGGACCAGCGCCGGCATGACCGACATGCGCTTGGTTCCCCGGGTGCGGGCGGGCGAGTTCCAGGCAGATTCCATGGCGTACAACATGGACCAATCCTATGCTGCGCCAGGCGAGGCCGCCAGAGCGCCCGGCGCCGCTAGCGCTGAGCCCGTGTTCCGCCCCCCACCCGAGGAGCGCCCGATGCCCGACGGCCCCAGCCCGCACCCCGAAGGCCCGGCACCGGCCATTCTGACGGCCACCGCCGTGCGCAAGACCTACCGCACCGGTGCCGAGTCGGTGTTGGCCCTCGACGACATCGACTTGCGCGTGGCGGCGGGGGAGTTCCTGGCCGTCATGGGCCCGTCGGGCTCGGGCAAGACCACCCTGTTGAACTGCCTGTCGGGCCTCGACGACATCGACGCCGGCTCGGTGGACCTCGGGGGCGAGTCCATCCACGAGATGACCGACGCCCGGCGCACCCGCCACCGGGCCCGCACCATGGGCTTCATCTTCCAGTCGTTCAACCTCATCCCCGTCTTCAGCGCCGTCGAGAATGTCGAGCTCCCCCTGCTGCTGGCCGGGGTCAGCCCCAAGGAGTCCCGCCGCCGGGCCGAGGAATCGCTCGAGCGCCTGGGACTCGGGCATCGCCTGCGCCACCGGCCGCCCGAGCTGTCGGGGGGAGAACAGCAACGGGTCACCGTTGCCCGGGCCATCGCCGGGGAACCGTCGATCGTGTGGGCCGACGAGCCCACCGGCAACCTCGACACCGAGACGGCCGGCAGCGTCATGGAGCTGCTCGGCGACCTGCACCGCGCCGGGCTCACCCTCATCCTCGTCACCCACGACCAGGCCATCGGCGCCACCGCCGGGCGGCGCATCGAGGTGCGCGACGGCCGCATCGTGGCCGACCGGCGCCAGGGGACGGCGGCGTGATCCTCGTCGCCCTGATCTCGTTGCCCTTCGCCGTCCTGGCCCTGCGCCGCCCGGTGCTGCGCCGCCTGGCCGTGCGCAACCTGGCCCGGCGCCCCCGGGAGACGGCGCTGGTCGTGCTCGGCTCGCTGCTCGGCACCGCCATCATCACCTCCTCGATGGTGGTGGGCGACACCCTCGACGCCTCCCTGCGCCAGGGCACCCGGACCCAGCTCGGCCCCATCGACGAGCTCATCGCCACCAGCGGGGCGGACGAGCAGGCGACGCTCGCCGCCGCGCTGGGTGAGCTCGACGCCGGTGACGACCGCATCGACGGCGTCCTGGCCCTCACCGCCCTGCGGGTGGCCGCCTCCACGCCGGGACCGGGAGGCGAGGTGGCCAGGGCCGAGCCCGGCGCCACCCTGGTGGAGGTCGACTTTCCCGCCGCCCGGGCCTTCGGTGGCGAGCCGGCCGCCACCGGCATCGAGGGTCCCACGCCGGGACCGGGGCGCACGGTGGTGGGCACGGACCTGGCCGAGGAGCTCGGGGTGGGCCCCGGCGACACCGTCTCGGTCTACGCCTTCGGGGGCCAGCGGGACCTGGTGGTCGACCGGGTCCTCGACCAGCGGGGCATCGCCGGCTTCACCCTCGCCTTCGGCACCTCGTCGCCCACCCTCTTCGTCGCCCCCGGCACCCTGGCTGACCTGGGTGGTCCCCCGGCCGCTCCCGGCGCCGCCCCCCCGTCCAGCTTCGTGGCCGTGTCCAACCAGGGCGACACCCTCGCCGGCGCCGAGGGGACCGGCGCCGCCGTGGCCGCCATCACCGAGCACCTCGGCTCGACCCCGGGCGGCCTCGCCACCACCAAGGCCGACCGGGAGGCCGACGCCGAGGAGGTCGGGGCGCAGTTCAGCGAGCTGTTCGGCTCCATCGGGTTCTTCAGCGTCCTCGCCGGTGTGCTGTTGCTGGTGAACATCTTCGTGATGCTGGCCCAGGAGCGGAAGTCGGAGATGGGGATGCTGCGGGCAGTGGGGCTGCGCCGGGCCGGCCTGGTGGGCTCGTTCTCCCTGGAGGGCTGGATGTACGCCCTGGCCTCGGCTGGGCTCGGGGCCGCCGTGGGCATCGGCATCGGGCGGGTCGTCTCGGGCGTGGCCGCCGACATCTTCGGGGGCCAGGAGGCCACCCTGGAGCTGACCTTCGCCGCCGACGCCGCCAGCGTGGAGTCGGGGTTCTCCACCGGGTTCCTCATCGCCCTGGTCACCGTGGTGCTCACCTCGCTGTCCATCTCCCGGGTCAACGTCATCCGGGCCATCCGCGACCTGCCCGAACCGCCGGCGCCCCGCACCCGGCTGCGCTCGCTGGTGGCCGGAGCCGTCGTGGTGCTGGCCGCCGGGGCGTGGTCGGCCACGGGCATCCCCGCCGAGGACCCCTTCGCCTCCCTGGCTGGGCCGGTGCTGGTGGTGGCCGGCCTCGTTCCTCTGCTCTCCCGCTGGGTGCCCCGGCGCCCGCTGGTGTCGGTGGCGGCGGTGGCCGCCCTGGCCTGGGGAGTGACCGCCTTCGGCGTGCTCCCCGGCGCCTTCGCCGGAGCCGAGATCCCCGTCTTCGTGGTGCAGGGCATCGTCCTCACCGCCGCCGCCGTGGCCCTGGCCACCCAGAACCAAGAGGCACTGGGGGCAGCCCTGCGCCACCTCGGGCGGGGGCGCTCGATGGCCCTGCGCCTGGGCCTGGCCTACCCCCTGGCCCGCCGCTTCCGCACCGGGATGATCCTCGCCATGTACAGCCTGGTCGTCTTCACCCTGGTGTTCATCGTGGTGTTGAGCAACCTGTTCGCCAGCCAGATCGAGCGCTTCACCGAGGAGGTCTCGGGTGGGTTCGACCTCGAGGTCTCGTCCAACGACGCCAACCCGGTGCCCGTGGACGAGGTCCGGGCCCGCGGCGACGTGGGGACCGTCGCCGCCCTGGCCGACGCCGGCGCCGAGTTCCGCACCCCGCGCACCGGCGGCGAGTTCGAGCGCTGGTTCGTCACCGGCATCGACGAGGCCTTCGTCGAGGCGGGCCCCACCAGCCTGGGCGACCTCGGTGACTACCCCGACGCCGGCGCCGCCTACCGGGCGGTGCTGGACGACCCGTCACTGGTCATCGTCAGCGACTTCTTCCTCCAGGGCGGGGGCGGGCCCCCCGAGGAGGCCCTGGAGCCGGGCGAGCAGATCACCTTGCGCGATCCCGTCTCCGGCCAGACCCGGGACCTCACCATCGCCGCCCTGGCCGACAGCTCGTTCGCCAACGTCGGCGCCTACATCTCCCGGTCGTCGCTGGAGGAGCTCTACGGGCCCCGGGCCGTGGCCAACCGCCTGCTGGTGGCCGGCGCCCCTGAGACCGACCCCGAGGTGCTGGCTGGCGAGCTCGACGCCACCTACCTGGCCAACGGGGCCGACGCCGAGACCTTCCGGGAGCTGGTGGCCACCAACCTGGCCAGCCAGACCCAGTTCTTCCGTCTCATGCAGGGCTACCTGGCCCTGGGCCTGGTGGTGGGCATCGCCGGGCTCGGGGTGGTGATGGTCCGGGCCGTGCGCGAGCGCCGCCGCCAGGTGGGGGTGCTGCGGGCCCTGGGCTACCCCTCGGCCGCCGTACGCCGGGCCTTTCTGGTGGAGTCGGCCTTCGTGGCCGCCGAGGGCATCCTCATCGGCACCGCCCTGGCCCTGGCCTCGGCCTGGCAGATCGTGGGCAACGACACCTTCGGCGACGATCTTGCCTTCGTGGTGCCCTGGAACGAGGTCGCCCTGCTGGCGGTGGCCACGTTGGTGGCCTCCCTGGTGGCCACCGCCATCCCGGCGCAGCAGGCCTCCCGCATCCGCCCGGCACTGGCCCTGCGCCTGGCCGACTAGCCCTTCGCCGCCGAACCGGAGGTTCGGCGGCGAGTTTGATCGTGCTCCGGACGCCGGCAAAGCCGGCGCCCTTCGCTCTGAACACTCGCTTCGGCTCGCTCCGCTCGCCTGGGTCTCCAGCCACGGGGGCCGCCTTCGGCGGCTGTCCTGGCCGAAGACCACATCCTAGGGCGCCTTGTCGGCTACTTGGGGCCGAGGGCCGCCTCCACGCTGTCGAGCAGGCGGGCGCTGCAGCCGGCCATGTCGACCGGGGGGATGGCATCGCTCACCAGGCGCTCGGCGATGGCCCGGAAGGCGTCGGCCGCCGGGCCCTCACCCAGGGCCACCGGCACGCCCTCGTCGCCGCCGGCATTCACCGCCACCTCGATGGGGATCTGGCCGAGGAGGGGGCTGCCGATGTCGCGGGCCAGAGCCTCACCCCCACCGCTGCCGAACAGGGGGTAGGCCTCACCGTGGGCGCAGGTGAAGCTGGTCATGTTCTCGATCACCCCGGCGATGCGCAGGTAGCTCTTGCGGGCCAGGTCGGCCGCCCGGGCCGCCACCTTCTGGGCGCCCACGGCGGGCGTGGTGACGATGATCATCTCGGCGCGGGGCAGCATGCGGGCCAGGCCCATCTGCACGTCGCCGGTGCCCGGCGGCATGTCGATGAGCAGGTAGTCCATGGGCCCCCAGCGCACGTCCTCGACGAAGTGCTGCACGGCCCGGTTGAGCATGAAGCCCCGCCACATCACCGCCGAGTCCTCCTCGTCGACCAGGAAGCGCATGGAGACGACCTTGAGCATCCCCGGACCGACCGGCTTCTCGTGGGGCACGATCTTCCTCTCGCCCTCCACGCCGGCCAGGCGCCCGCCGAGGCCGAGCATGCGGGGGACGGAGAAGCCGCCGATGTCGGCGTCCATGACGCCCACGGTGAAGCCCTGGCCGGCCAGGGCCACGGCCAGGTTGACGGTGACCGACGACTTGCCCACCCCGCCCTTGCCCGAGGCCACCGTGACCACCCGGGTGGTGGGCGGGATCTCGGTGGCCGGTGCCTGCTCCCGGGCGTTCCAGCGGGCCTTGGCCATGGCCGAGGACCGCTCCTCCTGGTCCATCTCCGTCCAGTGGATGTCGACCCGGCTGACCCCGGGGGCGGCGCCGACCCGGGCCCGCACATCCTTTTGGATCTGGGCCCGCAACGGGCACCCGGCGGTGGTCAGGGCCACGGTGACGCCGACCACCCCGTCCCCGTCGACGGTGGCGCCCTTGGCCATGCCCAGGTCGACGATGTCGCTGCCCAGCTCGGGGTCGATCACCCCCCGCAGCAGGGCCATAACCTCGTCCGGCGTGGGTCGGGTCGGGGCGGGAACGGCCATCGCCGGCATTCTAACGGCAACCACCGTGTAAACTCGGCGGCGATGGAGGACACCGGCCACCACCGGCTGGCGCTGCTCAAGGCGCTGGGCGACAACACCCGCTACGCCATCTACCTGGAGTTGGCCCGCTCAGCCTCCCCCCGCTCCACCGCCGAGGTGGCCGAGTCGCTCGAGCTGCATCCCAACACGGTGCGGCCCCACCTGGAGCGCATGCGCGAGGTCGGGCTCCTGGAGGTGGAGACCGACGGGCGGGGCGGGGTGGGCCGCCCCCAGCACCGCTACGGGCTGGCGCCCGACGCCCCCTCGCTCGGCCTGGAGCCGCCGCCCATGCCGCTGCTGGCCCGGCTGCTGGCCGGGGTGGCGGCGTCGGCGGGGGTAGGTGCCGAGGAGGCCGCCGAGGTGGGCCGGGCCCAGGGGCGCTCGGCCGGGGCCGGGCTCGGGGAGCCTCCGGGCGCCGGCCAGGGCCCCACCTCCACGTCGGCCTGCGTCACCGCCCTGGCCGGGGAGCTGGCCCGGTTGGGCTTCGACCCGGCGGTTGCGGGGGACGGCGGCGAAGTGAGCGTGGCCTTCACCCACTGCCCCTTCGCCGAGCTGGCCCAGGCCCACCCCGAGATCGTCTGCCACCTCCACCGGGGCATGGTCGAGGGCTTCGTGGAAGCCGCCGGTGGCGCCCTGGTGGAGCGCTTCTCCACACTGCTCGACCGCAGCCCGTGCCGGGTCGAACTGTCGGGGGTCTGAGCGCTCACCGGTAGACTGGGTTCAAGGTGGTCGTGGGGAACGGCCTCGTCGAGACGGAGGAGTGACACATGAGCACGAGCGCAACCGAGCAGGGCATCCAGATCGGCACCGGGCCCTCGTTCATCAACGTGACCGACAGCGCCGCTGAGAAGGTCAAGGCCCTTCTCGAGGCCGAGGGCGACACCGAGCTGGCCCTGCGGGTGGCCGTCCGCCCCGGCGGGTGCTCGGGCTTCAGCTACGAGATGTACTTCGACGGCGAGATCAACGCCGACGACCTCAAGCACGATGCCTCCGGCGTGCGGGTGGTCACCGACCCGGGCAGCGCCCAGCTGCTGCGGGGCGCCACCCTCGACTACAAGGACGGTCTCCAGGGCGCCGGGTTCGCCATCAACAACCCCAACGCCCAGCGGACGTGCGGCTGCGGGCAGTCCTTCTCCTGACCCGATCGCGGCGCCCTCGGGGTGCCCGCGAACGGGTCCTGTCACCGAGCGGGACCCTCCCAAGGGTCCTCGCTTCGCTGCGGCCCTTGGGCCCCTCCCCTCGGTGCCACCCGTTCGCCTCCCCTTCGTCGCCACCGCCAACTAGCGGGCGACTGCGCCCGCCCGTTGAGGGCGGGCGCAGTTGCGTTCCCATGTGACCTAACCGCTACCGCTACTGGACGAGTTCGGCGAGGGCTTGGTCGAGTTCGACCGCGTCGTAGGTGTAGTCGAGGCGGTGGGTGACGGTGCCGTCGGGCAGGGCGAGGAAGAGGGAGGGTTCCCAGGCCAGGCCGTAGGCCCGGACGACGTCGGTGGGGGTCTGGCCCACGGCGTCCTCGTTCGGGTAGACCTCGGCGTGGATCATGGTGACCACCTCGGAGAACTGGTCGGCCCGGGCCACGAGGAGGTCGAGGACGGGGCCGCAGATGGCGGTCTGGCAGAAAGCCGGGGTGGCGATGAGCAAGGCGATGGCCTTGTCGGCGCCGATGGCGGTGTCGAGGCTGGTGGCGTGCAAGGGACAGTCGGGCTCGGCCGTGCAGATGGGATCGACCCCGAGGGGGTCGTCGACGGTTGGGGTGGGCACGGAGATCAGGCCCTCGCCCACCACCGGCACGGCCGGGACCTCGCCCGGCGCCAGCACCTCGACGTCGATCACCGCCGGCTCGCCGTCGACGTCGGCGGCGATGCGCCAACGCCCGGGCTCGACGAAGGTGGTGGTCAGGGGGAAGTAGGCCCGGGGGACGCCGGCGTCGTGGCGCTCGACCACCACCTCGTCGGTGGCCTCGCCGCCGACGGGCCCCACCCGCACGGCCATCTGGGCCGGGGGGTCGTCGACCAGCGCCCCGACGGAATCGGCCAGCGCCAGGGGCAGGCGCACCGGGACCCCGGCCGGCTGGCGGGGGAAGAAGACCGGGGCCAGCGACAGCCCCGGGGCGACGGTGGTGGTGCTCGCCTCCGGGGCGGCACCGTCACCACCGTCACCGCCGCTGCAGGCGGCCAGGGCCAGGGAGCCGGCTCCAGCCAGGAGCAGGCGGCGGCGGGAGATCACGAGCCGTTCCGGGTGGGCCACGAGCCGCAACCCTAGAGGCTGCGCCTGCTGGCGCAGCCGCCGAACCCAGGGAACTGTGCCGATCCGCGCCTGCTGCTTAGAGTTGGCCGTCGTGGGTCGTGACATCGCCCTGGAGGTCGACGGGCGGGAGGTCCACCTTCCCGACGACGGGCTCTCGCTCCTCGAGGCCCTGCGCGACCGGCTCGGGCTGCGCTCGCCCAAGGACGGCTGCAGCCCCCAGGGCCAGTGCGGCTGCTGCACCGTGCTGGTCGACGGCGCCCCCCGGGTGGCCTGTGTCACCCCGCTGCGCCGGGTGGCGGGCCGGCGCATCACCACCGTCGACGGGCTGGCCGACGAGGAGCGCCAGCGGTGGTGCGACGCCTTCGTGGCCGCCGGCGCCAGCCAGTGCGGCTTCTGCACGCCCGGCATCGTCGTGCGCCTGTCGGGACTGGCCGCCCGGGGGACCGGCGCCGGCGAAACCGCCGCCGTCGAGCGGGCCCTGGCCGCCCACCTGTGCCGCTGCACCGGGTGGCGCACCATCCTCGACGCCTGGCGCCTCTCCCGTGCTGGTGGGGGTGGGGGGCGCCGGCTCTCCCGAACTGGTGGTAGTTCCGGCGCCACTCCGGCACCGCTTCTGCCACCAGAACGGGATTTGCGGGCCGCGGCAGCTCGGGCGGCGCTGGAAGGCGGGGTGGCCCAGGTGGTGGGGCCCGAGGTGGTTCTGGGCCGGGGGGGCTTCGCCGACGACACGGCCCCCCCTGGAGCCCTGGTGGCCGTGCCCGACGCCGCCCGCCCCGGGGAGTGGGCCGTGGGCGAGACGCTGGCCGAGGCCCGGCGGGCCGCCGGCAAGGTCCAGGGCCGGCGTACCACCGCCGGCCTGCGCCACCCCATCGAGGTGCCGCCCGGGGCCTGGGACCTCACCCTGCGCACCACCTGGGTCGAGCCCGCCTACCTGGAGACCGACGCCTCGTGGTGCGAGCCCGGGGGCGAGCCGGCCACCGTGCTCGCCAACGGCGGGGCCTTCGGGGCCAAGGCCACCTCCGTCGCCCCCGCCGCCGCCCGGCGCCTGGCCGGCGAGCACGGCCGGCCGGTTCGGGTCCTGCTCTCCCGGGAGGACACGGTTCGCCTCGGGCCCAAGCGGCCGCCGCTGGCCGCCGGGCTGCGCAGTGACGGCAGCGGCGTGGTCCACGTCGCCCGCACCCCGGGCATCGCCGCCGCCATCGCTGCCGCCAGCCCTGGGCTCGACGTGGTCGAGCTCGACGTGGCCGGGCCGCCCACCTCGGCGGCGCTTCGGGCCGCCGGCTGGGCCGAAGCCCTCGTCCTGGGGGCCGCCCTGGCGGGAACACGACCGGTCGTGGTCACCTCGCCGGCCGGCGCCAACGCCGAGGCCCACGTGGACGAGCGAGGCGTCCGGGTCCGGGTCGACTGCGGGGCCGTCCTGGACGAGGTGGTGCTGCGCTCCTACTGCGTGGGGGCGGTCCACATGGCGCTCGGCTGGGTCCGCCGGGAGGGTATCGCCGTGGACGGGGACGGAGTGGTGGGCGACCTCACCATCCGCTCCTTCGGCATCCTCGGGCCCGCCGACACGCCCGAGGTTGCCGTCGAGGTGGTGGAGTCCGAGCGCCCGGCGGTCAACGGCTCCGACGCCGTGTTCGCCGCGGTGGCGGCGGCCGAGTGGATGCGCCAAGGTTGTCCACCGTCCTGGCCCGTCGAACGTTCGGAGATCCCATGACCACGCCCGTGGGCCCCTACACCCCCATCGTGCGGGCCGGCGAATGGCTGGTCGTGTCGGGCCAGGTCGGCATCCGCGACGGTGCCCTGGTCGAGGGGGGCACCGGCGCCGAGCTGGCCCAGGCCCTGGAAAACCTGGCCGAGCTCCTCGCCAGCGAGGGGGCGGCGCTGAGCGACGTGGTCAAGACCACCGTGTTCCTCACCGACCTGGCCGACTACGGGACCATGAACGAGGTCTACGTCGCCGCCTTCGGCGACCACCGCCCGGCCCGCTCGGCCGTGGGCGTGGCTGCCCTGCCCCTAGGCGCCCACGTCGAGATCGAGGCCTGGGCCCGCCGGGCGTCGTCCGACGGGGGCTCGGCGGCTCAGGCGCCCCAGCGGGTCTCGCCGAAGCGGTAGCCGACCGAGCGCACGGTGTGGATCAGGGGCGCCCGCTCGTCACCCAGCTTGGAGCGCAGGCGCCGGACGTGGACGTCGACGGTGCGGGCGCCGCCGTAGTAGTCGTAGCCCCACACCCGGCTCAACAGGGTCTCCCGGGTGAACACCTTGCCGGGATGGGAGGCGAGGAACTTGAGCAGCTCGTACTCCATGTAGGTGAGGTCGAGGGGCCGGCCCCCGATGGCCGCCTGGTAGGTCTCTAGGTTGAGCACCAGCTCGGCGTACTCGACCAGCTCGGGGCGGGTGCCCTGGCCCGTGCGCCAGAACAGGTGCTTGAGGCGGGCCTCCAGCTCCCGGGGCCGTACGGGCACGAGGCAGAAGTCGTCGAGGAGGTCCTCGCGCAGCGCCAGGTCGTCCAGCTGGGATCCGCTGACCAGCACCAGCAGCGGCGCCAGGGGCAGGTCCCGCTTGCGCAGGTCCCGGCACAGCCCGAAGGCGCCTTCCGGATCGCGGTCGGCCCCCACCACCGCCCCGGCCCAGCCGTCGTCGGGCTCGAGGCGGGTGGCCGCCTCGGCATCGCTCACCGCCTTCCAGGGGTAGCCCCCCAGGTCGAGGGCCTGAGCCAGCTCCGCCCCCGGCGGATCGGGATACACGAGCAGCGGCTCCATGGCGACGCCTAGAGCCTCGGCAGGTAGCGGTCGAGCTCGAACTGGCTGACCTGGGTCTTGTAGTCGGCCCACTCCGCTCGCTTGTTGCGGATGAACCACTCGAAGACGTGCTCACCCAGGGTCTCGGCCGCCAGCTCGGAGGATTCCATGGCGGCGATGGCCTCATTGAGGTTGCCGGGCAGGGGGCGGATGCCCTCGGCCAGCAGCTCGGCCGGGGTGAGCTCGTAGAGGTTGGCCTGGGTCTCCGGGGGCAGCGTGTAGCCCTCCTCGACTCCCTTGAGGCCGGCGGCCAGCACCATGGCGAAGGCCAGGTAGGGGTTGCAGGCGGGATCGGGGGCCCGGTACTCGATGCGGGTGGAGTCGGCCTTACCCCGCTTGGAGTGGGGAACGTTGACCACCACCGAGCGGTTGTTGCGGGCCCAGGAGATGTAGACCGGGGCCTCGTAGCCCACCACCAGGCGCTTGTAGGAGTTGACCCACTGGTTGGTCACTGCGGTGATCTCGGGGGCGTGGTGCAACAGGCCGGCGATGAAGCCCTTGGCCACCTTGGACAGGCCGTGCTCGTCGCCGGGGTCGTGGAAGGCGTTGACGTCGCCCTCGAAGAGCGAGAAGTGGGTGTGCATGCCCGAGCCCTGCATACCGGCGATGGGCTTGGGCATGAAGCTGGCGTAGACGCCCCGCTCCCGGGCGATCTCCTTGACCATGAGCCGCAACGTCATGACGGTGTCGGCCATGGTCAGGGCGTCGGTGTGACGCAGGTCGATCTCGTGCTGGCTGGGGCTGTCCTCGTGCTGGGAGTACTCGACGGGCACCCCCATCTCCTCGAGGGTGAGCACCGTCTGCTTGCGCAGCTCGGTGGTGACGTCGGCCACCGACAGCTCGAAGTACGACCCCCGGTCGAGCAAGGTGGGCGGATGCGTCGGGTCGTCGTCGGCGAAGTAGAAGAACTCGACCTCGGGGGCGGCGTAGAAGGAGAACCCCCGCTGGCGGGCCCGCTCCAGGGTGCGGCGCAACACGTTGCGGGGATCGCCCTCGAAGGGCACCCCGTCGAGGTTGATCACGTCGCAGAAGACCCGGGCGATGGGGGCCTCGCCGTCGTCGAGGGGCAGGATCTGGAAGGTCTTGGGGTCGGGCTTGGCCAGCACGTCGCTCTCCTGGACCCGGCTGAAACCCTCGATGGCCGAGCCGTCGAAGGTCATGCCCTCCTCCAGTGCCGTCTCCAGCTCGGCCGGGGTGATGCTGAAGGCCTTGGGGGTACCGAGCACGTCGGTGAACCACAGCTGGACGAAGCGCACGCCCCGCTCCTCGACCGTGCGCATCACGTAGTCCTGCTGGCGTTCCATGGCGTCGCTGCCTCCAAGGGGCGGGGGGACCTTCGCATCGCCTATCTTCGCACTGGTGACGGCCGCTGCCGCCACTCCCGGGACTGCCGGGGGCCCAGTTCATACGACGTTCACATTTCGGCAACGGCAGGGAAACGGCCCGGCGCCAAGGTGGCGCCCCGGTCGCCCAGACCGACCCATCGCCAGACCGCCGACGACGACGAGAAGGAGACGACATCGTGCAGGAGCGCACTCCGGGGGAAGTCCTCGCCCTCGCCAAGGACGAAGGGGTCGAGATGGTCGACTTCCGGTTCTGTGACCTTCCCGGGCTCACCCAGCACTTCTCGGTACCGCTCCACCAGCTCACCGAGGACGCCTTCGAGGAGGGCTACGGCTTCGACGGGTCGTCGATCCGGGGCTTCCAGGAGATCCAGGAGTCCGACATGCTCCTGATCCCCGACCCCAACACCGCGGTGCTCGACCCCTTCACCCGGCACCGCACCCTCAACCTCAACTGCTTCGTGCACGATCCGATCACCGGCGAGCCCTACTCCCGCGACCCCCGCTACATCGCCCGCAAGGCCGAGGAGTACCTGGCGTCGACCGGCATCGCCGACACCGCCTACTTCGGCCCCGAGGCCGAGTTCTACGTCTTCGACGACGTCCGCTTCGCCCAGGACAGCCACTCGGCGTCGTACTCGGTCGACTCCGTCGAGGGCATCTGGAACTCCGGCAAGGACGAGGGCCCCAACCTCGGGTTCAAGCCCCGCCACAAGGAGGGCTACTTCCCGGTGCCCCCCATGGACCACTTCCAGGACCTGCGCTCGGAGATGGTGGTGGAGATGGAGCGCCTGGGCATCGAGATCGAGGTCCAGCACCACGAGGTGGGCACCGCCGGCCAGGCCGAGATCGACATGCGCTTCGACACCCTGTTGACCATGGCCGACAAGCTCATGCTCTACAAGTACGTGGTCAAGAACGTGGCCCGGCGCAACCAGCTCTCGGCCACCTTCATGCCCAAGCCCATCTTCCAGGACAACGGCTCGGGCATGCACGTGCACCAGTCGCTGTGGAGCGCCGGTGAGCCCCTGTTCTTCTCCGAGACGGGCTACGCCGGGCTCTCCGACATGGCCCGCTGGTACATCGGCGGCCTGCTCGCCCACGCCCCGGCCGTGTTGGCCTTCGCCGCCCCCACCACCAACTCCTACAAGCGCCTGGTGCCCGGCTACGAGGCCCCGGTGAACCTGGTCTACTCCCAGCGCAACCGCTCGGCCTCGGTGCGCATCCCCCTGTACTCCAAGAGCCCCAAGGCCAAGCGCCTGGAGTTCCGCTGCCCCGACCCCAGCTGCAACCCCTACCTGGCCTTCTCGGCCATGCTCATGGCCGGCCTCGACGGCATCCAGAACCGCACCGAGCCGCCCACGCCCGTCGACAAGGACCTCTACGACCTGCCGCCTGAGGAGCTGGCCCAGGTCCCCCAGGTCCCGGCCAGCCTCGACGCCGCCCTCGACGCCCTGGAGTCCGACAGCAAGTTCCTTCTCGTCGGCGACGTCTTCACCGACGACCTCATCGAGACCTGGATCCGTTACAAGCGGGAGAACGAGATCGACGAGGTCCGCCTCCGCCCCCACCCGTGGGAGTTCATGCTCTACTACGACATCTAGGCAGGGGGCCCGCTGGCCTGCGGAAACACGGGTCAGCGGGCCGCTCGTTCCGTCTGTGTTCCGTCAGAGCGGCGGTCACGGGCGGTCGGCGAGGTGCTCGGCGGGTGCTCGCCGGGGCCCGTGGGGCATCATGCGAGGGGTGCGAGATGGCGCCGAAAATCTCGGGCGGCTGAGCCGTGACGTTCTGCGGTTGTGCGACATGCCACGGACTGCCGGAACCATCCGGTTCCTGGGGGGTAATGCGTCGTTAACCACGGAAGCCGTCGACAGGTGTCTCCAGGACCTGGAGGACCAGGACTTGGTCCAGCGTCAACCAGCGGCGGGCGCTCCGCTGTGGGCGCGCACTCCGGCAGGGACCTCGGCCCTGCGGCAGATCGACGATTTCGCCCTGGCGGAGCCCGCAGCCGGCGGCGACAACTCCGACTGCCCGGTACCGGTCTGGGAGCGCGGCGAGGACGGCCTCGACTCGTTCAACCGGCCACGACTCGGACTTGCGCTGCTGACGCTTCGGCAGCTTCACCGACCCGGCGCGGCAGGGGTTCGAGGTGATGAGCCCGTCGTCGACGGCGGCGTTGAGGACGCTGGACACGTTGGTGAACACGGTGCGCACGTAGCTGGGAGCACGCTCCTGCTGGAGCTTGCGCAGCCAGGCCTGGATCACCGATGGCTTGATGCTGCGGAGCTCGCGGTGGCCGAAGTGGCGGCTGGCGTGGCGACGGAGCCGAAGTTCGGTGGCCTCCCTCGAGCTCTCGTCGAAGGTCTGGGCGGCCAGCCAGCGCTCGGCGAACGCGGCAGAGGTGACCTTGCCGGCGTCGGGGTCGACGTAGGCGCCCCGGAGCACGTCGGCCCGGACGGTGACGACGAATCGCTCGGCGTCCTGCTTGCGAGCGAACGTCCGGGTGCGCTCCTGGCCTTCGGGGTCGAGGTATCGGGCCTGCCAGCGGTTGCCCTTCCCGTACCGACTGGTGCGGACCCTCCGGCCGGCGACGGTCTTCTCCCATAGGTCTTGGACGTGTGCCACCGGACCTCCTCGGTGACGGCAGAACCGGCGCCGGGCGCAGCTCTGCAGAGGGGAGGCTTCCCAGATGGCTCACGCGGGACCGGGGGAATCGACCGGCCACCGCTCTTTCCTACCTCGGGTACGATAGCTGGGTGGCTGTCGGGAAGGTATCGCTCAGCATCGACGAGGACCTGTTGGCCGAGGCTCGTGCCCGGGCTGGTCGTCGGGAGCTGTCGTCGTATGTGAACGAGGCGCTGCGGCGCCAGCTCCAGCGGGACCGGCTCACCGAGCTGCTCGCCGAGATGGAGGCGGAGTCAGGCCCGATCCCCGATGACGTGATGGAGGAGGCTCGCCGGCTGTGGCGAGGACCCGCCGCCAAGCGCCGCCGCAGCGCCTGATCCTCGACGCCGGCGCCGTCATCGGTCTCTCTCGGGCCGAGGTACGTGCCCGGGCGGCGTTAGCAGCCGCGCTCGAGGTCGGCGCCGAGGTGTCGGTGCCAGCGGTCGTGGTGGCCGAAACGGTCCGGGGCGGGCCCGCCGATGCGCCGATGAACAGGGTGTTGAAGGCGGTCGGCGGCATCGACGTGGCCGAGGAGTCGATCGGTCGTAACGCTGGGCGGTTGCTCGGCAGCGCTGGCTCGGCGGCGACCATCGACGCCATCGTGGTCGCCACGGCCATCGAGGCCGGTGGTGCCGTCATCCTCACCGGCGATGCCGACGACCTCGGCACCCTCGCTGCCGACAACCCGCAGGTGATCATCGAGGCTTTGTGATTGCTCAGCTGGCGCGGGCCTGGCAGGGCACGCGCTTGGTGTCCGGCCACGCGTCGATCTCGTCGGGGTCGAAGCGGAGCGGATGGCCCCACTTGACAAGGGGGATGCGGCGCTCTTGGACGAGGCGGCGGATGTGCCGCTCTGCGACGCCCAGGTACTCGGCGACGGTGGGCAGGTCCATCAGCGGGCGGCGGCCGGTGTCGGTGGCCATGGCGGTGTCCTCCTGTGGGGTTGTCTGCCCCTCACTAGGCCGCTGAGGGCCGTGGAATCTCGCGCGGAACCTTCAGCGACCGAGGGACCGCCCTGCGGGTGGGGTGGTTGGGAGTGCGTTGAGGCGGACAAGCATCCGCTCGGCCGGGTCGTCCAGCGTCGCCGGTGACTGGGGTGGCCTGAGGC
>DATMJI010000107.1:0-5996 GCA_035553895.1 Acidimicrobiales bacterium | reverse complement strand
CCCCACCCCCCCAACTGGTGGTAGGGCCGGGACCGGCTCGGTCCCCCTTCTGCCACCAGTTCGCAAAGTGGCGGGGGCGGGAGCGCCGGCGGCCAGACCCAAGGTGGCGAGCATGGTCTTGACACCCAGCTCGGCCGCGGTGAAGGCGGCGAACACGGCGAGGAAACCTCGCCGCCGACGGCCGGCGGGTTCGCTGGCCCGGCCACCGTCGCCGTCCTGGCCGTGGCCCCGCAGCGTCCACCAACCGAAGGCCAGGAACAGCCCGGCCGACACCAGGAGGGCCACCCGGGTCGGCACCAGCTGGCCGACCAGATTGGCGGCGGCGACCGACATCCCCATCAACAGCGCTGAGGCGCAGACGAGGCCGGACAGCACCGGGCGCAACGGGAGGCGAGCGCCGAACGAGAGGGTGAGGAGTTGGCTCTTGTCGCCGATCTCGGCCACGAAGACCACCGCCAGTGCGGCCAGGAACGCATCCACGATCTCCTCTCCACGGGGTGAGCCGCGTCCCGTGTGGACCGCCGGGCTCGGGCCTGCCACGGTAGGGGATCGTGATCGATCGCCTTGCGCTGGTCACCGGCGCCACCGGGTTCATCGCCTCCCGTTTGGTGCCGTCGCTGGTCGCCGGCGGGTGGAACGTGCGGGCCTGCGGCCGCCGGCCCCGGCCTCCCGGCTTGGCCGATGCGGTCGAGTACCGGTCCGTCGATCTCGTCGAGGGCGACGTCGCCGGCCTGATCGAGGGGGTGACCCATGTCTTCCACCTGGCCGGGGCGTCGAGCTCGCAGTCCGACCAGGCCCAGATGGATCGGGACAACGTGGCGGCCACCGAGCGGCTGTTCGATGCCCTGGCCGGCTCCGCTCGCCTGCAGCGGGTCCTGGTCATGAGCAGCACGTCGGTGTACGGGGAGGAGCAGCAACTTCCCTCACCGGTGCCCGAGGACGTGACGCCCAGCCCCAGCCGGGGCTACGGCAAGGCCAAGTGGGAGGCGGAGCAGGTGGCCTGGCGCCACAGCGCCGGGGGCATGCCCGTGGTGGTCATGCGGCCGGTCTCGGTGCACGGCCCGGGGGCCATCAAGTTGGTGGCCGGCGTCATCCTCGACGCCGCCGTCGAGCGCTTCATGGGCCTCGACCACCTGGCCGTGCACCGCCAGCCGGTGGAGCAGCGGCTGGTCCACATCGATGACGTGGTGGCCGCCAGCGAGCACCTCATCACCCACCCCGATGCCGCGGGGCGGGCCTTCAACCTGTGCTCGGGCCGCTACCCCACCAGCCTGGAGGTGGCCGGGATCGTCGCCGAGGCGTTCGGGATGGCGGTCGAGCTCCACGACGATCCAGAGTGCGGGCCGTCCTACGACGAGCGGCGCCAGGCGCACACGGTCATGGTCGAGCAGGGCATGACCACCGACATCCTGCTCAGCGAGCAGCGCCTGCGGTTCCTGCGCAAGTCCAACCGCAACAACCGGCTGCGCCTCGACGCCCTGGAATCGACAGGCTTCCGCCTGCAGCAGGCCGAGCCCGGTCCCGCCATCACCTCAGACATCGGGTGGTACCGCCAGCAACGCTGGATCCTCGGGCCCTAGCCCGGACCTTTCGATAGCGAGCCGGCAGCGGCTCCTCGACCCAGGAGAGCGAACGGGTCCCCGTCGGACGCCGTAACGGTTCGGCGAGACAGCGAGTAGCCCACGGCGAGGCGCCGGGTGAGCCGATGGCGGGTTGGCGGGCGGGGTTGACGTCTGCGGCTGCCCGGAAGCCGCTAGGTCGAGCTCAGGTCCGCAGGGCGTGAACGTGCCCGAAGGCGGCGACGAGCTGGCCCGACCACGGCCAACCGGCGGCGAGGCGGAGCCGCACCCGGCGGCCGGTGTGGGCGACCACCGCGGCGGTGTGGAGCAGGCAGTAGCGCAGTCGCTTGGGCTCGGCCCGGGCGAGGTCGCCGTCGAGGGCGACGAGGCGACACCACGCCAGTAGGTCATGGGCGACGAGGGCGACGGCCATCCAGGCCTGGTTGATGGCGAAGTCAGCCGACGGCAGGTTGGACAGACCGGTGTCTTTGAGAGCGCAGATCAGCTTCTCGGCCCGTCCCCGGCCTCGCTGCAGCGCCTCCAGGTAGGCCACGTCGGCGTCGGGGAGATCGGTGATGAACACCTGAAAGCGGTGGCCGTCGGCGTCGGTGAAGCTCAACTGGGCGCCGGGATGGGGCTCCTCCCGGCGGGCGATGGCCCGGGTGCCCTCCGGCCAGCGAGAGAGGTCGACCAGATCGGTGATCTCGGCCACCTCGGCCCCCTCTCGCTCGTCGGCGCCATCGGCGGTGATGGCTGGCTTCCACCGCCGCTTGGGGACTGCGAGACAGGCGATTCTGATCGCCTCGGTGAGGTCGTGGCCGATGCTGAAACGCACCTGGGCATCCCGGCAGGCGTCAACGAAGCCATGGGTCAAGGCAGCGGAGTCGGCTCGGGCCACCACCTCGACATCGGCCGGGTCGACGGGTAACTGGTCCAGGGCGAGACCCAGGAGCGCGATGTGGTCGGCGGTGGTGTTGGAGCCGGCGTTGCCCGGGCGCAAGATCCCAGCCAGGGCCTCGCCGGTGGCGTCCAGGAAGCACAGCAGCGGGTGGAAGCCGAACCCTCGCTTGTAGGTGGGAGCCGCTCCCTGCTTTTCGGAGTGCGAACCGATGAGTGTGCCGTCGAAATCCACGACGTAGAACCCCGGGTCGACACCGGCCGCCCACGCCCTCGCTCGGGCCGACGCCCGAGCGGCGGCGATGCGCTCCCGGGCCGCTTCGTCGACCGCCTCGAGTGTCCGCCACGCCGTGGGCGTCGAGGCCACCTCGCCGAACAGCCCAGGCTGGTCCCGAAGCGTGGCCAGGTCCGAGATCGCTTCGCCGCCGCCGGCGATCATCGTCGCCAGGTCCACCAGCACCTGGCCCCGGTCGTGTCCCCGACGGCGCTTCTTGGTGACAGCCATGGCATCGGAAAGGCCCTCGGAGAGTCCGATCTCGTCGGCGAGATCCGACAGCAACCGGGTGCCGGCGTGGCCCACGACCGCCCGCCCATCCGCGGTCACCTTCAGACGGGGACGACTGGCATTACGCTTCACCTTCAAGGTGCCCTCCCGGGTTGGGTTCTGCTGGCTTCGACACCCGCAGTTTCCCTTGCCGGGAGGGCTTCTTCGCGGAACTATCGCCCGCCGGACGGCTGCCTACTGAAAGGTGCGGGCTAGGGCCCCAGCTCACTGGTGCTCGTCGAGGAAGGCGCTGAGGTTCTCCGGGGTGAGCTGGGGCCCGTTGATGCGGCCGATCTCCTCGCCGTCGCGGAACAGCACGAAGGCGGGCAGCCCCATCACCCGGAGCTTCATGCACAGGCGGCGGGCCTTGGGCGCCTCGAGCTTGACCACCGACAGATCGGGGCGCTGCTCGGCCAGGGCCTCGACGTGGGGCATCAGAGCCAGGCAGGGCTGGCAGTCCGGCCCCCACACGTCCACCAGGACGAGGCCCTCGGAAACGAGCTCTTCGAAGTCCTCTTTGGTCGCCTCCATCACTGCACCCATGGGTCCACCTCGTCTGTCGGCCGTCGCAGCTGGCGCCTCCATGGTGGCCGGTGGCGGCTGCATGGGACAACCGCCGGACCCCGGACGTGGCTCGCCGTAGGCTGAGCTTCCATGAGCTTCCCGGCCCGGCGCCTCCGACGGCTGCGCCGCACCCCGGCCATGCGCCGGCTGGTGGCCGAGACCCGCTTGACGGTGGACGACCTGGTGGCACCGCTGTTCGTGCGGGAGGGCATTGACGACCCCCGGCCCATCGCCGCGCTGCCGGGGGTGGTCCAGCACACCCGGGAGTCGCTGCGCAAGGAGGTCGCCGGCCTGGCGGCGCTAGGCATCCCCGGGGTCATGCTCTTCGGCGTCCCGGCCTCCAGGGACGGCGAGGGCAGCCAGGCCTGGTCGCCTGACGGCATCGTGCAGCACGCGCTGGCCGACCTGCGCCGGGAGGTGGGCGACGACGTGGTCCTCATGGCCGACCTCTGCCTGGACGAGTACACCGACCACGGCCACTGCGGGGTGCTGACCGCCACCGGCGAGGTCGACAACGACGCCACCCTGGCCCGCTACGCCGAGGTCGCCGTCGCCCAAGCCGAGGCCGGGGTCGACGTGGTGGCGCCGAGCGGGATGATGGACGGCCAGGTCGGTGCCATCCGCACCGCCCTGGAGGCGGGCGGTCATCACCAGGTGGCCATCCTGGCCTACGCCGCCAAGTACGCCTCGGCCCTCTACGGCCCCTTCCGGGAAGCCGTCGACGTCACCATCGCCGGCGGGGGCGACCGGCGCAGCTACCAGCAGGATCCCCGCAACGCCCGCGAGGCCCGGGCCGAGGTCGGCCTCGACGTGGCCGAGGGGGCCGACATGGTCATGGTCAAACCGGCCCTGGCGTGTCTCGACATCATCGCTGCCGTGGCCGCCGAAGTGGACGTGCCGGTGGCCGCCTACCACGTGTCCGGCGAGTACGCCATGGTCAAGGCCGCCGCCGAACGGGGCTGGATCGACGGCCAGGCCGTGGCCATGGAGCAGCTCGGCGCCCTGAAGCGGGCGGGGGCCGGCGTGATCCTCACCTACTTCGCCGCCGAGGTGGCCGGGCTGTTGTGACGGCGGAGGTCACCAACGCCGCCCTCTTCGAGCGCTCCTGCCGGGTGATGCCCGGAGGGGTGAACTCGCCGGTGCGGGCCTTCCGCTCGGTGGGCGGCGACCCCTACGTCGTGGCCCGGGGCGAGGGGGCGCACGTGTGGGATGTCGAGGGCCGGCGCTACCTCGACTACGTCCAGAGCTACGGGGCCTCCATCCTCGGCCACGCCCATCCCCAGGTGGTGGAGGCGGTGCGGGCTGCCGCCGGGCGGGGGAGCACCTACGGTGCCCCGACCGAGGGCGAGATGTTGCTGGCCGAGGAGCTGTGCCGGCGGGTGGCGGGCCTGGAGATGGTGCGCCTGGTCTCCAGCGGGACCGAGGCGGCCATGTCGGTGCTGCGCCTGGCCCGGGGGGCCACCGGGCGCGACACGGTGGTGAAGTTCGCCGGCTGCTACCACGGCCACAGCGACGCCCTCCTGGCCGGGGGTGGCAGTAGCGTGGCCGAGCAGGGCCGCTCGGACTCGGCCGGCGTCACCGCCGGGGCGGTGGCCGACACGGTGGTGGCGCCCTACAACCGGGTGCCCCCGGTGGGCGACGACGTAGCCGCCGTGGTGGTGGAGCCGGTGGCGGCCAACATGGGCCTGGTGGCGCCGGTCGAGGGCTTCCTGGCCGGGCTACGCCGGGCCTGTGACCGGGCGGGGGCCCTGCTGGTCTTCGACGAGGTCATCACCGGCTTCCGGCTCGGGCCCGGGGGCGCCAGCGGCCGCTTCGGGGTGACGCCGGACCTGTGGTGCTTCGGCAAGGTGATAGGCGGCGGCCTGCCCCTCGGCGCCTTCGGTGGCTGCCGGGAGCTGATGGAGCACCTGGCGCCGCTGGGACCGGTGTACCAGGCCGGGACCCTGTCGGGGAACCCCCTGGCCACCGCCGCCGGGCTGGCCACCCTGGCCGAGCTCGACGCCGCCGCCTACACCATGCTCGAGGGCCGGGCCGCCGAGCTGGCCGGCCTGCTGGAGGAGGTGATCGCCGGGGCCGGACTGGCCGTCCAGGTCCCTCGCGTCGGGCCCCTCGTCGGCTTGTTCTTCGCCGAGTCGCCTGTGCTCGACTACCACGGCGCCTCGGCCTCGGCGGCCACCGGGTGCTACCGCCGCTTGTTCCGGGCCCTGCTCGACCGGGGGGTGGCCCTGGCCCCCGGTCCCTACGAGGCCCTCTTCCCCAGTCTGGCCCACACCCGCGACGACATCGAGCGCACGGCCGACCTGGCCGCCGCCGCCGCCAGGGACGTGGCCGCCACCACCTGATTCCGGAGCCCACCCCTCCCGAACCCCTCCCGAACCCTCCCGAACCTCTGCCGAATTGGTGGTAGAAGCGGGACCGCTTCGGTCCCGCTT
>DATMJI010000106.1:0-9294 GCA_035553895.1 Acidimicrobiales bacterium | reverse complement strand
GCCGAGCCCGGCCCCGCAACTGCCACCAGTTGGGAGGGGTTGCGAGGGGGAAGGGGGGCCGGGGCGAGGGGGGCCGGTCAGACGCCGGCGATGTCGTAGCCCGCCAGCTTGACCTTGTTGGCGTCGGTGGGGGCCTGGAGGGCCAACAACTCGGCGTAGATGCCCTCGCCCACCGCCAGCTCGGCGGGTGACCCCACCTCCACCACCTCGCCCTCGCGGATGCCCACGATGGTGTCGACGCTCTGGATGGTCGAGAGCCGGTGGGCGATAATGAGAGTGGTCCGCCCGTGCATGAGGCGCTCCAGGGCGGCTTGGACCTGGCGCTCGGCCTTGGTGTCGAGGGAGCTGGTGGCCTCGTCGAGGATGAGGATCGGCGGGTCCTTCATCAGGGCGCGGGCGATGGCGATGCGCTGCTTCTGGCCCCCCGAGAGCTTGACCCCCCGCTCGCCGATCTGGGTGTCGTAGCCCTGGGCCAGGCGCTCGATGAAGCCGTGGGCGTTGGCCGCCTGGGCTGCCGCCACCATGGCCTCCTCGGTGCTGGACGTCTGGCCGTAGGTGATGTTCTCGGCCACCGTGCCCGAGAACAGCGCCGGCTCCTGGAACACCACGCCGATGGCCCGGCGCAGCGAGGCCTGGGTGACGGAGCGGATGTCCTGGCCATCGACGAGGATCGACCCCTCGGTGAGGTCGTAGAAGCGCAGCAGGAGGTTGGCCAGCGTGGTCTTGCCCTCGCCGCTCTCGCCCACCAGGGCCAGCTTGGTCCCCGGCTCGATGGTGAAGCTGACGTGGCGCAGGACCTGCTGGCCGCCCCGGTAGCTGAAGGAGACGTCGCGATACTCGACCCGGCCCTCGTGCACCTCCAGCTCGGTGGCCCCCTCCGGGTCGGTGATGGCCGGAACCAGGTCCATCACCGCGAAGAGATCCTTGCTGTCGGCCGACGCGTGCTGGATCTGGTCGACGATGAACGACGAGGCGAACAGCGGGTACTGGGCCTGCAGCGTCAGCTGCAGCATCAGCACCACCGTGCCGATGGACTGCTGGAACGGGCCGAAGGTCCCGTTGAGGGCCTGGGCGATGATGATGGCGTAGATGGCGAAGAAGATGACGTTGAGGCTGAGGCCTCGCCAGACGTCGTGGCGGTGCCACTGGGCCGACTGCACCCGGGTCTGGGCCTCGATGGAGCGGCGGGTGTCGGCGTAGGTGCGGCGCTCGGCCGCCTCGTGCACGAACGACTTGACCACCCGGATGTTGGCGATGGCCTCGATGAAGCGCCCGTTGGCGTAGTCGGTGTCGCGGTTGATGCCCTCCTGCTTGGCCTGCCAGGCCCGGCTGGTGCGGGTGGTCAGCCAGATGTAGAGGGGGAACAAGACGCCGAGCAGGACGGCCACCAGCGGCGAGTAGCGGGCCAGGATCACCAGGGTGAAGGCGCTGGTGAGGAAGAAGCTGATGAAGTTGTTGGCCATGGCCTGGACCAGCCCGGCGATGCCGGCGATGCTGCGTTCGAGCTTGCTGGTGATGCCCCCGGTGACGGCGTTGTCGTAGAACTCCAGGGGCAGCTCCATGAGGTGGTCGTAGTAGCGCTGGCTCAACAGCGTCTGCAGCCTGGCGCCGAGCAGGTCGCCGATGAAGCCCTGGATGTTGGAGATCACGGCGATGAGCACCCCGGCGGCGAAGAGCAGCCCGAGGAGCAGGCCGAAGTACCCGGTGGCCACCTCCTCGCCCGAGCCCCGGCGCACCACGGCCTCCACCAGGAACTTGAGCAGGAAGGGGTTGGCCTGGTTCAACAGGGCCACCACCACCACGAACACGGCCGTGGCCAGGTAGTAGCGCTTCAGTTCCCAGGTGTAGCGGACGATCCTGAGGATGCTCATGGCGAGGTGTCCCGGGGAGGCGGCGGGGGACCCTTTCCCTAGGCCAGCCCGCCGGTCCGGTCAAGGGGGTCGGCGGGCCGGGCCGCCTACTCTCCCGGCCATGGAGGTCCTGGTGGCGGGCTGGGTGGGCTCGACCAACCTCGGCGACGAGCTGGTCTTCTCCGCCCTGCGCCGGCGCCTGGCTGCGCTCGGGGCCGGCGTCAGCGCCGTCTCGGTGGCCCCGGCGGCGACGGCCGCCGACCATGGGGTGGCCACCGTCGACCACCACGACGTCGCCGGCCTGGTCCGCGCCGGCCGGCGCTCGGCGGCAGTGGTCCTCGGCGGCGGCGGTCTGCTCCAGGATCGCACCAGCGCCGTCAACGTCCCCTACCACCTGGCCCGGGTGGTGCCTGCCCGGCTGGCCGGCACCCCGCTCGGGGTGGTGGCTATCGGGGCCGGGCCGCTGCAGGGCCGGGGCGCCCGTGCCCTGGTCCGGGCTGCCCTCGCCGGCTCGGCCGTCGTCACCGCCCGGGACCGGCCCTCGGCCGAGCTCCTGTCCCGCCTCGGCGTGCAGCCGGTGGAGGTGACCGCCGACCTGGCCCTGTCGCTCCCGCTGCCCGAGGCGCCCGTGGCCGACCGCCTGGTCGTCTGCCTGCGCCCGTGGACGACCCGGCGGGGTCGCCTGCCGGTGGCCCTGGGGCGGGCCGGGGAGGTCGCCCCCTGGTTCGTGGCCGGGGCCGCCGCCGCGCTCGACGCCGCCGCCGCGGCCACCGGCCTGGCCGTGCACTTCGTGGCCCTCCAGGGCGACCGCGACGGCCCCTTGCACGACCAGGTGGCCGAGCGCATGTCGTCACCCGCCACCGCGGCACGCCCCGGCCTGGACGAGGTGGTGGGGGAGGTCGCCCGGGCCCGGGTGGTGGTGGCCATGCGCTACCACGCCCTGGTGGCCGCCGTGCTCGGCGGCCGCCCGGCCCTGTCCCTCGGCTACGACCCCAAGGTCGACGCCCTGGCCGGCGAGCTGGGCCCGGGGGCCGTAGCTTTCGGGGCCGACCAGGCCGGACTGGCCGCCCTCCCGGCTGCCGTCGAGGCCCTGGCCGGGGCCGGCCACGAGGCGGCGGAGGCGGCGGTGGCCGACGCACGGGGGCGCCTGCGGCTCCGTGAGGAGGGCAACGGTGCCGCCCTGGAACGCCTGCTGTCCGCCTGACCCGTTCCTTCCCTCCTCGCCGCCAAGACATCGGAGGAAAGCGGACGGCGGCGAAAAGGTCGGCGTGGCGCCGGGTCGGTATCGTCGGCGGTCGATGGAAACCCTCGCCGCCCGGCGCCCGGCCGACGCCACCATGCGCCGCCTGCTGCGGATCCCCGAGGAGCGCTCGGCCAGCACCCGGAGCGCCCAGCGGGCCTTCTCCACCTCCATGGTGATCTCCGGCACCCGCTGCCTGCTGACCTACGTCGTGCTGCCCTTCGTGGTCCCCGCCGTGGGGCTGGCCGCCGGGGTGGGCCCGGCCCTCGGGATCGTCATCGGCGTGGTGGCCATCGCCTCCAACGTGGCCACCGTGCGCCGCTTCTGGGCCGCCGACCACCGGCGGCGCTGGGCCTTCACCGCCATCTCGGCGTCGGTGGTCGCGCTCCTGCTCATCCTCCTGGCGGCCGACCTCGCCACCCTGGCCGGCTGACCCCGTCCCCACCGCTCTCCCGCCGCGACTGGGCTGTCGCTGCGCTAGAGCCACTTCCTTCCCTCGTTCGTTGTCGGCTGGGCAGTTCGACGCCCTGCCCAGCCGACAAAGAACGGGAAAGGGGGTGGGGACGAGGAGGCGCCGTTCAGGGGGAGGACCGGGCCAGCTCGGCTACCAGGACGTCGAGGATCTCCGCCGATGGGCTGGCGTCGACGGCCGCCGGCGGCCGGCGGTAGCGGCCGGGGTCGGCCAGGAAGGCCGCCTCCACCGCCGGGTCGTGGCCGGAGACGACGACGTTGGCGCCCACCCCGTCGGCCCGCTCGCTGTGGCGGCGCCACACCAGGGTGGGGACCCCGAGCAGGGCGCACTCCTCCTGGATGGAGCCGCCGTCGGTCACCACCAGGGGAGCGGCCCGCAGCATGGCCACGAACTCCCCGTGGGGGGCCAGGGGCACCAGCTCCACGCCGGCCCGGCGCAACCGGTCCTCGTGGCCGCCCCGGCGCAGGGCCTCCCAGGTGGGGCCGTGGACCACGAAGCGCACCGGCTGGCGGGCGGCGAGCTCGACCACGGCGCCGACCAGGCGGGCCACCACTGCCCGCCGGTAGAGATTCTCCACCCGGTGCATGGTGACGATGGCCGGCCCGCCCCCGGCAGGCGACGGGGGAGCGGCCCGGATGGCGTCGACCGACGTGTTGGCCGTCACCGTGACCACCCGCCCGCCCACGCCCATGGCGGCGAGGTTGGCGGCGGCCTCGGCATGGGGGGCGAAGAGGAGCTCGGCCCGGCGCATCACCACCAGGCGGATCAGCTCCTCGGGAAAGGGATGGAGCAGGTTGTGGGACCGCAGCCCGGCCTCGAGGTGGGCCACGGCCAGCCCGGCCCGGTGCGCCATGGCGGTGGCCAGCAGGGTGGTGGGCGTGTCGCCGTGGACCACGCAGATGCCCCCGGTACCCCCGAAGACGTCGTCCCGCAGCCGCCGGGGCAAGCCCAGCCCGGCCGCCAGGCGGGTGGCCCAGCGCACCGCCTGGGCCAGCGACGTCACGTCGGCGGTGCCGCCGAGGACGTGGTCGGGCTCGCCCACCCCGAGCTCGGCCCGCAGCCCGGCGCTGAGCTGGGCGTGCTGGCCCGAGTCGATGAGCCGGTAGGCGACACCCCGCTCGGCCATGAGCCGCAGCAGGGGCGCCGTCTTGACGTACTGGGCCTTGGTGCCGAGGAACACGTGAAGGCCATGACGCTGGGACATGCGCAACAGTATGCTCGACGCATGACGATCCAGATCGCGGTCAAGCTGGACGACGAGGCCGTGGCCAAGCTGGACCAGCTCGTGGCCGAGGGTGCGTACGCCAGCCGGTCCCAGGCCGTGCGCCGGGCGGTCGACACCCTGGTCCGCAGTGAGGAGCGGTGGCGGATCGACCAGGGCTTCGCCGAGGGCTTCGCTCGCCAGCCCGAGACCGACGGGGAGATGGCCGAGGCCACCCGCCTGGCCATCGAGTCGATCCACGAGGAGCCGTGGGAGGTGTGGTGGTAGCCCGGGGCGAGATCTGGTGGGGGGAAGCGCCCGACGCCACGGGCCGCCCCTACCTGGTGGTGAGCCGCGATGGTGCCAACCAGGTCATGCGCCGGGTGCTGGTGGCCCCGGTAACGACGGTGGCGCGGGGCGTGCCGCGAGCGAACTGGCCGTAGGCGACGGCGAGGGCCTGCCCCGGTCGTCGGTCGCCGCCTTCGACAACCTGCGACCCTTCCCCAAGGCCTTGCTCACCCGCCGTCTCGGGGCCCTGGCCCCTGCTCGTCGCCACGAGCTGTGCGCGGTGGCGGCGGCCACGCTCGACTGCTGAGGCGACCCTGCCCACCACGCAGGGAGGCGGGCGCGCCGCTCCTGGGGCAGGGCCGCAGTAGGGTTCGGCCCGGAGATCTGCCATGGAGACCACCCCCGCCGAGCCCGATGTCGACGTGAGCGTCGTCCTGCCCGTCTACAACGAGCGCGGCCACCTCAACGACGAGATCGACCGCATCCGCGCCGGCCTCGACGCCTCGCCCTACCGCTACGAGATCGTGGTGGTCGACGACGGCTCCTCGGACGGCTCGGGCGAGCAGCTCCGGGCCCTGGAGGGGATCCGCCTCATCCGCTTCGCCGAGAACCGGGGCACCGGTTCGGCCCGCCGGGCCGGCACCCGGGCCGCCCGGGGCCGGGTGGTGGTGTGGACCGACGCCGACATGACCTACCCGAACGACGAGATCCCCCGGCTGGTCAAGGAGCTCGACGGGGCCGACCAGGTGGTGGGGGCCCGCACGTCCGAGCAGGGCACGGCCAAGGCGGCCCGGGTCCCGGCCAAGTGGCTGCTGCGCCGTCTGGCCAGCTACCTCACCAAGACCGAGATCCCCGACCTCAACTCCGGCTTCCGGGCCTTCCGCCGCTCGGTGGCCCTCCAGTACCTCCACCTGCTGCCCGCGGGCTTCTCGTGCGTCACCACCATCACCATGGCCTTCCTGGCCAACGGCTACTCGGTGCGCTACGTGCCCATCGACTACCAGCGCCGGGCCGGCACCTCCAAGTTCCACTGGTGGGCCGACACCAAGCGCTACCTGGTGCAGATCGTGCGCCTGGTCCTGTCCTACAACCCGCTCCGGGTCTTCCTCCCCCTGGCGGGGGTGCTCATGGCCCTCGGCCTGCTCAAGCTCGGCTACGACGCGGTCGACAAAGACCTTCGTCTGGCGACCAACACCCTGCTGATCTTCTTCGCCGCCTTCCAGCTCATCGTCATCGGTCTGCTGGCCGACCTCGTGGTGCGGGTCACCAGGCCCGCAGGCGAGGTCGAGCCGGCATCGCTCTGACCCCTCCCCGGGAGCCTCACGTGCACGTCACCCCCACCCGCCACGCTGGCCAGCTGCTGCGCCACAGCTCCTCGCCGGTGCTGGCCGTGGCCCTCGTGGCCCTCCTCGCCCTGGGCCTGGCCCCCGCCCGCCCGGTGGAGCTGGCCGGGGCCGGGGGCGTTCCGGCGCAGACCGAGACCCTCGACCTCCCGGCCGCTACCGGGGCCGACCCGGCGGCCGGCGCCGCCACCCGCCAGGTCGACCTGGAGGCCTTCCAGCTCCTCGGCGTGAGCTGGACCGGGGCCGGCTCCGAGGGCGGCCGGGTGCGGGTGCGCACCGCCGGCACCTGGGACGGCTGGGTCGAGCTCGACTTCGAGGACCGGGCCGAACCGGGTTCGGGCGAGGACGCCAACCCCCGCCGGGTGAGCGAGCCCATCTGGGTGGAGGAGGCCGACGGCTACGAGCTCGAGGTGCCCGACGGTGCCGGCGACGTCGAGGTCCACCTGGTGCGCGCCGGGGCCAGCGGGGCTCAACCCCTGGTGCTGGCGGCGGCGTCGGATCCCGACGCCCCGCCCATCACCAGCCGTTCGTCGTGGGGGGCCCGTGAACCCAAGGACATCCCTGAGGCAGCGGCCCGCCTGCGGGCGGGCTTCGTCCACCACACGGTCAGCGCCAACGACTACGCCCCCGCCGACGTGCCCGGGATCCTGCGGGGCATCCAGGCCTACCACATGGACGTCAACGGCTGGGACGACATCGGCTACAACTTCCTGGTCGACCGCTCGGGCCAGATCTGGGAGGGTCGGGCCGGCGGCATCGACCGCAACGTCATCGGCGCCCACGTGGCCGGCTTCAACACCGGCTCGGTGGGAGTGGCCGTCCTCGGTGACCACCGCAGTGTCCAGCCCACCAGCGCCTCCCTCGGTGCCGTGGGCGAGGTTCTGGGCTGGCGCCTGGGCCGGGTGGGGATCGACCCCCAGGCCTCGACCACCATGACCGGGCCCGACGGTGCCACCCGCACCCTGCGCACCATCTCCGGCCACCGCGACGCCGGGGACACCGAGTGCCCGGGCCAGGCTCTCTACGACCAGCTCCCGCTGGTGCGCTCGGCGGCGGCCGACAAGGCGGCCACCGTCACCGTCGTGCCCGAGCCCGAGCTGCCGCCCCCGGCGAGGATCGACACCGCCTGCCCGCCCGGCGCGGTTCCCGGCGGGCGGTTCTCCGACATCGCCGGCAACGTGCACGCCACCGCCGTCGAGTGCCTGGCCTGGTACGAGATCGCCAGCGGGGGGCCGGGGGGTCGCCCACCCGATCGCTACGGCCCCGAGCTGGTCGTCACCCGGGGCCAGGTGGCCAGCTTCGTGGCCCGCCTCATCGACCGGTCCGATCCCGGCCTGCTGCCGCCGGCCGATGTCGACTTCTCGTGCCCATCTGACCCGGGCCTGGCCGTTCCCGCCGGCCACCCCCACCGCGACGCCATCCTGCGCTTGGCCGCCGCTGGCGTGGTCGGGGGCGGGGTGGGCGGGTCCCCGACCAACTGCTTCGGGCCCGACCTCGAGGTGGCCCGGGGCCAGATGGCCACCTTCCTGGCCGGTGCCGCCGACCTTGTCGGCGCCGACCTGGGGGCCGGCCCCGACTACTTCAGCGACGACGACGACAGCGCCCACGAGGCGGCCATCAACGCCGTCAGCGCCGAGGGCATCGCCCAGGGCACCGGGGCCGGGCAGTTCGCCCCGGGCGAACCCGTGCGCCGCGACCAGATGGGCTCGTTCCTGGCTCGTACCCTGAACCTGTTCGTCGAGGGGGGCCTGGCCTCGCCGCCGGCCTGACCTGAGCCGCTTCCGTTCTCGGCGCGGTCTGCCCCCATTTCGGGGGCCGAACCGCGCCGAGAACGCCGCCACTAGCGTGACGGTGGTGGCAGGGGACGAGGTCACCCTGGAGCTCGACGGGCACCGGCTCGATGTCTCGCACGCCGACAAGGTCTTCTTCGTCGAGCGGGGCGAGACCAAGCTCGACCTGATCCGCTTCTACCAGGCGGTGGCCGAGCCCCTGCTGGCGGCCATGGGCGGGCGCCCGGTGCTCCTGCAGCGCTTCCCCGAGGGAGCTGGCGGGAGCTCGTTCTTCCAGAAGCGGGTGGCGCCCGGCTCGGCCACCTGGCTGCAGACCACCGAGGTCTCTACCCCCAACGGCACCCGCTCCGACGCCCTGGTGGCGGCCGATCTGGCCCACGTGGCCTGGGCCGTGATCCGGGGCTGTTTGGGCTTTCACGTGTGGCCCACCCGGGCCGACGATCCCGACCACGCCGACGAGCTGCGCATCGACTTGGACCCCACCCCTGGGGTGGACTTCCCCCTGGTGGCGGCCGCCGCCCGGCGGGTGCGGGAGTTGCTGGAGGAGCTGGGACTGCGGGGCTGGCCCAAGACGACGGGGAACCGGGGCATCCACGTCTACCTGCGCCTCCAGCCCCGCTGGGACAGCTACCAGGTGCGCTCGGCGGCGGTGGCCCTGGCCCGGGAGCTGGAGCGGCGCCATCCCGACCTGGTGACGGCGGCGTGGTGGAAGGAGGAGCGGGGCCGGCGGGTCTTCGTCGACTTCAACCAGAACGCCCCCCACAAGACGGTGTTCGGGGCGTGGTGCGTGCGGGCCCGCCCCGGCGCCCAGGTGTCAACACCGTTCCCCTGGGACGAGCTCGACGACGACTTCCACCCCGACCGCCTCACCATGCCGGTGGTGGCCGAGCGGGTGGCGACCCAGGGCGACCCCTGGGCGGGCATGTACGCCGAGCCGCAGTCCCTGGAGCCGCTGCTGGCCCTCCACGAGCGGGACATGGCCGCCGGGCTCATGGACGCCCCGTGGCCGCCCGTGTACCCCAAGCAGCCCAACGAGCCCCCCCGGGTGGCCCCATCCCGGGCCAAAAAGCCCCGGCCGGGCAACCACCCCGGCCCCTGACGGCCCACCCC
>DATMJI010000105.1:0-8716 GCA_035553895.1 Acidimicrobiales bacterium | reverse complement strand
GCTCATGGGGCACCTCGGGGGGACGGGGGGTGGTCGATCTTCTCGATCGCTCGCAGCCGGGCGCTCGACGACCGGGGGTTGGACTCCTGCTCGCCGGCGCTGGGCGTGCGGGTGCCGTTGCGGATGCGGCGGGCCACCGGGCGGGCTCCGCAGGCGCACGGCAGGGCCGGCGGGCAGGTACACCCTCCGGTCACGGCATGGCGGAATCGGGACTTCACGATGCGGTCCTCACCCGAGTGGTAGGCCAGGGCCAGGCACCGCCCTCCCGTGGCCAGCACGCCGATGGCGGCATCGAGGGCGCCGGGCAGCAGCTCCAGCTCCCGGTTGACGGCGATGCGCAGGGCCTGGAAGGTGCGGGTGGCCGGGTGCCCTCCCCGGCGCCGGGCCGGTGCGGGGATGGCGTCTCGGACCACCGCAGCCAACTCGGTGGTGCTGGCCAGGGGCCGGGCGGCCACGATGGCCCGGGCGATGCGGGCGGCGAAGCGCTCGCCGCCCAGTTCGGCGATCAACCCGGCCAGATCCGCTTCGGGGGTGGCGTTCACCACGTCGGCGGCCGTGGGACCCCCTGCGCCGGGGCCGGCCATGCGCATGTCCAGGGGTCCCTCCCGGCGGTAGCTGAAGCCCCGCTCGGCCCGGTCGAGCTGGGGCGAGCTGACCCCGAGGTCGAAGAGGACGCCGCTGGCGTGGTGGTGGCCGAGGTCGATCATCACGTCGGCGAGACGGTCGAAGGGCGACAGGCGGACCTGGGCCCGCTCGACGAAGGGCGCCAACCGCCGGCTGGCGGCGGCCACGGCGTCGGGGTCGCGGTCGAGGCCCAGCACCCGCAGGTGGGGATGGGCCGACAACAGCGCCTCGGCGTGGCCGCCACCACCGACGGTTGCGTCGACCACGACACCCGGGGGAACGGAGGCGAAGAGGTCGACCACGTCGTGCACCATCACCGGCAGGTGAGGGAAGGAGGCCTCGCTCATCTGCAACCCCCCGATCGGCGGCGCCCGTCGGGATGTCTCCCCGATCGACCTTGATGGCAGCGGGCGGAGTAGGGGCTGTCCATCACGCCGATCGGGGGGTTGCAGATGAGCGACGACCGTCCCCGGCCGCCGTGCTCACGTCGTCTCGACTCCTCCTCTCTCTTGTCTGATCTCTTCTGCGTCGTCGGCCCGCATCGTCCCGCCGGCCGGGGCCGGCTCAGACGCCCAGGGCCGCCAGGGCGGGATCGTCGGGGTCGAACCCCTCGTCCCCCTCGGGATGGGCGGCGCGCCAGCGCCCCACGTCCCAGATCTCGATGCGGGCATTGCCGCCCACCACCTTCACCTCGCCGTCGAGCCCGGCGTAGTGGCGGAGGTTGGCGGGGATGGCGATGCGGCCCTGCTTGTCGGGGACGATCTGGTGGGCGCCGGCCGTGAGCAGGGTGGCTCGGCGGCGCTGTTGCCGGCCGAGCCGGGCGTAGTCCTCCATCTTGGCCAGCACCTCCTTGAACTCCTCGGGTTGAAAGATGGCCAGGCACCCGCCGAGCGCCTTGGTGATGAACCCGGTCTCTCCCAGCTCGTCCCGATGCTCGGCGGGCAGGACCACCCGCCCCTTCGGGTCGAGGGAGCGATCGAACTCCCCGAGAAACACCGGTTGGTCTCCGTGATCTGGTCGGGAAAGCAGGGACGGGACTGACCCTATTACCCACTCTCCCTCCCGTCAACCCCTTTTCCCTCCACTTTCCCCCACCAGGTGCCGACGCCGCAGGGGACCGGTGGGTCGGGTGGATCCCGGCGTCAGCCCGGAGGCGGCGGGAGGTGGGCGACCAGCGCGTCGACCACCTCGGAGGGGGGACGGTCGACGCCGGCGGCCACGCCGGTCAACTCGACCGCCGCCCGGCTCCGGTCCCCGTGCTCCAGGGCGAGCAGGGAGAGGATCCCCTGGGGGTCCCAGCGGCGGTGCAGGACACACTGGAAGCGGGCACCGGCTCGTGAGCGGCGCTGGGAGATGCCCACCAGCTTGCGACCGGCCGCGACGAGCTCGCCGGGGCCCAGGCCGGCGAAACAGATCCACGGGGACCAGGGGGAGGCGACCAGGCCACCAGTATGCACCGTGGCGGCGACCCCCAGGTCGGCCAGGCCCCGCGCCCAGGCCCGCCCGACCCAATGGGCCGATCGGCCGACGTCGCCGTCCCAGAGAGGGTCACCGGCGGGCACGATCACGTCCACCCAGGTGCTGCCCCCCGGCTCGAGGAGCACCGCCCCTCCCCCGCTGCGGCGCCGGACCAGGTCGACCCCCGCAGCCACCAGCCCCGGCCGGTCGGCGTGACCCTCGGGCTGGGTGCTCCCCAGCACCAGCGCCGGCGCCTCCACCTCGAAGACCTCGACCCGGCGCCGGACGGGAGGGACCAGGTCCCGGGCGTGGAGCGGCCCGGCTCGCCCGACCTCGTGCGCCACCATCCAGGCTCGTTCCACCACACCAGTAGAGTCAACGACCGATGGGTCCCGCACCGCCCCACCGCCGGCTGACCCAGTTCAGCCACGGCGCCGGTTGAGCCTGCAAGCTCGCCCCCGGCGAGCTGGCGCAGGTCCTGCGCCGCATCATCCCGAGCGACCATCCCGACCTGCTGGTCGGTCCCGACACCGGTGACGACGCCGCCGTGTGGCGCCTGGCCGACGACCGGGCCCTGGTGGTCACCGCCGATTTCATCACGCCGGTGGTCGACGACGCCCGCACCTGGGGCCGTGTCGCCGCCGCCAACTCCGTCTCCGACATCTACGCCATGGGGGCGCAGCCGCTGCTGGCGCTCAACCTGGTGGGCTGGAACGTCGACGAGCTGCCCACCGAGTTGCTGGGGGAGGTCCTGGCCGGTTCGGCCGAGGTGGCGGCCGAGTGCGGCTTCGTCACCGCCGGTGGCCACACCGTCGACGACCCCGAGCCCAAGTTCGGCCTGGCCGTCGTCGGCGAGGTCCACCCCGACCGGGTGCTCACCAACGCCGGCCTGCGCCCCGGTGAAGACCTGGTCTTGACCAAGCCGCTCGGCGTGGGTGTCGTGGCCACCGCCATCAAGAGGGACCTGGCCCCCCCGGAGGTGGCCGAGGCAGCGGTGGCCTCGATGACGAGGAGCAATGCCGAGGCCTGCGCCGTGGCCCTGGACGCCGGTGCCACGGGTGCCACCGACATCACCGGCTTCGGCCTCCTCGGCCACCTGGCCCGCATGGCCGAGGAGTCCGGCGTCGACGTCGACCTCCGGGCCGGCACCGTGCCCGTACTCCCCGGGGCCCGGGAGCTGGCCGCCGGCGGGTGCGTCCCCGGGGGAACCCACCGCAACCTCGACTGGGTCTCCGACCGCATCGACGTCGTCGGCGTGGACGGCACCACGGTGCTCCTGCTCGCCGACGCCCAGACCTCCGGGGGCCTGCTCTTCGGCTGCCGCCCCGAGCGGGCGGCGACCGCCGTCGAGCGCCTGGGCGGGAGCGGGCACCGGGCCGCCGTGGTGGGGTCGACGCGGGCGGGAACGGGCCGCATCCGCGTCCTCGGCGCCTGACCGGACCGCCGCCGATCGCCAGCGGTGCGGCCGGGCCTGGCCGCCGAGGTATGGCTCACCCATCCGGACTCGCGGTGCTCGTTTCGCCCTGGACTACGGTACGGGCCCCATGACGGTAGGTATGCCCGGCATCGACGGTTCCCTGGCGACCGGAGGCGACGCCGGGCACAATCTCCCCACCCCCCAGAGCGACCTGGTGGGTCGGGAGTCGGAGCTGTGCAGCATCGCCCAACTCGTTGCCCGGGAGCGGCTGGTGACGCTGTCCGGGGGCCCCGGTGTGGGCAAGACCCGCCTTGCCGTCCACGCCGCCTCGGACGCAGTGGCCACCATGCCCGGCGGGGTGTTTCTCGTCGATCTGGCCCTGGTCAGCCAACCCCAGCTGGTGGTCAACGCCGTGGGGGCGGTGCTCGGCACGCGGGAGCGGGCCGGGGAGCCCTTCGTGCACACGCTGACCGAGCACCTGCGCCGCCAGCGGCTGATGATCGTGCTCGACAACTGCGAGCACGTCCTCCACGCCTGTGCCGATCTGGTGTGCCGGTTGCAGCGCGAGTGCCCCGAGGTGCGGGTGCTGGCCACCAGCCGGGAGGAGCTCGGAGTCATCGGCGAGCTGGCCTGGCCGGTCCAGCCACTGTCGCCGCCCGCCGGCGACGCTCCCGACGAGGTCGCCGCCAACCCGGCGGCCCGGCTCTTCCTGGCCCGGTCGGCGGCGCCGGTCACCCTCGACACCGCCAGCGCTGCCCACATCGCCCGCATCTGCCGGCGCCTCGACGGCGTCCCGTTGGCCATCGAGCTGGCGGCCACCCGCGTGGGCGAGCTCTCCCTGGCCGACATCGAGGCCAACATCGAGGACCGCTTCGAGCTCCTGCGCACCGACCGCACCGACTTCTCGCCGCGGCAGCGGTCCTTCCGCGCCACCCTGGAATGGAGCTACGACCTGCTCTCGGAGTCCGAGCGGCTGCTGCTGCGCCGGCTCTCGGTGTTCGCCGGACCCTTCACCGCCGGCGCCGCCACCCAGGTGTGCTCGCCCGACCGGATCGGCGGCGACGGGGTGGCCGGCGTGCTGGCGCGGCTGACCCGGCGATCGCTTCTGGTGCGCCTGGACGGCGATGAAGGGCGGCGGTGGCGCCTGCACGAGTCCGTGCGCCACTTCGCCGCCGAGAAGCTGGCCCTCGCCGGCGAGACCGACGCCTTGGAGGGGGGGCATCTGCGGTGGTGCACACGCCTGGTGGAGCGGGTGGACACCGGTCCGGCCGATTCGGAGCAGGGCGAGGTGTTGGCCATGCTGGCCACCATCCGGGCCGACCTGCGGGCCGCCCTGGACCGGGCCGTGGAGCACGAGGCCGAGCGGGGCCTGGCCCTGGCCGCCGGCCTGACCCGCTTCTGGATCTCCCAGGGCAGCCTGGACGAAGGCCGCGACTACCTGGCCCGCTCCCTGGCGGCGGCGCCGGACGACGCCCCGGCGCGGGCCAAGGCCCTGTGGGGTACGGGCCTGATCGGCTGCCTGCTCGGCGACTTCGCCGCCGTGGGACCGGCGGTGGAAGCGGGTATGGCCCTGGCCGGCGCCGCCGGGGACGGCGCTGTCCTCTCCCGGCTCTCGAGCCTGATCGGGGTGACCAGGATCTTCACCGACCCGCCCGGTGCCATCGACGTGCTCGACGATGCCGTCGCCTTGGCCCGCCGGCACGGCGAGGTCGTCACCCTGGTCGAGTCCCTGGCCATGCAGGGCTTCGCTTGGGCCCTGAGCGGGGACCTCTCCGAGGCGTCGGCCTCCCTGGCCGAGTGCCTGGCCTGCGGGGACGGCCTCGAGGGCCAGGCCCTGGTCATGGGCCTGATCGGCTTCGGTCACGTCCAGCTCCACCAGGGCGACGTCGCCAGCGCCCGCAAGCACCTCGGCGACGGCCTGGCCCTCGCCCGCCAGGAGGACAACCACATCTGGGTGGCCTTGGCCCTGGCGTACCTGGCCGAGCTCGAGGCGGTCCTCGGTGACCACCAGGCCGGCCGCCGGCGGGGAGCGGAGGCCATCGAGGTGGCGCGCCGGACGGGTGCGCCGCCGGTGGTCGGGCTGGCCCTGGCCCTGGCCGGGGAGGTCGAGCTCATGGCCGGTGATCCCCGAGCGTCGGTCCCGTTGTTCGACGAAGCCCTCGTCCTCAGCGAGAACGGCGAGCGGGGAGGCGTGCGTTCCCGGGCCCTGGTGGGCCGGGGCCGGGCCCACCTCGACCTGGCCCAGCTGGACGCCGCCCAGGAGCTGCTGGACGAAGCCGTCACCCTGGTCGAGGCCGGTCGCAACCGGGTGGCCCTGGCCGCCGCCCAGTACCACCAGGGGCGCCTGGCGGCCGTTGGCGGCGACCACCGCTCGGCCCTCGACCACCATCGCCGGGCCCTGGCCAACCGCGATCGCTCTGGCGACCGCTTGTCGGTCCCGGCCTCCGTCGAGGCGGTGGCCGGCCAGACCGCCCTTACCGGCGACACCATCCGGGCCCTGCGCCTGGTGGCCGGAGCCCGGGCCGTCCGCCTCGCCCTCGGTTTGCCCCTCTCCGCCGAGGACAGGGCCAACGTCGACACCGTCGCCGCTCTGGCCGCCCAGTCGGTCCCGCCCGAGGCTCAGGCGGCCGCCGAGGCCACCGGCGCCCAGCTGAGCGGGGTCTCCCTCATCAGCTACGCCTGCGCCGGCGGTTCTCCGGCGCCCTGACGGCGCCGAGCGCCGCCGTGGTCCCGCCGAACGTGGGCGCCGGTCAGCCGGAGCCCGGAAGGCGGACCGGGCCGAGGGGCCGTACCGCCATGGTGCCGTCGGCCTCGACCTCCCAGGGCTCGGTCAGGTCGCCGGCGAACCAGCGGCGGCTGGCCGGCAGGTCGCCGGGCAGGGTGGCGCCCGGCAGGGCGGCCAGGGCCACGTTGACCGCCTTGGCGATCCCGGTGTCGACCATGCCCCCGATCCACAGGGGAAGCCCGCGGGCCAGTGCCAGGTCGTGGATCCGCAGCGCCTCAGCCACGCCGCCGACCCGGCCCGGCTTGAGGTTGAGGTGGTCGACCGCCCCCAGGGCCAGGGCGGTCTCCAGATCGGTGACGGCGGTGACCGACTCGTCGAGGCACACCGGGGTATCGAGACGCCGGGCCACCTCGGCCAGGCCGACGAGGTCACCGGCCGCCAGGGGCTGCTCGATCTCCACCAGTCCCAGCCGGTCGAGGCGGGCCAGTGGTCCCTCCACGTGGTGGCGGTCGTAGGAGCCGTTGGCGTCGACGCCGAGGGCGAGGTCGGGCCACGTCGAGCGCACGGCGGTCACCGGCTCCACGTCCCAGCCCGGAGCCACCTTGAGCTTCACCCGCCGGTACCCCGAGCCCACCAGGGCCGCCACCTCCGACACCAACTCGTCGACCGAGCCGGCCATCCCCACCGCCACCCCGCAGGCCACCCGGTCGCGCACCGCTCCCATCCACGCCGCCAGGCTCGTCCCGCCGGCAGCCAGGCGCAGGTGCAGCACGGCGGCCTCGAGTGCAGCACTGGCCATGGGATGGCCGACCACGCCGGAGGGGCGCCCGGCCAGGGCTGCCGGCACCAGAAAGCGCCGGAGCACGGCCTCGGCCCCGTCCACCCACTCCCCGGTGTAGGTGGGCGCTCCCAGGGCGGCGCACTCCCCCCATCCCTCGGACCCGTCTGGACCGAGCGCCCGGACCAGGACGACCTCCTTGGCCGTCTCCGTCCCGTGGGCGCTGGTGAAGGGACGGGCCAGGGCCATCTCGATCCGGAGTACCTCGATGTGGTCGGGCACCACCTCGGGAAGCGGCGCCCGGGCGCCGGTGCTCACGCCGAGAGGGCGGTCTCGAGATAGGGCTCCCAATGGGTGGGAATGGTGCCGACCGCCACCGTGATCCAGGTGAGCTCGCGGGGCACGGTGGGGCGGCGCCGGAGCTCCATGCCGCTCTCCGACAGCAGCCGGTCGCGCTTGCGGGCGTTGCAGGGGCGGCAGGCAGCGACCACGTTCTCCCACACGTGCTGGCCGCCCCGGCTCCGGGGCAGGACGTGGTCGATGCTCTCGGCCGGGCCGTTGCAGTACTGGCAGCGGGAGCCGTCCCGGGCGAAGACGGCCCGCCGGTTCAGCGAGGCCCGGCGCCGAAAGGGCACCCGGACGAAGTAGCGCAACCGGATGACCGAGGGCACCGGCACCCGCAGGCGTTCCGAGCGCATGACGGTGCCGGTGTCGTGGAGCACGTCCGCCTTCTCGGCCAGGACCAGGACCACGGCGCGCCGCACCGGGACCACACACAACGGCTCGTAGCTCGCGTTGAGCACCAGCGCCCTGCTCACCGGCCAGCACGCTACCCGCGGCACCGCTTCGCCGGCATGCAGATCGCCTCGCCCCGCCGGCGCGCCCCTGCCCCGCCACCGGTCAACGCCCGCGGGCCTGGCGCCGGCACCAGGTGAGGTAGGCCACCACGTCGGCCGCCTCGGGGGGGCCGTGGGCGTCACCGTAGGCCGTCTCCAGCCGGAAGCGGAGGTAGGCGGGATCGGGCACCGGCACGGGAGGCCACCTCCGCCACCACCCGGGCGGCGCCAGGCGAAGCGCCTGGCGGGTGGCGCTGGCCCACAGCGGCGGGCGCCGGGCGACGGCCAGCACGACCGCGGCCCACGGCGACCGCAGCCCGCCGCTCACGGTCCCCCGCCCGCCTCTGGCCCGGAGACCTCCTCGTTTCCCGAAGCGACCGGCGGGCGAGAACGGGAGCGGGCGAGGAGGTCGGCGCCGAGGCCCCGCCAGCCCACGGCCGCCGCTCCGATCAGGGGGCCGGCGTCTCCCAATCCGGCGGGAGAGATGGTGGCGCCGCGGGAGAACTCCAGGCGAGCCCGGCGGTCGAGCTCGGCCTGGGCGGCGGCGAAGAACGGCGGGCCGAAGCCGAGCGCCACCGAGCCGGCCACCAGGGCCAGGCGCAGGTCGACCAGGTTGGCCACCGACGCCACCGCCCGGCCCACCAGGGTCCCCACCCGGGCCACGACCTCGGGGCCCGCCTCGGCGGCCGGGCGGCCGGTGGCCCGGGCGATGGCCGGGCCCGACGCCTCGGCCTCCAGGCAGCCTTGGGCCCCGCACCCGCAGGTCCGGCCCTCGGGGACCACGATCACGTGGCCGATGTGGCCGGCGTTGCCCCCCGCCCCGTCGAGCAGGCGGCCGTCCAGCACCACGCCGCCGCCCACACCGGTGGAGACGACCA